>NZ_CP027727.1:3787670-4103309 GCF_003851685.1 Pseudomonas sp. R5-89-07 | reverse complement strand
CGAAGCGCTTGTCCAGGTAATCGATGATGACCTTGGAGTCGTACATCCAGGTGGTCTGGCCGTTTTCTTCGATGCGCAGGCACGGCACCTTGATCTTGCCGCCTTGCTCCAGAAGGGTCTGGCGGTCTTGCGCGTTGTTTTTTGCGTCCTTGAGCGCCACAGGCACATTCAGGCGGTGCAGGGTGCGACGGGTCTTCACGCAGAACGGGCAGGCATGGAACTGATACAGGGTCAGGTCCTTGGCCGCTTCGTTCACCTGGGCCTGTTGTTCGGCGGGGCGCTGTTTTTTGCGCGGGCGGGTCAGGAAGTCGCTGGCGATAATGATCTGGCCGAGGCCGACTCGAAGTGCTTTGACGAACATGGCTGAAAACCTCTTGCCCATGAAGAAGGGGTCGCAGCTTACCTGAATTTTGCGGGCGAAAAAAAACCGACGATGAACGCCGGTCTTTTCCTACGCAGCCATTTACTTGATCAGGCTGAGAAATTCGCTGCGGGTGGCCGCGTTTTCGCGAAACTCACCGAGCATCACCGACGTGATCATCGACGAATTCTGTTTTTCCACGCCGCGCATCATCATGCACATGTGCTTGGCCTCGATGACTACTGCCACGCCGAGGGCGCCGGTGACTTCCAGCACCGCATCAGCGATCTGGCGGCTGAGGTTTTCCTGGATCTGCAGGCGACGCGCATACATGTCGACGATCCGCGCGACCTTCGACAGGCCCAGCACTTTGCCGCTCGGGATATACGCTACGTGGGCCTTGCCGATAAACGGCAGCAGGTGGTGTTCGCACAGCGAGTACAACTCGATGTCCTTGACCAGCACCATTTCGCTGTTGTCGGAGCTGAACAGGGCGCCGTTGGTGACTTCTTCCAACGTCTGTTCGTAACCGCGGCAAAGGTACTGCATCGCCTTGGCGGCACGCTTTGGCGTGTCGAGCAGGCCCTCGCGGGAGACGTCCTCGCCGAGTTGGCCGAGAATCTCTGTGTAATTCTGTTCCAGGGACATGAAACTACCTGTGGGATTTTCGCAAAGCGCAAGGTTACGGGGGCGGACACATCGCTGCAAGCCTGACGATGGCACTTGTTACTCGTCGCGGCCTTCCATCATGGTGCGCTTGAGCATCACATACACCGCACCGGCGCCGCCATGGCGGGCCTGGCACGACGTAAAGCCGAGCACCTGGGCATGCTGGCGCAGCCAGGTATTGACGTGGCTCTTGATCATCGGCCGCTTGCCGTCCAGCCGCACGGCCTTGCCATGGGTGACACGCACGCAGCGGATTTCGAATTTGGTGGCTTCGGCAAGAAAGGCCCAGAGGGTTTCCCGGGCTTTTTCCACGCTCATGCCATGCAGGTCGAGGCTGCCTTCGAACGGAATCTGGCCGGCCTTGAGCTTGCGCATCTGGCTTTCCTGCACGCCGTCACGGGCCCACATCAACTCATCTTCGGGGCCGACGTCGATCACGAACTGGTCCGACAGGCCATCCACGGTGGTGGCATCGCTGCGCACGGTCGCGGCCTGGCGCAGCTTGGCGATTTGCGCCCGATCAGTCTTGGGTTTGCCGGTGTCGGCGCGATCGTGCTTGATCGGCTTGACGCCGCGCAGCTCGTTCTTGAACAGGGAAAAGTCGTCGTCTTGCATGTCAGCCTCCGCGAAGGGCGGGCAGTTTACCTAATCGCGGCGGCCACGGCGCAGCAAATGCTATTCAAGCGCCATCAGTCGTGCTTTTTCATCAGGTGCGAGGCGATATTCAACGACAGCGGCTGGCGCATCCTGCGCCGGCTGCGACGCCACAACCACACCCCCAACCACAACACCAGCAGGCCGATCCCCAGCAGGATCGCCGAGCCGCCAGGGCTGGCATTCAGCTCGCCGAGTGCAGGCGAATGCCCAAACAGGCCGGCGCCACCAGCGCCCGCCAACAGCAAACCTACGATCGCCAGCAGCGCGGCAATGCCCGCCACCAGGCGCAGACGCCAGTTGCTCGGGCCCTTGGGGCGCAAGCGACGAGCATCAAAACCATCGGATATCTTCATTCCGACCTTTCCTCCAGGGTATCGGCCCTTCGACCGGAAGATACACAGGTTGTTCCTGTGCCCGAGGTAAATGCGCGAAATGAGTACGCTTTGCAGATGAGCGGGGCAATGAACATTGGCGCACCGCTCATCAGGGCGGCGATCAGATCAGATCTTTGGTCAACGCCAGGGTGGCGAAGTTGTCGGCCATGATGGCCATTTCAGTCTGCTGCACGTGCTCGGCGCTCAGCACGCCACCTTTGTAGGGCAGGTCGCGCGTGGCGCAGGCATCTTCTACCAGGGTGCAGCGAAAACCGAGGTTCTTGGCGGCGCGCACGGTGGTGCTGACGCTGGAGTGGCTCATGAAACCGCAGACGATCAGGTCCAGCGAACCCAGGTCCTGCAGGTGTTTTTCCAGGCCGGTGCCGTGAAAGGCGCTGGGCAGCAGCTTGCCGATGATGGTTTCGTCACCTTCAGGTTCCAGGCCGGGGATGAATTCGCCGCGCTCGCCTTGTGGATCGAACAGGCCGCCGACGGTACCCAGGTGGCGCACATGCACGATCGGCCGCCCGGCGTTGCGCGCAGCGGCCACCAACTGCTTGACGTTGCCGACCGCTGCGTCCATGCCCGAGAGGGCGAGTGGGCCGCTGAGGTATTCCTTCTGGGCGTCGATGATCACAAGGGTCGCATGGGCAAGGTTGGCAGCTGCGTAACCACGACCGCTGAGTTGAAACATCGTCTTTGGAACGGACATTCTGGGGCTCCTGTGAGGGGGGCTTTTGCGACATTGTCCACTGGCTGAGCGGTTCTGTGAATCGCTACCATCGTAAGGTACGCCGTTGTTGACGTGCAGCCATGTCAAGTAGTCGGCTTGTTTAACTCAATAGTGGCAATTTGGATGAAATCCGACAAATGGCAAAGGTGTTTCGTACGTCGTCGGTACAGGTGAACGCTGCTAGAATCGCCAGTCGTTTTTTCCAGGAGTCTGCCCCGTGATCACTTCCCGCCTGCGCACCTTGCGCGACCATATCCGTTGGGCTGTCAGCCGTTTCCATGGGGAAGACCTGTTTTTTGGCCACGGCACCGACAATGCCTGGGACGAAGCCCGGCAACTGGTGCTCGGCGCCCTGCACCTGCCGTGGGAAATCGCCGACAGCTACCTGGACTGCAATTTGGAAGAAGAGGAAATCTCCCATGTGCAGCGTCTATTGCATCGTCGCATCCATGAGCGCGTGCCCACCGCCTACTTGCTGAAGGAAGCCTGGTTCTGCGACATGTCGTTCATCGTTGACGAACGCGTGTTGATCCCGCGTTCGCCGATCGGCGAATTGATCATGAACCGCTTCGAGCCCTGGCTGGCCCAGCCTCCGGCACGCATTCTAGACTTGTGCACCGGCTCCGGCTGCATCGGCATTGCCTGTGCCTACGAGTTCCCGGACGCCGAAGTGGTGCTGGGGGACTTGTCCTTCGAAGCCCTCGAAGTGGCCAACCAGAACATCGAGCGCCACGGCGTCGATGAGCGCGTCTACACCGTTCAGGGCGACGGCTTTGATGGCCTGCCGGGCCAGCGCTTCGATCTGATCGTGTCCAACCCGCCGTACGTGGATGCCGAAGATTTCGCCGACATGCCGGACGAATACCAGCACGAACCGGAGCTGGGCCTGGCCTGCGGCGATGACGGCCTGAACCTGGTACGGCGCATGCTGGCCGAGGCGGCGAACCACCTGACCGAGAAAGGCTTGCTGATCGTCGAGGTGGGCAATAGCCAAGTGCACGTCGAGTCACTGTACCCGGAAGTGGATTTCGCCTGGCTGGACTTCCAGCGCGGTGGGCATGGGGTGTTCATGCTCACGGCGCAGCAGTGCCGCGAGCATCAGGCGGTGTTTGCCGCGAGAATCTAACTGAACAAACACGCTCAATGTGGGAGGGGGCTTGCCCCCGATGAAGCAGTGTCAGTCAATGCATCACTAGCTGGGACACCGCTATCGGGGGCAAGCCCCCTCCCACATGGGTGGCATCCAGCCTGCTAGCGGTGGGTGGCAATCCAGATCAACAACCCCGCCTGAAACACGGTAAACGCCACCAGGCAGGTGATGGTAAAGCGCAGCCCGCTGTCCTCACGCTTGAACTTGGTGACCTTTTCCTCTTCCTTGCGCAGTTTCACTTCCTGCTCGGCCAGGTTCTGCTCGGCCTGTTGCAGCATCTGTGCGGCTTCGAGGATTTCCACGAATTGCACCTTCTCGGTGTTCCAACTGTCCAGCACATCGCTGACCTTACCTGGCTGCACGTTGCCCTTGAGGTGTTGTACGTCGGCGTAGGCCACGTCAAAACCCTGGATGCGCAGGAAGTGATCGCGGCGCAGGCGCGTGGCTTCGTTGAGCGCGTCCTTGTTGGCCAGGTCTACGCCGTCGACGCGGTAGTGTGACCACTTCTTCTTGGCCCAGGCAGCCGCCTGAGCGACCAGGAAACGGCCAAGGCCGCGGTTGGCCGGTTCGATTTCCAGGCTGTTTCCCGGGCCGAAGTGCACGCGATGTTTATCGTGATCCACCCACACATCCAGCTGGTTCTGCTCGCGCCGTACCCGCTGGCCGGGCAGTTGGATCACCATGCGCAACAAGCTGTGATGCGGGTCATGGCGCTCGGCATAGCCGAACTGCACGAACCGCAACGGCCGCACACCGGTCGCACGGTCGGTGGCCAACGGGGCGAGGCGCAGCATCTTGAAATGTTCGGCGTGTACGTCCGCCCACGGTAGGGCCGCAGCTGTTGCGGCCTCGGTTTCAGCCGGGGTATCGGCAGTGGATTCTGAGGTTGCTTCTGTGGTTGTCATGCGGCGCGATCCTGTCCAAGCCCTGCGAGCCGACAGTCTTTTTACTGTCGACTCTGGGCTTATCGGCCGTTTTCTCCAGGACTGGAGGCAAATTGCCGCTTAACGGGGGGCAAGTCCGTCGATAAAGCGCACTATCCGCTCGCCGAGTTCGGCGGCGAGGGGCAATTTGGGGTCGTTGTAGGACGCCAGTTGCTGCTTGACGTTGTTGGGCACGATGCGCATCACATGGTTCATGCCTTCGATCACAGCCAACTGCGCGTCGGGCTTGGCTTTCTTCAGTTGCTGGGCATCGCCTACGCCGACCTGTATGTCGTTGGTGCCCTGGATGATCAGGGCCGGCATGTTCAGCCGTGCAAAAGCCTCAGACGGATCGGCGCGGAACAGGCTGATCAGATAAGGCTGCACGCTGGGTCTGAAAATACCTTCCAGCGGGCGCGGCACATCGGTATCCACCTGGCCGGATTTGAGGTGGTCGAGAATGTCGTTGCTGCGCAGTAACAGGGCCGGGGGCAGGTGATCGGCCAGTTGCTGGCGAATGACCTGATCGACCGGGCGGGCACTGCCGGACAAGGAAATCACCCCGGCCGGATTCAATTGCGGCGCGGCGAGGGCGGCGACCAGCGCGCCTTCGCTGTGACCCAGCACGATCAGTGGGCCCATGCGCGTGTCGGCCTTGAGCAACTTGCCCCAGGCCACGGCGTCGGACACATAGGCGTCGAGGGTCAGGTTGCGTTCGTCCGGGGTTGCGGCAAGGCTCGCAGCCACGCCACGTTTGTCATAACGCACGCTGGCGATATTGTGCCGCGCCAGCACCCAGGCCAGGCGCTTGAGGCTGTCGTTGCGCGCGCCGTCGGCGCTGTTGCCGTTGCGGTCGGTGGGGCCTGAGCCGGCGATGATCAGCACCACCGGCACGGGCTGGTCGGACTGCGGCAGCAGCAGCGAGCCAAATAGCTCGCCGCTGCCGGTGTCCAGGCTGATGGGCCTTTGGAGTACAACCGGGGAGGCGGCCTGGGCCGCGACAGTAAACAAGGTGAGGGTGAACAGCAGAACTCGCAGCATCATCGCGCCATCATCGGAGAGGTGCCGGTTGGACCAACGTCTACCGGTAAGGTTTCGAGGATGAACTAGTCGGTTAGCCTGCGTATACTGGCCGCCTTAAGTTATTACGGTTGACTTGTTTCAACTGACTTCACGGAGCGCCCTGCATGTCCGGCAATACCTTCGGCAAGCTGTTCACTGTCACCACCGCGGGCGAAAGCCATGGCCCGGCGTTGGTCGCCATTGTCGACGGCTGCCCGCCCGGCCTCGAGCTGTCTCTGCAAGACCTGCAACATGATCTGGACCGCCGCAAGCCCGGCACCAGCCGCCACACCACCCAGCGCCAGGAGCCCGACGAAGTCGAGATCCTCTCCGGCGTGTTCGAAGGCCGCACCACCGGTTGCGCCATCGGCCTGTTGATTCGTAATACCGACCAGAAGTCCAAGGACTACTCGGCGATCAAGGACCTGTTCCGCCCGGCCCACGCCGACTACACCTACCATCACAAATACGGCGAACGCGACTACCGTGGCGGCGGCCGCAGCTCGGCCCGCGAAACCGCGATGCGCGTGGCGGCCGGTGCCATTGCCAAGAAATACCTGGCGACCCAGGGCATCGTCATTCGTGGCTACATGAGCCAGCTCGGCCCGATTGAAATCCCGTTCAAGACCTGGGACAGCGTCGAAGACAACGCCTTCTTCTGCCCCGACCCGGACAAGGTGCCGGAACTGGAAGCCTACATGGACCAGCTGCGCCGCGACCAGGACTCGGTCGGTGCGAAAATCACCGTGGTGGCCGAAGGGGTGAAGCCGGGCCTGGGCGAGCCGATCTTCGACCGCCTCGACGCCGAACTGGCCCACGCGCTGATGAGCATCAACGCGGTCAAGGGCGTGGAAATCGGCGCCGGTTTCGCCTGTGTGTCCCAGCGCGGTACCGAGCATCGCGACGAGATGACCCCGCAGGGTTTCCTCAGCAATAACGCCGGCGGCATCCTCGGCGGCATCTCCTCGGGCCAGCCGATCGTGGCGCACCTGGCGCTCAAGGCCACATCGAGCATCACCACCCCGGGCCGTTCGATCGATGTGCACGGCAACCCGGTTGACGTGATCACCAAAGGCCGTCACGACCCGTGCGTCGGCATCCGCGCCACGCCGATTGCCGAGGCGATGATGGCCATCGTGTTGATGGACCACCTGCTGCGCAACCGCGGGCAGAATGCGGATGTGCAGGTGAGTACGCCGGTGCTGGGCCAGCTGTGACGCGTTGAAGGTGACAGCCCTCCCGTATTGGCGCCTCTCCAGCTTTTACCTGTTCTACTTCGCCCTGCTCGGGGCGACGGCGCCGTTCCTGGCGCTGTACTTCGATTACCTGGGTTTCTCCAGCGCGCGTATCGGCGAGCTGGTGGCCATTCCCATGCTGATGCGTTGCGTGGCGCCCAACCTCTGGGGTTGGCTGGGCGACCACACTGGCCGACGCCTGGCGATCGTGCGGTTTGGCGCGGTGTGCACGCTGTTGAGTTTTTCGCTGATTTTTGTCAGCAAGACGTACGCCTGGCTGGCATTGGTGATGGCGTTGCACGCGTTCTTTTGGCACGCCGTGCTGCCGCAGTTCGAAGTGATCACCCTGGCCCACCTGCAACAGCAGACGGCGCGCTACAGTCAGATACGCCTGTGGGGCTCCATCGGCTTTATCCTCACCGTGGTGATCATGGGCAGGCTGTTTGACTGGCTGAGCGTGGCGATCTACCCGGTGGTGGTTGTGGTGATCATGGCCGGTATCATCGGCGCCAGCCTGTGGGTGCCGAACGCCCACCCTGCCAGCCACGGCAAGCGCTTGGCCGGCGACGGGTTTATCCGGCAATTGCGCAGCCCCGGCGTGCTGGCATTCTATGCCTGTGTGGCGCTGATGCAGATGAGTCATGGCCCGTATTACACCTTCCTCACCCTGCACCTTGAACACCTGGGCTACAGCCGTGGCGTGATCGGCCTGCTGTGGGCCCTCGGGGTGGTGGCGGAGGTCTTGATGTTCCTTTGCATGAGCCGCATTCTGGCGCGTTTTTCGGTGCGCCGGGTGCTGCTGGCCAGTTTCCTGCTGGCGGCGCTGCGCTGGCTGTTGCTCGGTGCGTTTGCCGAATTTTTCTGGGTATTGCTGCTGGCGCAAGTGATGCACGCCGCCACGTTCGGCAGTTTTCATGCGGCGGCCATCGCTTTCGTGCAGCGCAGTTTCGGCGATCATCAGCAAGGCCAGGGCCAGGCGCTGTATGCCGCCTTGGCTGGCACCGGCGGTGCGCTGGGTGCGCTGTATGCCGGCTACAGCTGGAACCTGCTGGGCCCGACGCTCACGTTCAGTATCGCCAGCATCGCGGCCCTGGCGGCCGCCGTTATCATTGGCCTTCGATTGCAAGAACCGAACCAAGGAGCCGTGCAATGAGTTATGTCGCTGTCTATCACATCACTACACCGGACACCCCGAACAAACTGCTGACCCACTTCGACGACATTCAGTCGACCCTGGCCGAACGCGGCGTGCGCTTTGAGCGCTGGCAGCCCAGCCCTCTCGAAAAGGGCGCGAGCGAGGCGCAGATGATGGCGGCGTATCAGTCGCAGATCGACGCGCTTGGCTACGCCCGCGTCCAAGTGGTCAGCGTGACCGGTGATCATCCGCAGAAAGATGCGTTGCGGGCCGAACGCCTGAACGAGCACGTCTGCAGTGAAGATCAAGCGCGATTTTTCATCGCGGGTCAGGGGTTGTTTTCGTTGCACATTGGCGATTACGTCTATGGTGTGCGCTGTGAAAAGCACGATCTGCTGATCGTGCCCGCCGGCATGCAGCATTGGTTCGACATCGGCGAGAACCCGCATTTTGTAGCGCTGCATATGTTCAACACCACAGAGGGCTCGGTGCCGACATTGACCGGTAATGACCTCGCTCGGGACTTTGCCAAGCTGGACGACTAGGACAAGTCTTTTAAATGTTCAACCCCGGCAAGTTGGAATGTGCTGTGGGAAGAAGCCTAAATACATGTAGGGCTTGGCTGTTTATCCTCGGCCTTGCTCTCTCATTCCGCCAGTTATGTAACTCTCTCCTTATTCAATGTTTATGTCGCCTGTCAATAGGAGGAATCCGAAGGGTGGCAGCGCATCAGCATATATAAAAAGGAGAAAGTAATGAGTCGCCCCGAGGAGTTATCTCAACCGCTGGACGTTGTGCCGACGGTTATCAGAAGACGCTTGAGTTTACTCGGTAAGCCCCTGACCAAGACGGAGCTGGAGATCCTGCGATGGGCCTCAGAGGGTAAGACCATTTGGGAGATGAGCAGGATTCGCTGCACTTCGGAGGCGACGGTCAAATTCCATCTGCGCAATATCTACGGCAAGCTCGATGTGAATAACCGGGTGCAGGCGATGAATGAAGCGGCGCGTCAGGGCCTGTGCTGACGGCATAAAAAAGGGCCGCGACGCTCAACGGCGTTGCGGCCCTCTTTATTGGAGTGAAGCTTATGCCGAATGGTAAGTCGGCAGGGCAAAGCGGTTCTGGCTTTGCAGCATCGAAATTTGCGGCAGCTCGCTGGCTTGTTCGGCCAGGTCGCGGCGAATTGCGCTGATCACCCAAGTGAGCTGGTCGGCGGTGTGCAGCTGCTGATACGAGATCGAGCGCTTGACCTGCTTGCCTTCGCTGTTGCGCAGGGTCAACAGGATGCCGCCGTCTGGACGTGGTTGGGTGGTGACGTCGTAGTTGGAAAATACCGAAGCGAATTTATCTTGGATCAGGCTCATGTCTATCAGCTCCATTGGCTCAAGTTGGCAAGCATGGAGTGATAGGTGCAGCGTTTGTGCCAGTATTGGATCTTCTTAAAAATTCTTATAAATCAGTCAGTTACAAATTTTCGGAATTTTTGTTTTCGTGCAATTTGCATGAAAGGCCATCGTGCATCCTGCATTTTGCGTTATCCGGATGATTACTTTCTGCGCGCAATATTCCTTTTCTACCGATTCTGACCGCGTATTTGCCGGATAAATTCCCTTCGGGCCCCTGGCAGCCGTCCGGGATACAAAACATTTCAAATCCTGCGTGTACAGCCAAAGAAGGGCTGACGTATTTTCCTTGAAAGGGGCCGGCCAATTTCTCGGCCGAGTGTCCGGACCCCGATCAACAATAAGAAAAGGACGTCCCGCCATGGCTCATCATCCAAGCGACATGATTACCTGGAGCATGCTACTGCGAAAGGTGCCGACGATTGTGCGGGCGCTCCCGCGAGTGCTGCGCGGCATGCGCGCCGCCAACATCACCGACCCCACCCAGCCTTGCGGCCTGGGCTGGCATTTCGAACAAGCCACCCTGCGCAATCCGCAGGGTGCCGCCTTGCTGTATGGCGACAGCGTGATCAGCTACCGCGACGCCAATCAGCGCGCCAATCGCATCGCCCATCATCTGCAGGGCCAGGGCATCCGTAAAGGCGAGGTAGTGGCACTGTTCATCGAAAATCGCCCGGAGTTGCTGCTGACCGTGCTGGCCGTGGCCAAGCTCGGCGGGATCTGCGCCATGCTCAATACCGCGCAAACCCAGGCGGCGCTGGTGCACAGCCTGAGCCTGGTCAGCCCGGCGGCGATTGTGGTGGGCGCGGAATTGGTAGACGCCTACGCGGCGGTGCGCGATCAGGTGGAAATAGCGCCTGAGCGCACCTGGTTCGTCGCGGATCAAGCGGAGAGCGGGCCGCCCAACGGGTTTATCGACCTGATGGCCGCCAGCGCGCAGAGCCCGGAGGACAACCCCGTCAGCTGCGCCCAGGTGTTTTTCAACGATCCCTGCTTTTATATCTACACCTCCGGCACCACCGGTCTACCCAAGGCCGGCATCATGAAGCACGGGCGCTGGACCAAGACCGCCGTGAGTTTCGGCAGCATTGCCCTGAACATGGGCCCGCAAGACGTCATGTATTGCACTTTGCCGCTGTACCACGCCACCGGCCTGTGTGTGTGCTGGGGCTCGGCAATCATTGGCGCGTCCGGGTTCGCCATCCGCCGCAAGTTCAGCGCCAGCCAGTTCTGGGACGACGTGCGCACGTTCAATGCGACCACCCTGGGGTATGTCGGTGAGTTGTGTCGCTACCTGCTCGACCAGCCGCCCAGCGAGCAGGATCGCCATAACAGCGTGACCAAGATGGTGGGCAATGGCCTGCGCCCAGGGGTGTGGGCGCAGTTCAAGCAGCGCTATGGAGTCGAGCACATCTGCGAACTCTACGCGGCCAGCGACGGCAATATCGGCTTTACCAACGTGTTGAATTTCGACAACACCATCGGCTTTTGCCTGCAGCATTGGGCGCTGGTGGATTACACCCACGACACCGGTGAGCCGCTGCGCGGCAGCGATGGTTACATGACCAGGGTGCCCAAGGGCGGGCAGGGCGTGTTGCTGGCGAGGATCGATGAAAAGTCACCGTTCGACGGCTACACCGATCCGCAAAAAAATCGCAAGGTGGTGCTGACCGACGTATTCGAGAAGGGCGACCGCTATTTCAATACCGGCGACCTGGTGCGCAGCATCGGCTTCGGCCATGGGCAATTCGTCGACCGACTGGGCGACACCTTTCGCTGGAAGGGCGAAAACGTGTCTACCACCGAGGTCGAGAACACCCTGCTGCAACACCCGCAAATTGCCGAGGTTGTGGCCTATGGGGTCGAGATCGTCAACACCAACGGGCGTGCCGGGATGGTCGCCATCACGCCGCGCGAGTCCCTGGCCGCGCTGGATATGCGCGAGTTGCTGCAGTTCGCCCACGGCCAGTTGCCGCATTATGCGGTGCCGTTGTTCCTGCGGATCAAAGTGAAGATGGAAACCACCGGCACCTTCAAGTACCAGAAGGTGAAGCTCAAGGAAGAGGCGTTCGACCCGGACAAGGCCGGCAATGATCCGCTATTTGCCTGGTTGCCGGGCTCGGACAGCTACGTGCCGGTAACCGCGCAACTGCTTGCGCAGATACAAGGCGGACATTTTCGCTATTGATTGTGCCTATGGACGCTTTTGGCAAAAAAGCCATGACAGCGGGGAACTCCATCGCGACACTGGGCGCCATATACAGCATCACAAAGGAGCCCCTACATGTCGACCCAGCCTAAACAAATGACCGAAGACGAAGCCGCCGAATTTGCCGAGCAAGTCTTCGATGTCGCCCGCAAAGGCGACGCCGCCATGCTCGCAGCGCTATTGGCCAAAGGCTTGCCGGCCAACTTTCGTAACCACAATGGCGACACGCTGCTGATGCTGGCGGCTTACCACGGCCATGCCGAGGCGGTAAAAGTGCTGCTGGAGTTCAAGGCTGATCCCTTGATCGCCAATGACAAGAACCAACTGCCGATTGCCGGTGCGGCGTTCAAGGGCCACCTGGCCGTGGTCAAGGCGCTGATCGAAGGCGCAACCCCGGTTGAAGCGGCGTCTTCGGATGGGCGCACGGCCTTGATGATGGCGGCCATGTTCAACCGCGTCGACATGCTCGAGTACCTGTTAGGCCAGGGTGCCAACCCCAAGGCCACGGACGCCCAGGGCGCGACGGCACTGGCGGCGGCGCAGACCATGGGCGCCGTGGATACGGCGGCGTTGTTGCAAAAACTGGTGTAGGCTACGCGCCCTCGAAAACCCGCCCGCCACAGGACTATCCATGAAAACCGCTCTCGTCGAACTCATCAGTAAAATCAGCGCCGGCGTTATGGGTGAGGACGAAGTGGCGCGTATCGCCGACGAAGCGGCCCAGGCCTACGCGGACCCTGCGGCCTTTCTGGCGGCCAATCCGGATATCAACTACGACGACACCTTCCCGATTCCGCTGGGGGAGTGGGTGGTAATCGGTAGTCTGCCGGACACCGTGCTGTTCCAGGCCGACACCTACGCCGACCTGTTTGCCCAGATCGTTGCCTCGTTCGGCCCCGGTGTGGCGTTCAACCTCAAGCCCAAGCAATTGGCTAAAACCGAGGACCTGACCGCGCTCAATCGCATCCAGATCCAGATGAGCGCCCTCAGCCCGGAAGACGGCGGCTATGTGCTGCTCAACTTCAGCCAGTTGCTCGATGACGAAATCCAGGCCGTGCTGGTGTTCGGCAATGACCTGCCCCGCGTGCTGCAACTGTGCGCCGAAGTCGGTATCCAGGCCGAGCCGTCGCTGGAAGCACTGAAGATTGCCGTTCACGTCTGAAATAATACGGAACCCCTGCCAGGGCTGACTATCCTACAAGGGCAAGCCCTCACTTAGGAGCGACACCATGGGTTCCACTTTCAATGGCCTGATTGGCCTGATCATCCTCGCGCTGGATATCTGGGCGATCATCAACGTGTTCAAAAGCGGCGCGAGCACGGGCGCCAAGGTACTGTGGATCTTGCTGATCCTGCTGCTGCCAGTGCTGGGCCTGATCATCTGGGCGATTGCCGGGCCGCGCGGTAACGTGCGGATCTGATCGTTCGCTCACTTCAACTCCTGTAGGAGCGAGCTTGCTCGCGAAAAACCTCCAGGCAACGCGTTCATTCTGAATAAACGCACGGGCCTTGAGTTCTTCGCGAGCAAGCTCGCTCCTACAAAAAACGTTACTGACAGGCATCAGGGGCCCGTGCCCCTCCCACATTTGCTTTCAATGTGTCTGGGAGATTTGTGTGTCGAAACTATTCGCTGCACGATTTTTTCACATCTCATCCAAGACAATTCCCCGGCTTTGTTTCTCTGCCAAGGCTCAGCTCATAAAGGCAGGGCGGCGGCGCACGTTCAGTAATATATAGCGTTGATGCCGTTGATCGGGCACCATTTGCCCCCACCGCGTTAACCGCCCACCCCGGCCAGCCTGGGCGAGGGGCGCACGCCACTGCATAATTTCGCAACTTCAACTTCCAATGGGTCCTAAAACGACATGGCAAACCCGGACGCCCTGAATCAGCAGCGAGCTTCAAATCGCCTGCTGCAACCGACCGTCAAATCCCATCTGGCATACACGCTGCTCTGCGCACTGGTCCTGATGGTGATGTTCTCCCTGCTGCGCCTGGCGTTGCTGGTCTACAACCGCGAGATGATCCTCGACACACCGGCCTCGACCTTCCTCGAAGCGTTCGCCAACGGCCTGCGCCTGGATATTCGCCTGGTGATGTACGTGCTGATCCCGCTGCTGCTGGCCTTGTTCAGCGTACGGGCCATGGCGGCACGTGGGTTCTTCCGGCTGTGGCTGACCGTCGCCTCCAGCATTGCGCTGTTCCTGGGCCTGATGGAGATGGACTTCTACCGCGAGTTTCACCAGCGTCTCAACGGCCTGGTCTTCCAGTATGTGAAGGAAGACCCGAAAACCGTGATGAGCATGCTCTGGTACGGTTTCCCGGTGGTGCGCTACCTGTTGGCCTGGGCCGTGGGCACGCTGATCCTGAGCATGGCCTTCAAGGGCGCCGACCGTGCGACGCGCCCGCGTGGCCCGTTCAGTGGCGGCAGTATCGGCACGCGCCAGGTGGCGCCGTGGTACAGCCGCATCGCGGTATTCGTGGTGTGCCTGCTGGTTGCTGTCGTCGCCATCCGCGGCACTCTGCGCCAGGGCCCGCCGCTGCGCTGGGGTGACGTGTACACCACCGATTCGAACTTCGCCAACCAGTTGGGCCTCAATGGCACGCTGTCGCTGATCGCCGCCGCCAAGTCGCGCTTCTCCGAAGAGCGTTCCAACATCTGGAAAGCCACCCTGGAGCAACCGCTGGCCACCCAGACCGTGCGTGACATGCTGGTGTTGCCAAGCGAGAAGCTGGTAGATACCGACACCGCTGCCGTGCGCCGTGATTACACGCCGCCGGCCGAGAAGACCCTGCCGATCAAGAACGTGGTCGTGATCCTGATGGAAAGCTTTGCCGGTCACTCGGTAGGCGCCTTGGGCCGTCCCGGCAATATCACGCCGTACTTCGACAAGTTGTCCAAGGAAGGCCTGCTGTTTGATCGCTTCTTCTCCAACGGCACCCACACCCACCAGGGTATGTTTGCCACCATGGCCTGTTTCCCGAACCTGCCGGGCTTCGAATACCTGATGCAGACCCCGGAAGGCAGTCACAAACTGTCGGGCCTGCCGCAGTTGCTCAGCGCGCGTGATTTCGACGATGTGTATGTCTACAACGGCGACTTCGCCTGGGACAACCAGTCGGGCTTCTTCAGCAACCAGGGCATGACCAACTTCATTGGCCGCAATGACTTCGTCAACCCGGTTTTCTCCGACCCGACCTGGGGCGTGTCCGACCAGGACATGTTCAACCGTGGCCTGGAAGAACTGAAGGCCCGCGAAGGTGGCAAGCCGTTCTACGCCCTGCTGCAAACTTTGTCCAACCACACCCCGTACGCATTGCCGACGCCATTGCCGGTTGAGAAAGTTACCGACCGTGGCAGCCTCAACGAGCATTTGACGGCCATGCGTTACTCCGACTGGGCGTTGGGCCAGTTCTTCGAGAAGGCCCGCAAGGAGCCGTACTTCAAGGAAACCCTGTTCGTGGTGGTGGGTGACCACGGCTTCGGTAACGAGCAGCAAATCACCGAGATGGACCTGGGGCGCTTCAACGTGCCGATGCTGATGATCGCGCCAGGCATGCAGGAAAAGTTCGGCGAGCGTGACCACACCGTGGGCACCCAGATCGATATCGTCCCGACCATCATGGGCCGCCTGGGCGGTGACACCCTGCACCAGTGCTGGGGCCGTGACCTGCTCAACCTGCCGGAAGGCGACAAGGGCTTCGGCGTGATCAAACCGTCGGGCAGCGATCAGACCGTCGCCCTGCTCACCGCCGACCGCGTGCTGGTCCTGCCCAAGGAAATGCCGCCCAAGCTGTGGCAATACGAACTGGGCGCCAACCCGACCGGCAAGGCGATTGAAGAGTCATCGGACGAAGCGGCATTGAAGCAGAAACTCGAGTCGTTCCTGCAGACCGCCACCAAGAGCCTGTTGGATAACACCGCAGGCGTGGTAGACGGTAAGCCGGATTAACCGATCGGCAATAAAAAAGAGGCCTCATCGAGGCCTCTTTTTTTTGTTCGTAAAAGCGCGTTTTATATTTTGCCGAGTAACAACAGCACCAGCAGAACGACCAGCACTACACCGAGGATACCCGACGGGCCATAGCCCCAGTTACGCGAGTGCGGGAACACTGGCAGGCCACCGACCAGCAACAGGATCAGGATAATGATCAGAATCAGGCTCATGGTTTTATTCCTTATAGGCCTTCTGTAAAGACCGGTTATTCAGCGGGAGTCTCGTCCACTTGATTATGGACGGCTTACCAACTCCGACTGCGCCGCTTCACAAAAAATTCCTTATTTTTTTAAAGCAATTTGGTTGCTGGCTTATTTCTTTTAACGCGTGCGCAACTGCATCAACTTAGTTGAAAAAGATTGAACTTAGTCTATGCGTGCGCATCCGACCGAGCCCGCAGTTTGCCTGGGGCATTCATCACTCTGATGGTGCGTGGGTGTGGCAAAAACCTTCGCTACACTGCCGGTCACTCCTCTGGTAAACCACAAGGCTACTTCCTATGCAAAACCGCATGATGATCACGGGCGCCGGGTCCGGCCTGGGCCGTGAAATCGCTCTGCGCTGGGCCCGAGAGGGTTGGCAGTTGGCTTTATCGGATGTCAGCGAGCCCGGCTTGCAGGAAACCCTCAAGCTAGTGCGCGAAGCCGGCGGCGACGGTTTCACCCAGCGCTGCGATGTGCGTGATTACAGCCAGCTCACCGCATTCGCGCAGGCGTGCGAAGTGAAGCTTGGCGGCATCGATGTGATCGTCAATAACGCGGGTGTGGCTTCTGGTGGGTTCTTTGCTGAACTGTCGCTGGAAGATTGGGACTGGCAAATCGCAATCAACCTGATGGGCGTGGTCAAGGGTTGCAAGGCATTCCTGCCGCTGCTGGAAAAGAGCAAGGGCCGCATTATCAACATCGCCTCGATGGCTGCGCTGATGCAGGGGCCGGCCATGAGCAACTACAACGTGGCCAAGGCCGGTGTGGTGGCGCTGTCGGAAAGCCTGTTGGTGGAGCTCAAGCAGCAGGAGGTCGGCGTGCATGTGGTCTGCCCGTCGTTTTTCCAGACCAATCTGCTCGATTCATTCCGTGGGCCCACGCCGGCGATGAAGGCACAGGTGGGCAAGTTGCTCGAGAGTTCACCGATTTCGGCGACGGATATCGCCGACTATATTTACCAGCGCGTGGCCGAAGGCGAGTTCATGATTCTGCCCCACGAGCAGGGGCGGATGGCATGGGCGCTCAAACAGAAAAAACCACAGTTGCTGTATGACGAGATGACGTTGATGGCCGACAAAATGCGCGCCAAGGCACAGGCCAACAAGGTCTGATCTGGGGGCGGTCTGTCAGGTAAGTTACCTATCTGTGTAGGTGGCGCCTGATTTGGCCGCAAGCCGTTGTGAGTTGTGCTGCAAACAAGGATGGTCGGGGTCCGGACACTGGAAAAGGACAACCGCCATGCTGGTCTTAAGCCGTGCTGTAGGCCAAACCATCGCCATCGGCGATGACATCGTCTTGCACATTCTCGAACTCAACGGTCATCACGTTAAATTCGGCATCGAAGCACCCGTAGGCGTCAGCGTGCACCGCGCCGAGGTGTACCGCAAAATCCTCGAGCGCAAGGCCAGCGCGACTTATCCGGTGCCGGTGCCCAACCCCTGATACCGTCAGTCAAACAGATGCTTGGGCACGTCGTGCTTGAGCATCAATTGGCATTGTTCGCTTTCCGGATCGAACACGATCAGGGCCTGGCCCTTGGTCAGTGCCTGGCGCACCCGCAATACACGGGTTTCCAGCGGTGTGTCGTCGCCATTGTCGGTGCCATCGCGGGTGACGAAATCTTCGATGAGACGGGTCAGGGTGTCGACTTCAAGCGCGTCGTAGGGAATCAGCATACAAGCCTCAGGTGTCAGGTCCCGGCGATGCTACTGTGCCGGGACCCATGTTGCCAGTATCAGCTGCTGCCGGCGTCTGACTTATGGCCGACCAGGCTGTCCACCGACGGCACACGGGTATCGTTCTCCATGTGCGTCTCATGTTCGATCTGATGGCTGAAGCGGTCCAGAGAGCCCTGGGCCGGTTGCGCGTCGCTGGCAAATACCGGTGGGCTGAGGATGTACGCGCCCAGCAGGCGACTGAGGGCCGCCAGGCTGTCGATATGGGTGCGCTCGTAGCCGTGGGTGGCGTCGCAACCGAACGCCAGCAGGGCCGTGCGAATGTCATGCCCGGCGGTCACCGCCGAATGCGCATCGCTGAAGTAATAGCGGAACAGGTCGCGGCGCACCGGCAACTCGTTATCCGCCGCCAGGCCCAGCAGGTGACGTGACAAGTGATAGTCATACGGCCCGCCGGAATCCTGCATGGCCACGCTCACCGCGTGCTCGCTGGAGTGCTGGCCGGGGGCGACCGGGGCGATATCGATACCGACGAACTCACTCACATCCCAGGGCAGGGCCGCCGCCGCGCCACTGCCGGTTTCCTCGGTGATGGTAAACAGCGGGTGGCAGTCGATCAGCAACGGCTCGCCGCTGTCGACGATCGCCTTGAGCGCGGCGAGCAGGGCGGCGACGCCGGCTTTGTCGTCCAGGTGACGCGCACTGATGTGCCCGCTTTCGGTGAACTCCGGCAGTGGGTCGAATGCCACGTAGTCGCCGATGCCGATGCCCAGGGAATCGCAATCGGCGCGGGTCGCGCAGTAGGCGTCCAGACGCAGTTCGACGTGGTCCCAGCTCACCGGCATTTCATCCACGGCGGTGTTGAACGCATGCCCGGAGGCCATCAAGGGCAACACGCTGCCGCGAATCACACCGCTGTCGGTGAACACGCTGACGCGGCTGCCTTCGGCAAAGCGGCTTGACCAGCAGCCCACCGGCGCCAGCGTCAGGCGGCCGTTGTCCTTGATGGCGCGTACGGCGGCGCCGATGGTGTCCAGGTGCGCGGAGACAGCGCGGTCGGGGCTGCTTTTCTGGCCCTTGAGGGTGGCGCGAATAGTACCGCGCCGGGTCATTTCAAACGGGATGCCAAGTTCTTCCAGGCGTTCGGCGACGTAGCGCACGATGGTGTCGGTAAACCCGGTGGGGCTGGGAATGGCGAGCATTTCCAGCAGTACTTTTTGCAGGTAGGCGAGATCCGGTTCGGGAATGGTTCGGGTCATGGAAACTCCTGATGAGTTGAGGGCATCGATGGTTTCGATGAGGTAAGGGGGAATGTAGTTGCCTTCACCGGCCTTATCGGGGGCCAGCCCCTCCCACCTTTGAAGGTGAACACCGTCAAAGGTGGGAGGGGGCTCCCGATAGCGGTTTCACATTCAGCACATTCCTCAAGCGGCCGGCTGACTGTGCGGAAACAACAGGTCCACAAACTTCTCAGCGGTCGGTTGCGGTTCATGGTTGGCAAGGCCGGCCCGCTCGTTGGCTTCGATAAACACGTACTCGGGTTGATCGGCGGCCGGCACGAGCAAGTCGAGGCCGACCACGGGAATGTCCAGGGCACGGGCGGCGCGTACGGCGGCGTCCACCAGGGTCGGGTGCAGGATCGCCGTGACGTCTTCCAGGCAACCACCGGTATGCAGGTTGGCGGTGCGACGCACGGCCAATTGCACGCCGCGTGGCAGCACGCTGTCGTAGTCATACCCGGCGGCTTTCAGGGTGCGCTCGGTTTCCGCATCCAGGGGGATCTTGCTTTCGCCATCGGTGGCAGCCTGGCGACGCCGGCTTTGGGCTTCGATCAAGGCGCGGATCGAATGCTGACCATCGCCTATCACTTCGGCCGGGCGCCGAATCGCGGCGGCAACCACTTCAAAGCCGATCACCAGAATGCGCAGGTCCAGGCCTTCGTGGAAGCTCTCGAGCAGCACCCGGCTGTCGAATTGGCGCGCCGCTTCAATCGCTTGCTGCACCTCCTCGATGGTCTGCAGATCCACCGCCACGCCCTGGCCTTGCTCGCCATCGAGGGGCTTGACCACGATGCGCTGATGCTCGTCGAGAAACTCCAGGTTGTCGTCGGCACTGCCCGCCAATTGCTGGGAAGGCAGTTTCAAACCGGCGGCTTTGAGCACCTTGTGGGTCAGGCTCTTATCCTGGCACAAGGTCATGCTGATGGCGCTGGTCAGGTCGCTCAACGACTCGCGGCAGCGTATGCGCCGCCCGCCGAGGCAGAGGGTAAACAGGCCGGCCTCGGCATCGTCCACCTGCACATCGATGCCGCGCCGGTGGGCTTCTTCAACGATGATCCGCGCATAGGGATTGAGCCCGGCCTGAGGGCCAGGGCCGAGGAACAGCGACTGGTTGATGCCGTTCTTGTGCTTGATCGCAAAGGTGGTCAGCGCCCGGAAGCCGAGCTTGGCATAGAGGTTTTTGGCCTGGCGGTTATCGTGCAGCACCGACAGGTCCAGATAGCCCAGGCCACGGCTCATGAAGTGTTCCACCAAGTGGCGCACCAGCACTTCACCCACGCCAGGCCGGGTGCATTGCGGGTCCACCGCCAGGCACCACAGGCTGCAGCCGTTTTCCGGGTCGTGAAAAGCTTTCTGGTGGTTCAGGCCCATCACGCTGCCGATGACCGCGCCGCTGTCTTCATCCTCCGCCAGCCAGTACACCGGGCCGCCTTGATGACGTGGCGTCAGGCGCTCGGGATCAACGGGTAACATGCCGCGTCCTTGATACAGCAGGTTTACCGCGTGCCAGTCGGCTTCGCTCTGTACACGGCGGATGCGGAAGCCGCGAAACACCCGTGTAGCGGGGCGATAGTCGCTGAACCATAGGCGCAGCGTATCGGAGGGGTCGAGGAACAGTTTCTGCGGATCGATCCCGAGAATCTGCTGGGGCGCGGCCACATACAGTGCGATGTCACGCTCGCCGGGCTGCTCCTTGAGCAACTCCTGGGCGAGGCTGGCCGGGTCGGGAAAGGTATGCCCGATCAGCAGGCGGCCCCAGCCGCAATGCACGGCAATCGGTTCGGGGCCTTGCGGGCTGCCGTCTTCGGCAAGCCGGGCCTGCAGGCGCTCGTAGGTCGGCGCCTGGACCTTGAGCAAGCGTTGGCTGTACGCCGCGGCGTTAGGTTTCATCGATCAGATTCCTTGTTCGCTGAGCCACAGGTTCAGCGCCGCCAGTTGCCACAGCTTGGAGCCGCGCAACGGGGTCAGTTGGCCTTGTGGGTCCGTCAGCAAGCGGTCGAGCATGGCGGGGTTGAACAAGCCACGGTCCTGGCTGGGGTCCAGCAGCAGTTCGCGTACCCAATTCAAGGTATCGCCCTGCAAATGCTTGAGACCGGGCACCGGGAAGTAGCCTTTCTTGCGGTCGATGACTTCGCTGGGGATCACGCGGCGCGCGGCCTCCTTGAGCACCTGTTTGCCGCCGTCGGGCAACTTGAACTTGCCCGGCACGCGGGCCGACAGTTCCACCAGGCGGTAGTCGAGAAACGGCGTACGCGCTTCCAGACCCCAGGCCATGGTCATGTTGTCGACGCGTTTGACCGGGTCGTCCACCAGCATCACCGTGCTGTCCAGGCGCAGGGCCTTGTCCACCGCAGCGTCCGCGCCTGGCATCGCAAAATGCTCGCGCACGAAGTCACCGGCGGCGTCGTTGGCGGTCAGCCATTTCGGCGCAACGGTGGCGGCATAGTCGTCGTAGCTGCGGTCGAAGAACGCTTCGCGGTACGCCGCATACGGGTCGCTGGCGCCGTCCACCTGCGGGTACCAGTGGTAACCGGCGAACAATTCGTCGGCGCCCTGGCCGCTTTGCACCACCTTGCAATGCTTGGCCACTTCCCGCGAGAGCAGGTAGAACGCGATGCAGTCATGGCTGACCATCGGTTCGCTCATGGCGCGAAAGGCCGCCGGCAATTGCTCGATGATCTCGCTCTCGGCGATGCGCAATTGGTGGTGATGGGTGCCGTAGTGCTTGGCAATCAGGTCCGAATACTGGAACTCATCGCCACGCTCGCCGCCGGCGTCTTCAAAACCGATGGAGAAGGTCGACAGGCCTTCCACGCCCACTTCGCGCAACAGGCCGACGAGCATGCTCGAGTCGACGCCGCCGGAGAGCAGCACGCCGACGTCCACGGCCGCGCGTTGGCGAATGGCCACGGCTTCGCGGGTGCTGTCGAGTACGCGGTCGGTCCAGTCTTCCAGGGTCAGGTGTTTTTCATCTTCATGGGGGCCGTAGGGCAGGGTCCACCAGGTTTTCTGTTCGGTCTTGCCATCGGCCTCGATGCGCATCCAGGTGGCTGGCGGCAGCTTTTCGATGCCCGCCAGCAGCGTGCGCGGAGCCGGCACCACCGCGTGGAAATTGAGGTAATGGTTGAGCGCGACCGGGTCGAGAATCGGGTTGATGTCGCCGCCCTTGAGCAACGCCGGCAACGCCGAGGCAAAGCGCAGGCGCTGGCCGGTACGCGACAGGTACAACGGCTTGACGCCGAGGCGGTCACGGGCGATGAACAGACGCTGGGCGTCTCGCTCCCAGATGGCAAAGGCGAACATGCCGTTGAGCTTGGGCAGCAGCGCTTCGCCCCAGGCGTGATAGCCCTTGAGCAGCACTTCAGTGTCGCCGCCCGAATAGAAGGCATAGCCCAGGGCTTCCAACTCTTGGCGCAGTTCCGGGAAGTTGTAGATCGCGCCGTTGAACGCCAGGGACAGGCCCGGTTGGGCGTCGACCATCGGTTGGGCAGAGCCGTCCGACAGGTCCATGATTTTCAGGCGGCGATGGCCCAGGGCAATCGGCCCTTGAGCATGGAAGCCCCAGGCGTCGGGGCCTCGAGGGGCGAGGTGATGCGTGATGCGTTCCACGGCTGCCAGGTCGGCAGGTTGATGATCAAAGCGTAACTCGCCAGCTAATCCACACATAAGTTCCTTACCGGTTTTTCCGTTGGGGAGGGGTCAATACTCAATACGCACCAAAAGGGCGCTTACCCAGAAACTGACCCCAGGCACAACGCCGGAGTTTTAGAACGATAAGTTATAAGTGGACTTTTATTAATGGCGCGCTTTGCATTGGTCCCTTGGCCCTCAGGTAGCCGTTCGCGATTTGCCGCGTATCAATTCGCGCAAGGCGAAGCGGTTGGGATGGCAGGCCTGGGCCACGCTCAGGGGCACGGGCAAGGGCTCGTTATCCAGCCACGCCGCCAGCAGTTGCGCCGATAGCGGTGCGGTGATCAACCCGCGAGAACCATGGCCGCTGTTGATGTACACACCGTCCAGCCATGGGCACGGCGTATCGGGTATTTGGCGTGCATCCCTGGCCAATACGCCGTACGCCTGGGCAAACGCGGTGGCATCGGCCAGCGGGCCGACGATGGGCAGGTAGTCGGGGCTGGTGCAGCGAAATGCGGCGCGGCCCTGCAGGGTTTCGAGCGGCTCGCCTTCAGGGTGCAAGGCGTCCAGCAAAGCCGGGGAAATTTCCCGCAGCATGGCCAGGTTATCGGCGTGTTCGGCGAGGGTGGGCGTCAGATCGTCGCTGTTGAAATCGAAACTGGCGCCCAGGGTGTGTTCGCCCAGGCGTGCCGGCGCGACGTAGCCCTGGCCGCAGACCACCGTGCTCAACGCTTGGCTGGCGGCGGTCTGCGCCAGGCAGGTGATCTGCCCGCGAATACGCTTGAGCGGCAGCGCGGCGCTGAAGGGGAAGCGCTTGATCTCGGCGGCGCCGGCCAGAATCACCACCGGCGCGCTGGCGATCAGCGTCTTACCGTTGCGGGCCTGCCACTGGCCGTCGATGCGTTGCAACGTCAGCGCCTCTTCATGCAAGCGCACCTGCACCCCGGGATGGCGGGCCTGCCACTCGCACAGCGCAGGCGGATGGACCCAGCCGCCTTCGGGAAAAAACAGCCCGCCCATGTCCAGCGGTATCTGCGCGTAGGCTTGCGCCTGGGTTGCATCTACGCGGTGCAGCAGACCCGGCGCGAACGCCTCGGCCAGTTGCGCCTGGCGTTCGGCCTCCTTGGCATTGAACGCCAGTTGCAGCACACCGCAGGCGTCCCAATCCACCCCGCGCTGTAAATGCTCCAGCAGCCGGCGCGTGTAGCCAAAACCGCTGACGATCAACTGCGACAGCGCCGTGCCATGGGCCGAGAGCTTCAGGTACAGCACGCCCTGCGGGTTGCCGGAGGCTTCCTGGGCCAGGGCGTCGTGGCGTTCCAGCAGGCACACCTGCCAGCCCCGCGCCGCCAGGCTGGCTGCGGTGCAGCAACCGGCCAGCCCACCGCCGATCACCAGCGCTCGGCGTTCACCGGGCGCAGGTGCTGGCCGCGCGAACCACGGCGCGATCACGGCGGGCGGTGGCGTGTGTTCGGGCCAGCCGAGAAACTCCCCGCGCAGGATCTCCCATTTGTGGCCGATGCCCGGCGTGCGTTTCATCTTGAAGCCGGCGGCATTGATCAAGCGCCTTACCCAACCGGTGCTGGTGAAGGTGCTGATGGTCGAGCCCGGTGCCGCCAGGCGCGCCAGTTCGGCGAACAGCTCGGCGGTCCACATGTCCGGGTTTTTCGCCGGGGCGAAGCCGTCGAGAAACCAGGCGTCAACCTGCGTATCCAGTTGCGGCAATTGCTTCAGGGCATCGCCGATCAGCAGTGTCAGGGTCACGCGGCCATTGTCCAGCACCAGCTGCTGGAAGCCTGGGTGAATGGCGATGTACTGGGCCAGCAGCGCTTCGGCGTAGGGTTGAAGCTCAGGCCAGAGGGCGAGGGCGCGTTGCAGGTCGGCGTGGCTCAGCGGGTACTTCTCCACGCTGACAAAATGCAGGCGCGCCCCGGCCACCGCGTGTTGATCGAACAGCTGCCAGGCGCACAAGAAATTCAAGCCGGTGCCGAAGCCGGTTTCGCCGATGACCAGCCGCCCACCTGCCGGCAAGGCGGCGAAGCGCTCCTGCAAACGGTTCTGTTGCAGGAACACATAGCGGGTTTCTTCAAGGCCCGACTGGTCGGAGAAATACACGTCGTTGAACATCCGCGAATGCGGGCGGCCGTGGTCGTCCCAGTCGAGCTGGGCGTGGGCGATGGGGGTCATGGGCGGCTCATAAATAGACAGCGGGCAAACACAAGGCGGCCATTCTAGCCGATCGACAGGCCTGGAATTGACCCATGGCAAGCCTCGGTGGAATTTCCCTCCGCGTGTTGCTGCCCAATCCGCTAGTCTTGAGCCATCTTGAAACGGAGCAGCCCATGTTCGAATCCGCCGAAATCGGTCACGCCATCGACAAAGACACCTTTGAGGCCGAAGTGCCCGCCCTGCGCGAAGCCTTGCTGGAAGTGCAGTATGAGCTGCAACAGCAAAAGCGCTTTCCGGTGATCATCCTGATCAACGGCATCGAGGGCGCGGGCAAGGGCGAGACGATCAAGCTGCTCAACGAGTGGATGGACCCGCGCCTGATCGAAGTGCGCACCTTCGACCAGCAGACCGATGAGGAACTGGCGCGCCCACCGGCCTGGCGTTACTGGCGGCAACTGCCGGCCAAGGGCCGCATGGGGATTTTCTTTGGCAACTGGTACAGCCAGATGCTGCAGAGCCGGGTTCACGGGCGCATCAAGGACGCGCGTCTGGACCAAGCCATCGCCGGCGCCGAGCGCCTGGAAAAGATGCTCTGCGATGAAGGGGCGCTGATCTTCAAGTTCTGGTTCCACCTGTCCAAGAAGCAGATGAAGGCACGCCTCAAGGCGCTGGCCGATGACCCGCTGCACAGCTGGCGCATCAGCCCGTTGGATTGGCAGCAGTCGGCGACCTACGACAAGTTCGTGCATTTCGGCGAGCGCGTGCTGCGCCGCACCAGCCGCGACTACGCGCCGTGGCATGTAATCGAAGGTGTCGACCCTCACTACCGTGGGCTCACCGTGGGCAAGATTCTGCTCGAGGGTTTGCAGAATGCCTTGAAGCTGCCCAAGGGCAAGGCCAGCGGCATGAACCCGGCGCCCTTGATTGCGTCGGTGGACGAGAAAAGCCTGCTCGACAGCCTCGACCTGTCCCTGCGCCTGGACAAGGACGATTACGAAGAACAACTGATTACCGAACAAGCGCGCTTCTCCGGCCTGATGCGCGACAAACGCATGCGCAAGCACGCGTTGGTAAGTGTCTTCGAAGGCAACGACGCGGCCGGCAAGGGCGGCGCGATCCGACGCGTGGCGGCGGCGCTGGACCCGCGCCAGTACCACATCGTGCCGATTGCCGCGCCCAGTGAAGACGAACGCGCCCAGCCTTACTTGTGGCGGTTCTGGCAGAAGATCCCGGCCCGCGGCATGTTTACCGTGTTCGACCGCTCCTGGTACGGCCGCGTACTGGTGGAGCGCATCGAAGGCTTCTGCACCCCGGCCGACTGGATGCGCGCCTATGGCGAGATCAATGACTTCGAAGAGCAATTGCGCGATGCCGGGGTGATCGTGGTCAAGTTCTGGCTGGCCATCGACAAGGACACCCAACTGGAGCGCTTTCAGGCGCGCGAAGAAATCCCTTTCAAACGCTTCAAGATCACCGAAGACGACTGGCGCAACCGCGACAAGTGGGACGATTACCGCGCCGCTGTCGGCGACATGGTCGACCGTACCAGCACCGAAATTGCGCCCTGGACCCTGGTGGAGGCCAATGACAAGCGCTGGGCCAGGGTCAAGGTGCTGCGCACCCTCAACCGCGCGCTGGAAGATGCGTTTGCCAAGAGCGACAAGCACGACAAGAAGAAAAAGAAATGACCTGATCAGAATTATTGGTCGACCACAGTCCAAATGTGGGAGGGGGCTTGCCCCCGATAGCGGTGGGTCAGTTACTGATTTATTGACTGACACTCTGCTATCGGGGGCAAGCCCCCTCCCACAATTTGACCGCATTCACTCAGGCCAGTGGCGATACTTCGCCAACCCGCAGCTGGCATGGCCGGGCGCGTGATACCTGACAACGCCAATCAAAGGTGGGAGGGGGCTTGCCCCCGATAGCGGTGGGTCAGTTACTGATTTATTGACTGTCACCCTGCTATCGAGGGCAAGCCCCCTCCCACAATTTGACCGCATTCACTCAGGCCAGTGGCGATACTTCGCCAACCCGCAGCTGGCATGGCCGGGCGCGTGATACCTGACAACGCCAATCAAAGGTGGGAGGGGGCTTGCCCCCGATAGCGGTGGGTCAGTTACTGATTTATTGACTGACACCCTGCTATCGAGGGCTTGCCCCCTCCCACAATTTGACCGCATTCACTCAGGCCAGTGGCGATACTTCGCCAACCCGCAGCTGGCATGGCCGGGCGCGTGATACCTGACAACGCCAATCAAAGGTGGGAGGGGGCTTGCCCCCGATAGCGGTGGGTCAGTTACTGATTTATTGACTGTCACCCTGCTATCGGGAGCAAGCCCCCTCCCACAATTTGACCGCATTCACTCAGGCCAGTGGCGATACTTCGCCAACCCGCAGCTGGCATGGCCGGGCGCGTGATACCTGACAACGCCAATCAAAGGTGGGAGGGGGCTTGCCCCCGATAGCGGTGGGTCAGTTACTGATTTATTGACTGACACTCTGCTATCGGGGGCAAGCCCCCTCCCACATTTGATCTCCATGCAGCCGATAGACCGCATCCTGGCTGCCATGCTTTTGCATCCATGCAGTGAATGATCATCGCGGTCGCCCAGGGCCCGCTCTATCCTCGATCCACAACCACAAGATCGAGGTAGCCCATGCGTGAAGTAGTGATCGTCGACAGCGTGCGAACCGGCCTGGCCAAGTCCTTTCGCGGAAAGTTCAACCAGACGCGGCCTGATGACATGGCGGCCCATTGCGTAAACGCGCTGTTGAGCCGCAATGGCATCGACCCGGCGACGGTGGAGGACTGCATTGTTGGCGCCGGCTCCAACGAGGGCGCCCAGGGCTACAACATCGGACGCAACGTGGCGGTGCTGTCGCGACTGGGCACCGGTACGGCGGGCATGACGCTCAACCGTTTCTGTTCGTCGGGCTTGCAGGCGATTGCCATTGCCGCCAACCAGATTGCCTCGGGGTGCAGCGACATCATTGTCGCCGGCGGCGTTGAATCCATCAGCCTGACCATGAAAAGCGTCAACACCGACCACCTGATCAACCCGCTGCTCAAAGAGCAGGTGCCGGGTATCTATTTCCCCATGGGCCAGACCGCCGAAATCGTCGCGCGGCGCTACCACGTCAGCCGCGAAGACCAGGACCTGTATGCCCTGCAGAGCCAGCAGCGCACCGCACAGGCCCAGGCCGATGGCCTGTTTGACGATGAAATCGTGCCGATGGCGGTCAAGTACAGCGTCGAAGACAAAGCCACCGGCCAGGTACAGGTGCTCGATGGCGTGGTCGACCGCGACGACTGCAATCGCCCCGACACCACCCTGGCCAGCCTCAGTGGCCTGAAGCCGGTGTTTGCCGAAGACGGTTCGGTGACAGCAGGTAATTCGTCGCAGCTGTCCGACGGCGCGTCGATGACCTTGGTGATGAGCCTGGAAAGGGCCCTGGCGCTGGGGCTCAAGCCCAAGGCGTTCTTTCGCGGTTTTACCGTGGCCGGGTGCGAGCCCGACGAAATGGGCATCGGCCCGGTGTTCTCGGTGCCCAAGTTGCTCAAGGCCAAAGGCTTGCAGGTAGCGGACATCGACCTGTGGGAACTCAACGAAGCGTTTGCCTCGCAGTGCCTGTACGCCCGTAATCGCCTGGAAATCGACAATGCCCGGTACAACGTCAACGGCGGCTCCATCGCCATAGGCCATCCATTCGGCATGACCGGGTCACGGCAAGTGGGGCACCTGGTGCGTGAGCTGCAACGGCGTGATTTACGCTACGGCATCGTCACCATGTGCGTGGGTGGCGGGATGGGCGCAACCGGGTTGTTTGAAGCGGTGCGCTAGATGGATTGACGGTTGCAGCACGTGTCACAGGGGGAGCTTTGCTCCCCCTGTTTGCATCTGCCATTCATCAACGCCACTTGCCCGTCGGCTGAATTCCTTAGTTGCAAAATCCCAGTAAGGTTTATTGTTTTTAAAGTCTGTGTAGCCATATTCTTACGGCTGTATCTGGCGCTGAATTATTAGCATTAACTCGTTTGTAGTCCAATTCCTTCAGCTGATTTAAAAGTTTTGGCAAAGTGCCATAAATTTCCTGCAAGCCTTGATATGCAAGGGCTACACGGTTAAACGAAACAGCTGGCTTACTTCTTCAAGTGTGAAGCGGACACTTGCCCGGCGTTGAGCGTGGTCCTGAA
Source organism: Pseudomonas sp. R5-89-07 (assembly GCF_003851685.1). Classification (NCBI taxonomy): domain Bacteria; kingdom Pseudomonadati; phylum Pseudomonadota; class Gammaproteobacteria; order Pseudomonadales; family Pseudomonadaceae; genus Pseudomonas; species Pseudomonas sp. R5-89-07. The sequence goes on along the minus strand of NZ_CP027727.1, from coordinate 4,074,241 downwards.
ATGCAATACAACAAGTTGGAAAAGCATCTCAGGAGCAACCCCCTCGAAGCACTGGTCATACCGCTCTTTTAATCAGCCCTGTGCCTATCGGTGGCAAGGCTTCTTAATGACACTTGTTAAGTGGGAATCTGTAGATGAAAACCAAAATGAAAACTGTGCTGTTGTCTGTCGGTCTGCTGGCGGGCTCGGTGTCGATGGCGCACGCGGCGGACGGAACGGTTACGTTTTTGGGGTCGGTGCACTCCGGGGCTTGCTCTATCAAGCCTGACTCCGTTGATCAAACCGTTCGCCTGGGGGCGATTGCAAAGCATCAGTTGCAATCGGGGGGCAAGTCGGAGGCCCGGCGCGTGCTGATCGAACTGGAAGGTTGCGACCTGACGGGCCTCACCGACAACACCGTCACCACGACCTTCACCGGCGCGCCCTCCACCGTTGTGCCGGGCGCGATCGGTACGGTCGGCGGTGCTGGCGGCGTGGGCATCATGATGACCCACGGCGGCGACCTGGTTAAGTTGGGTGTGCCTACCGCCCCGCAAATCATTTCCGTTGGGGACAACACTCTGGAATTCGGTGCCTATGTACAAGGCGCCACCACTGGCACGATCGTCCCTGGCGACTTCAGTGCGGTCACCAATTTCACCTTGGCTTATCAGTAAGTTTTGCCCCCGCCACCTGGTGTGGCGGGGGAACGCTGACGGGAGGTCCAGGTGAACACATTCATACGTCTGGCTATCGCCTCTTCATTGACGACATTCATCAGCCCTTGTGTGGTCGCCCAGGCGCCTGCGCAAGGCGATGGGGTCGTGCTGCTCGGAGGCGAAGTGATTGATTCTGCCTGCGGGCTGGAACTGGCCAGTATCGATCAAACCATCGAGATGCCGCCCGAACCGGTTGGCCGGCTCTTGCGCAACACGCGGGGCGAAGACCATCCCTTCCAGCTGCGCTTGGTCAATTGCTCGTTGACCCGCCCGGACCCGTCGCGCCCAGGTGCAACCCTGCCTGACTGGGAACACATGCGCGTGACGTTCGACGGGCCCACCGACAGGGCAGGGCTTTCCTTCGCCGTGTTTGGCGCCTCGCAGGGGGTGGCGTTGCACATCGTGGATGCCGCCGGCCAGGAGAGCCTGCCGGGGCAACGCATGGCCCCGGTCCCGCTGGCGGAGGGTGACATGACGCTCAATTACCGGTTTTACCTGGTCGGCAACGGCTTGCCATTGGTGGTTGGGGCTCACAGTGCCGCGGTGCGGTTCAAGTTGGAATACTTTTGAACAGTGATGGACAGCTTTCATGTTGAATACGTCGAAGATCAAAAATACGCTCCGCCCCGGACTGTTTGGCGGGTTGATGTCATTGGCGGGCACTGCCATGGGCGCCGGTGATATCGAGTTCAATACCGACGTTCTCGATCTGAGTGATCGCACTAATATTGACTTGTCTCAATTTGCGCGCAGCGGATTCATTCTGCCAGGCACTTACTCGATGGCGGTGCAGTTGAACGCCCAGCCTATCGCTGAACAATCGGTGGCGTTCTATCCCCCCGATAATGATCCCAAGGGCAGCCAGGCCTGTTTGTCGCAGGCGCTTGTCGAGCAGTTGGGCCTGAGAGTGTCCGAAGCCGGCAAACTCACCTGGTGGAGGGGCGGGGAGTGCCTGGATATCACCAGCATGCCGGGCATGGAGGTCAGTGGCGACCTGGCCACCGCGACCCTGAGCATCAACCTGCCCCAGGCTTACCTTGAGTACAACGCCCTCAACTGGGACCCGCCGTCGCGATGGGACGAGGGGGTGCCGGGGCTCTTGCTCGATTACAGCCTGACGGCGCAGTCCAACTACCAGAAGGACGACGGCCAGCGCAAAAACCTCAGTGGCAACGGCACCGTCGGGGCCAATGCCGGCGCCTGGCGTCTGCGGGCCGATTGGCAGGGGCGCGTGGAGAATGGCCGGCAAGAGGCGGCCGGGCCGCAAAAGCTGGAGTGGAGCCGTTACTACGCGTATCGCGCCATTCCAGCGTTGCAGGCACGCCTGGTGGTGGGTGAGAGCTACCTGTATTCGGACCTGTTCGACAGCTTCCGTTTCACCGGTGCCGCGCTCAATTCGGACCAAAGCCAGTTGCCACCGAATTTGCGTGGTTACGCGCCGGAAGTGGTCGGCGTGGCCAAGACCAATGCGAAAGTCATCATCAGCCAGCAGGGGCGTGTGCTTTACGAGACCCTGGTCGCGGCCGGCCCTTTTCGCATTCAGGACCTCAATGATGCGGTGACCGGCAGGCTGGATGTGCGGGTGGAAGAACAGGACGGTTCGGTCCATACCTTCCAGCTCAACACGGCCGGGGTGCCTTACCTGACGCGCCCAGGCCAAGTGCGTTACAAGCTGGCGAGCGGGCGACCGTCCAATCTGCAGAACGGCTCCGATGGCGACTTCTTCGGTACCGGCGAGTTTTCCTGGGGCGTGAGCAATGGCTGGTCGTTGTTCGGTGGCGGCATCACCGATAACAACTATCGGGCCTTATCCGTGGGCGCCGGCCGGGATTTGCTGGCGTTCGGCGCTGTCTCGCTGGATGTGACGCAGTCCCATGCCTCCGTGTGGAACGAGACGCTCTCGGGAAAATCCTACCGCCTTCAATATTCCAAGAACTTCGAACAGTACGACAGCCAGGTGACGTTCGCCGGCTACCGCTTTTCCGAGAAGAACTTCCTGAGCATGAGCGAGTACCTGGATGCCCGGCATTACGGGTTGAATGGCGAACTCGGCGGGCGTGGCGATTATCGGGACCCCGAAGAGGGCTGGAAGCCTATCGGCGGCAGCAAGGCGCTGTATACGGTGACGGTCAACAAGCAGTTTCGTGACCTGGGCGCCACCGTCTACGCCAGCTACAACAAGCAAACCTACTGGGACCGGCCCGACACCCATCGCTGGAACCTGTCGCTGTCGCGCTACTTCAATGTGGGCACGGTCAAGAACATGAGCCTGTCCCTGAACATGTACCGCACCCAGGAATATAACCACAAGGATAACGGCATGGCGCTGACCGTCAGCCTGCCGTTGGGGCGTACCGGCACGCTGTCACTGGATGCCAACCGAGCCGGCGGCAAAAACAACCTTGCAACGCGCTACAGCGATCGCCTCGATGAGCGTAATAGCTACCAGCTCAGTGCCAGCGACACCTCCGCCAGCGGTTACCTGAGCCATATGGGCGACAACGCCGACATCGATGTGAGCGCCAGCCGGCAGCAGGGCGGTTCCAGCAGCCTCAGTGTGTCTGCACGCGGCGGCGCCACGCTCACGGCCTACGGTGCCGCGCTTCATCGAACCACCAGCACAGGCGGCACCCGCCTGATGGTCGATACCGCCGGCGTGCCCGATGTGCCTGTACGCGGTTACGGCGCGCCGACCCGCAGTAATGCCTTCGGCAAGGCGGTGATCTCGGACATCAGCAGTTACCAGCGTACCGCCGCCAGTGTTGATCTGGAGCGCCTGCCAAGCAATGTCGAAGCGACTCAATCCGTCACGCAATTGACCCTGACCGAAGGGGCGATCGGTTATCGCGCGCTGGACGTGATCGCCGGTGAAAAAGCCATGGCGGTGCTGCGCCTGGCGGATGGCACTGCGCCGCCCTTCGGCGCGACGGTGAAGAACCTCAAGCAGCAGGACACCGGCATTGTGAATGATGGCGGCCATGTCTACCTGAGCGGCATCCAGGCCGGCGAACAGATGAGCGTCAGTTGGGGCGGTGACGAGCGATGCATGCTCACGCTGCCCGCCACACTGCCCGCCGATGGTTTGACCGACGCCCTGCAATTGCGCTGCCAGATGGTAGCCGCCGACCCATCCTTGCCCGAGCCCGCCGGGCTGACCGGCAAGCCTAACGATACGGAGAACACAGCCTCATGAAACCGACCACAGGTTCCACTTTCCCGGCCTTTGCGCTGTTGGCCCTGGCCTTGAGCCAGAGTGCCAACGCAGCGGTGGGCCTGGACCGTACCCGCGTGATTTTCGACGGTGGCAAAGACGCCACCAGCGTGAACATCACCAACAACAATACCCAGCTGCCGTATCTGGCCCAGGGCTGGATCGAGGATGAAGCCGGTCAGAAGATCACCACGCCGTTGATCGTGCTGCCCCCGGTTCAGCGATTGGAGCCGGGTAAGCAAAGCCAGGTGAAAGTCCAGGCGTTGCCGGCGGCCAAGGCGCTGCCGCAGGATCGGGAGACGGTCTACTACTTCAACCTGAGGGAGATCCCGCCGCGCAGCGATAAGTCCAACACCCTGCAGATTGCCCTGCAGACGCGCATCAAGCTGTTCTACCGACCGCAAGCCATTGCGCCGAGCCAGCAGGACCTGTCCAACCCCTGGCAGGAGAAGCTGACCCTGACCCGTGAAGGCGATCAATACCGGGTAAATAACCCTACGCCGTACTACGTGACCCTGGTAGATGCGCGCAGCAGCAAGGACGGCAAGACCGTGCCCGGCTTTACGCCGCTGATGGTGCCGCCCAAGGGCGCCCTGACGCTGGGGGCCACGGCCAAGGCACTGGGTACAAGCCCTTACCTGGCCTATGTCAACGATTATGGCGGGCGCCCGGTGCTGGCCTTCAGTTGCACGGGCGACACTTGCACAGTAAACCCGCAGGCCGCGCCGGCGAATGAGTGATGCTGCTGGAGAACGCCATGAAGTCGCAAAAAGTGAAGGTCCTGGGTGCCCTGTTATGGGCCTTGGCAGTGGGTGCCTACGCCGAGGATGAGGAAGATATCGAAGGCATGAGCGGCATGCTCAATGTGCTCGGGTCCATGCATGAGTCGCCTTGCAGCCTGGAGATGACATCGGTGCACCAGACCGTCGATCTGGACGCGGTGTCGACCAGCCAGTTGCAACGCCCCGGTGACCAGGCGACCCCCAAAGCCTTTCAACTGCGGTTCAGCGATTGCCTGCGTACCGCCGGCCGTATACGCAATGAGCGCACCGGAAACCTGACCTGGAGCGCATACCAACCGGTGCTGTCGGTCACGTTCCAGGCGCCGGCCGATGCCGATGATCCGCGGCTGGTCAAAGTGCAGGGCATCACCGGCATGGGCCTGCAGTTGACCGATGCTCTGGGCCGGGACGTGCAATTGGGCGCACGGGGCCAGCCGCTGTTCTTGCCGGTGGGCCGCAATATCCAGACCTGGAATGTCTGGCCCACGCGCACTGCGGCGCCGTTGACCAGCGGGGCATTCAGGGCCGTGGTGGATGTCAGGCTCAATTATGACTAAGGGTGCAATGATGGCTAAATCAATCGGCTGGATCACCGGCGGCATGTTGCTGGCGGTCAGCCAGGGCGTACAGGCCGAGACCAGCTTGACCATTCGTGCGGTGATCATCGCGCCTCCGCCGTGCGTCATCAACGGTGGCAGCACCCTCGACGTGCCGTTTGGCAATGACCTGCTGACGACACGGGTCGACGGGGTCAACTACCGTCGCGATGTGCCGTATACCGTCACCTGTGATTCACCGTTCAGCAATGCGCTGACCCTGGAACTCAAGGGGACGGTGGCGTCATTTGACAGTCGCGTGCTCTCGACCCGCAAGGCCGATCTTGGGGTCAAACTGTTTGTGAATGGCGCGGACTGGCCGCTGAATACGGCGGTGAATTTTACCTACCCCAATTTCCCCGTGGTGCAGGCGGTGCCGGTCAAACGCGCGGGCAGCAAGCTGACCGGCGGGGCCTTCGATGCCACCGCGACCCTGGTGGTCGATTACCAATGATGGCTACCACTGATAACACGGCCATTAACAAGAAGAGGAACGACCCATGACAGCTTGGCAGCCACGAGCGTTGTTCGCCCTGTGGGCCATCGGCCTGTGCAGTGGCGCGTCGGCCAACGTGACGTTCAGCGGGACGTTGAATGAGCCGCCCCCCTGCACCATCGATGCGGGCAACACCATTGAAGTCGACTTTGGCGATGTCGGGGTAAAACGCGTCGACGGCGTGAGGTATCGCAGGGGCGTCGGCTACGCGATCAACTGTGGCACTGACACGCTGCCGTGGGCGCTGAAACTGAGCGTCAACGGCACTCCCACAGCGTTTGACGGTGCAGCGGTGCAGACCAGCGTGCCTGCGCTGGGCATTCGGGTTTTTCAGAATAACCTGCCATTTTCACTCAATACGCCGCTGGATATCACCCTGTCATCACCGCCGACATTAGAGGTGGTGCCGGTGCAACAGCCCGGCGCAACGCTGCCTCCCGCCGGGTTCACAGCGGTGGCCACGTTGTTGGCCGAATACCAGTAGGAGCTGAATCGATGCGATATCAAAGGGTTCAAAAGCACGGCCTGGCACTCCTGCTCATCTGCGGTCTGATCCCCATGGGGCACGCGGCGGACAATCTGCGTCTCAAAGGCAACCTGGTCGAAGAGGCCTGCACCCTTCGCCCTGGCGACGAGGCCGTCAGGCTGGAGCTCTGGGACCTCACCAGCAAGTACCTCTATATCAACACGCGATCGGTGGGTAAGCGTTTCAAGCTGCACCTGGAAGACTGCGACACCACGATCGGCAACTCGGTGACCATCACCTTCGGCGGTTTAGAAAACCGCGAGCTTCCCGGCTTGCTCGCGCTGGACGGTGGCAGCGGTGCCTCTGGCATCGGCGTCGGCATCGAGACGCTGAGCGATAAGCCCTTGCCCCTCAATACCGTCAGCGACAGGCAGGTGTTGAGCGACGGCAGCAATGCCATTGAGCTCAAGGCTTATGTGCAGGGCGAGCCGACAGCCATCGCGGAACAAACCATCGGGCACGGTGCGTACACGGTGACCTCAACTTTTACGCTGGACTATCCATAAGCTTTGACTGGGTAGAGCAGAGCAACGAGAGATCAAAATGAAACGACTATTTGGAGCCCTGGCGCTTGTCCTTCTGTTTTGTACAGCCACCACCGCGAAAGCGGCCCAATGCAGTGTGAACGGAGGCCCTTGGCAGCAGATCGATACGGGTGGAACACTGAATCTACAAGTACCCGTGACGGTTCAGCTCAACTCGGATAGAACCCGTATCTTCCTTCAAGGGGTAAGGCTGAGCTGCCGATTCACGCCTTATTTTGGATGGCCACCTTCTTATACGGACTACTGGGCAACTGCAATTCAAGCGGGCGCTCCCTGGACGCCTGGCCCGAAATTCTCCAATCATGGTACGGGCCTGCTGATAAACGGAAGGTTTCTGAACACCCCCGTGCCCTATGGGATTCGGGTGGCTACGATGCCCAATAACACATTGGGTGTGCCTATTGATGTGACGCCCTATATTTTGACCAGTAATAATCCGAGCAACCCGATCAAAATCGAGATAGGCGACATCCTCGGCGTCCTACGTCTCAACCAGACCAATAACTACGATCAAAGCCGAACTGGATTGGCGCTCACATACACCGCCGCCAACCGGTTCGAAATTTCCCCATCAACCTGCACGATCAACAACAACAACCCCATCGAGATCAATTTCGGCAACGTGCACCAGCGAGCGATAGGCACCGATCCGCTGACATCTTCCATCATCAGTAACCGCAGGCTTACCTATTCATGCCCGGATGGCGGGATCAATACACCCATCACCATTACCTACAAAGGCACCCGCACCGCATTTGATTCACGCTTGCTGACGATGACCAATGCTGACGTGGGCACGGCCCTTGTTCGCGACGGAGTTCCCGTGCAGGTCAACGGTTCGTTCCTTACCCGCATCACCAACAGTACGGGCGCAGACGACGTGACGTTTTCGCTGGTACGTCGGGCGGGTTCGTTGCCGGCTGCCGGCCCCATCAGCGGCAGCGGGGTGCTGGTGATGGGCGTGCCCTGAACACTGTTATACCCAAAGCGCACCGCATGCCCCTAGAATGCTGGTTCCACCTCCTCTGGCATTCGGGGCACTCATGCACATTTCTTCGGGCCGCTGGGTCTACGGTTTTTTCCTGACCCTGCTGACCGCGCTGCTCTGGGGCATTCTGCCGATCAAGCTCAAACAGGTGTTGCAGGTGATGGACCCGATCACCGTCACCTGGTTTCGCCTGATCGTGGCCGGCAGTTGCTTGTTTATCTATCTTGCGGCGACCCGGCGCTTGCCCAGCCGCAAGGTGCTCGGCCCCAAGGGCCCTTGGCTGGTGGCGATGGCCGTGTGCGGGCTGGTGGGCAATTATGTGTTGTACCTGGTGGGGCTTAAAATGCTCAGCCCCGGCACCGCGCAACTGGTGGTGCAGATGGGGCCGATTTTTCTGATGGTTGCCAGTGTGTTTGTGTTCAAGGAGCGTTTCAGCCTGGGGCAGGGTGTAGGCCTGGTGGTGTTGATCGTCGGCTTCGGGTTGTTCTTCAACCAGCGCCTGATGGAACTGCTGACTTCCATGGGCACCTACACCGCAGGCGTACTGACGGTGCTGCTGGCGACCACCATCTGGGTGTTCTACGCCCTGGGCCAGAAGCAGTTGCTGACGGTGTGGAATTCGCTGCAGGTGATGATGGTGATCTACCTGTCATGCGCCGTGTTGCTGACGCCCTGGGCACACCCGTTGGAAGCCTTGCAACTGAGCCCGTTGCAGGGTTGGCTGCTGCTGGCCTGCTGCATGAATACCCTGGTGGCATACGGCGCGTTTGCCGAGGCGCTGGCCCATTGGGAGGCCTCGCGGGTCAGTGCGACCCTGGCCCTGACGCCGTTGGTGACCTTTGTTGCGGTGGCGTTGGCGGCGTGGCTGTGGCCGGAATTTGTGCAGGCCGAGGAGATCAATGCCCTGGGGTATTTTGGCGCGTTGGTGGTGGTGACCGGCTCGGCGATGGTGGCGCTGGCGCCGTCGCTGATGGCCGGGCTCAGGGCTCGGCGATTGCGCATGGCTTCATGATTTCGATCCAAATGTGGGAGGGGGGTCGCCCTAATGCCCGTCTGTAGGAGCGAGCTTGCTCGCGAAAAACGTCCAGGCAACGCGTTCATTCTGGATAAACGCGATTGCTCTGAATTCTTCGCGAGCAAGCTCGCTCCTACAAAAAGCCTTAACTGGCTGGCATTAGGGCTTGCCCCTCACACATTGGGCTGTTAGTGCCCGGCCTCCAGCATATTCTCCGGGCGTACCCACTGGTCGAACTGCTCATCCGTGAGATAGCCCAGCGCCAGTGCCGCTTCACGCAGCGTCAGCCCTTCGGCATAGGCCTTCTTGGCGATCTGCGCGGACTTGTCATAGCCGATATGCGGGTTTAGCGCGGTCACCAGCATCAGGCCGCGCTCCAGGTGCTCGGCCATCTGTTCGGCGTCAGGCTCAAGACCCGCGATGCAGTGCTCCTGGAAGTTGTTGCACCCATCGGCCAGCAGGCGGATCGACTCCAGCAGGTTGTGGATGATCACCGGCTTGTACACGTTCAACTGCAGGTGCCCCTGGCTCGCCGCGATGCCGATGGTCACGTCATTGCCCAGTACCTGGCAGGCCAGCATCGACAGCGCTTCGCACTGGGTCGGGTTGACCTTGCCGGGCATGATCGAGCTGCCTGGTTCGTTGGCTGGCAGCTTGACCTCGGCCAGCCCGGCGCGCGGGCCGGAGCCCAGCAGGCGCAGGTCGTTGGCGAGTTTCATCAGCGCCACGGCGAGGGTTTTCAGCGCACCGTGCAAGGTCACCAGCGGCTCGTGGCCGGAGAGGGCGGCGAACTTGTTCGGCGCGGTGACGAACGGCAAGCCCGACAGCGCCGCCAGCTCGGCGGCAATCGCCTCGCCAAAACCGTGGGGCGAATTGAGCCCGGTGCCCACAGCGGTGCCGCCCTGGGCCAGCTCGCACACGGCGGGCAGGGCGCTGCGGATGGCGCGCTCGGCATAGTCCAGCTGGGCGATAAACGCCGAGACTTCCTGGCCGAAGGTGATGGGCGTGGCATCCATCATGTGCGTACGGCCGGTCTTGAGCAGCTTCATATGCCGCGCCGCCAGTTCCGCCAGCCCACCGGACAGCACAGTGATGGCCGGCAGCAACTGCTCGTGCACCGCCTTGACGGTGGCAATGCTCATGGCCGTGGGGAAGCAGTCATTGGAGCTTTGCGAGCGGTTCACATGGTCGTTGGGGTGCACCGGGCTCTTGCCGCCGCGGTTGTTGCCGGCCAGTTCGTTGGCGCGGCCGGCGATCACTTCGTTGGCGTTCATGTTGCTTTGGGTGCCGCTGCCGGTCTGCCACACCACCAATGGGAATTGGTCGTCGTGCTGGCCGTCGAGGACTTCGTCGGCGGCCTGTTCGATCAGGCGGGCGATATCGGCGGGCAAGTCGCCGTTGCGGTCGTTGACCCGTGCCGCGGCCTTCTTGATCAGGGCCAGGGCATGCAGCACCGCCAACGGCATGCGCTGTTCGCCGATGGCGAAGTTCACCAGCGAACGTTGGGTCTGGGCGCCCCAGTAAGCGTCATCCGGGACGTGGACGTCTCCCAGGCTGTCGGTTTCGATACGGCTCATCGGGCACACTCCTTCAGGTTCGTTTGCGCAGTTTAGGCTGTGATCGGCCCGGTGGGTTCCAAAAAACACGCTTCATCGGATTTGCACCGCGCAAAACCAGGCCCGACAAGGCCTGGGGTTGAGCCGCGAGGTTTTTTAGGCGCAGAATGGTCGCCCTTGGGGTCTTACCTCGCCTGCTAGAAAAGGAAACTCGATGACTCGTCTTCGTGCCATCTGTACCGCGGTTGCTCTGGTTTGCGCCAGCGGCCAGGTTTTTGCCGATACCGCCAGCCACAACGCCAGTGCCGAAGCCTTCCTTACCCTGGCCCACGCTGACAAGCTGGGTACCCCGGTGTACATGCAAGTGCAACAAATGTTCGCCCAGCGTTTCGAACAGACCAAGGCGCCTGCCGCCAAGCAGTCGGTTCTGGACAGCTACCAGGCCAAGGCCAATGCCGCCCTGGACCAGGCTATTGGCTGGCCGAAGCTGAAGCCGGACATGGTCAAGCTCTACACCACCAACTTCAGCGAATCGGAGCTCAAGGACCTGGTTGCCTTCTACCAGTCGCCGCTGGGCAAGAAAGTCCTGGAGAAAATGCCGCAACTGACCCAGCAATCGGCCCAGATGACCCAGGCCAAACTGGAAAGCGCCGTGCCGGTAGTGAACAAGCTGCTGGAAGACATGACCAACGAGCTGGCGCCCAAGGCAGCCGCACCGGCCAAGAAGAAGTAAACAGGAATGACCATGCAACAGCGTATCGAAACGGCACTCGCCGCCCTGAGCCCGCAACACTTGAGCGTGCTGGATGAGAGCCACATGCACAGCCGTGGGTTGCAGACCCACTTCAAGGCCGTGCTGGTCAGCCAGCAGTTCGAGGGGCTCAACCGCGTCAAGCGCCACCAGAAGGTCTACGCCAGCCTGGGTGACCTGATGAGCGAGTTTCATGCGCTGGCGCTGCATACCTACACGCCTGAAGAATGGGCGAACATCGACGCAGCGCCGGCCTCGCCGACCTGCGCCGGCGGGCATTGAGCGCAGCCTCGACCCGCGCGAGCGGGTCGAGGCGATGCCAGTACCCGGATACACAAAACATCCTCCAGCACCACCTTGCACCACCCACCGACCCCTAGGCTTTCAGGACTACTTATTCAGCAATAAGGTCTTGAGGTCATGTCTGATTCCGTCCATCGAAACACGCCGTCCCTGGCCGCGGTCGACCCGCGTGGGTTAATTGTTCGCAACATCGGCTACCACCGCGCAAGTGCAGCGGACGAGCCGCAGGTGCGCATTCATCGTCAGGTGTTGGGCAGTACCGGCTTGCTGACTGAGCAATGGGACCCACGTTTGTTGCAGTTGTCACGCTCACAGCTCGACACTGCGCCCAACCAACGCACGGTCTATAGCCTTGGCGGGCAAGCGCTGCGCACCCACAGCGTGGACGCGGGCTGGCGGTTGATGCTGATGGGCGAAGCCGGGCAGTTATTGGAAGAATGGGACGGGCGGGGCGCTCACCAGGCTCATCACTACGATCAATACCTGCGGCCGGTCGCCGTCTTCGAACAGGCGGCCGGGGACGCGCAAGCGCTGTGCGTCGAGCGTCTTGCCTATGCTTCATCCTCGGATGAAGAGGCTGCACGCAACCGTTGTGGCCGGGTGATTCGCCACGATGACGGCGGCGGCTCGTTGTTCCATGAAGTGTATGGGCTGCACTCGGAGGTTGTGCAGCAGACACGACGTTTCAGGCAGGCGGGTGCCGCGCTGGATTGGCCGCAGCCCGACACACAACGCGAGCTGCGCCTGGAGCCCGAGACGTTCCAGACATCCGTTGGGTTTAACGCGCTGGGTGAGCGCCTGCATCACACGGACGCCAAGGGCAATCGGTTCGACTACGCCTACGGCATTGACGGGCAACCGGCGAGTATCTACGTGACGCCCAGGGGCGGCGCGCGTAAGCAGGTGCTGGGCGAGCGCCACTACAACGCCGTCGGCCAGGTGCTCAGCGAACGCGCCGGCAACGGCGTTGTGCGCGCCATGCAATACCGTGAGTTCGATGGTCGCTTGGGGCAAATGACAGCTCGTCTGCCCGGACCATCGGGCGCGGCGCTGCAAGACCTGCGCTACGACTATGACAGCGTCGGCAACGTCGTGCGGATTGACGACCTTGCCCAACCGACACAATGGTCCAGCAACACCCAAATCAGTTCGGCCAGCCTCTACGAGTACGACACGCTATCCCAACTGACCAAGGCCACCGGCCGCGAAACCGCCGGCAACACGGGAGGCCCGGCGTTACCGGCGCGCCTAGCGTTTGGCTCGGCTGACGACAGCGTATGGCGTCGCTACACCCAGCGGTTCAGTTATGACGCCGCCGGCAATGTGCTCGCGTTGCACCATGTGCCCAGCAGCGGCACCGGCTTCACACGGCAGATGAGCGTGGCCGCAGGCAGCAATCATTTTCTGCCGCAGGTCGATGGCAGGACGGTGCCGGGGTTGGGCCAGGGCTTTGACCGCAACGGCAATCTGCAAGCATTGGCAGGCGACCACAAAATGGGCTGGGATGTGCGCAATCAACTGGTGCGCCTTACGCAAGTACGGCGCGAGGGCGGCAACGACGATGAAGAACGCTACGCCTACGATGCCACCGGCCAGCGTATCCTCAAACGTCGGGTCTCCCAGGCCCGGGGTGTGGCGCATACCGCCGAGGTGCGCTACCTGCCTGGGCTGGAAATTCGTCATGACAGCGCAACGGGTGAGCAACTGAATGTACTCAACCTCGATGCCGGTACAACCACCGTCCGCGTGCTGCTTTGGGATCGCCACCCTTCGGGCGCGCGCCAGGACGCGCAGATCCGTTACGGCTTGTCGGACCACTTGGGCAGCAGCTGCCTGGAGCTGGGCGAGCAAGCGCAACTGCTCAGCCAGGAAACGTATTACCCCTACGGCGGGACCGCGTGGTGGGCGGCGAAAAACGCCAGCGAGGCGAGTTACAGGTTTATCCGTTATTCGGGCAAGGAGCGCGATGCCAGCGGCCTGTCCTACTACGGCTTCAGGTATTACGCACCGTGGTTATGCCGCTGGATCAGCCCGGACCCGACCGGCGATGCCGATGGCTTGAATCTGTACGCCATGGTTGGCGGTAACCCGGTTACCCAGATCGATGCGCAAGGGTTGGCCGCCACACCGGCTCTGGAGGCGCCTCGGGACAACCCGATACGCAGGCTTTCCATTACCCGTCGTCTCGCGAATATAGGGTGGATCATGCGCCCGAGAATACAAGCGGCCTCGTCGGCCGCGATTCGCGATGGGTTATCCACCTACATCGCCAATGCCGTCGCGACGGGCGTCGATCTGGCGATATTCGGCAACATCCAACCCACGCCGGAACGCAATCAGGCCTTGCGTTTTAGCGTCGCGGCGCTGGATGCCGTGGCCACGATGCATATGAGCACCGGTATCGCGGGTAACTGGACACGCCTTGCGCCACACATTGGGGCTATTTCGGCTGGCCTCGTGGGCAGTGCTTATGCCCTCCAGTTCGACACGCCGAGCGTTCAAGCCGAGGAAGGCTGGGACCCCGTGGCGGTGCAGCGATTGAGCGGGCATGTCCGCTCGCTCTCCAGGGAACTGGTGCAGCAGATCATGCGTGGGCACGGCACTGGCGCATCCTGGGGCAGTGCGCCCCTGAGGGCCAGGGTCGGCCGCACCGCCGGCGCGACGGCGGCGTACGCGGTTGCGACCGTCGCCAACGCGGTGTACGGCGGGGAAGTGCCTGCGCTGATGCAAGCCAATGTGTCACCCGCAGTTGAAGCCTACGGCGGGGCGATGGGAACGATGATTCGCAGCGGCCACCCCATGGCTGTTCACGATCCCCATGGCCTGACCGTGCAGGCGCCGGACCCAGCGGCGCTGGTGCACGGCGGGCTGAGCAGAATGTTCAATCAGGTGTGGACGTACTGGGCCGCGACTGGGGTCGAGGCCTTGGCCGTTGCGCTGACGGGCCTACCCCAGGCCGCGCAAAGCGTGGGCACGCGCAGGATGGTCATGGCGGCCCGCGGGCTGATCGCATCACTGACCGAATGGCGCGGCTTTTTCGTCGCGTACGCCAGGCGCGGGTACACAACCTTTGCCGCGAGCTGGAGCACGGCCCGACGCCCCTGACGAGACCAGGACTGGGCCGCTCGCGGCCCATTCCCATACCTTTCGCGTGAGGCGAACGTCGTGCGGCTACCTGAGCCCTCAGGCGTCGCCAGTCTGTATTGGGCCGGGATTCAGCTCGTCATAGGTGTCGTTTTCATCCTCATTGACGGTATACCAGGCCCAATAGGTGGTACGCCGCATGAGACCCGCGGCGGTGAATGTCTGGGTCGGGCGCCCGAGAGGGTCATACAATTGCCGGTCGCTGTGGCCCAATTCGCGCATGGAGTGATCATTGACGTAGGCATGGCTGTTGGCGAAGTAGGGGCGGTAGAGGCGTATGACCAGGCCCTTGTTGTTGTATTCGACACGCTCGCTGACGCGCCAGCGCGGATCGGCATGCACTCGGCGCAGCTGCTTCTTCACGATGCCGGATGCATCCGGCAGCTCGTCGACCAACAGGTTGCCCTGCTCGTCGACCGCATGGGCCAGGCCTGGTTCGGTCTTCTGCTTGGTCTGCAATGAACGGCCGAAGCCATCCCAGCAGGTCAGGGTCATGCGCACCTGTTGTTCGGCATCGCCGGGGTAGCGGTCGGCTTGCAGCATGAGCCCGTGTACCGGCGTGCGGCTGGCCGCATCGATCAACGCCTTGAGTTGTTTTTCGCTGTCGTTGAGCGGTAGGCGACTGCCGCTCAGGCGCGCTCGCGCGCTCCTGCGGATATACCCGCCGGGGAGCAGATAGGCTTCGGTAATCCACTCGGGCTTGACCTGGGCCAGGTCGATGCTGCCCATCCAGCTGAACGGGGCGTAGCAGTGCGCGCTGGCCATGTCTTGCAACACGCTTTGCGCCTGGTCGATGGCAAGCTCGGGTGTCACGTTGTTGAGCGGGCGGTAGCTCTCCAGAGCGGCGAACCCCACTCTGAGGCTTTGTTCATGGCCGTGGAAGCTGCTGGCAAGCAATTGCCCAAAACCGTCATAAAGCGCCTCTTGAACAGTACCGTTTGGGTCAACGATTTTTGTCGGCAGCAGCAATCGGTAGTCGTATTCGGCTTTGGTCACGCAGCCGTCGGGGGTTTTTACCAGCAGGGTTTGCAGCGAGTAGGGGTCATATTGGAGGGTCGTTTCTTTGTGGGCCTCGGTGGCCCGCAGCGCCCTCAACCGGCAAAACCGGCTGGGCTTGTCATAGCGGGGAAAGTGGCGGCGAATCGACCACAGGCGGTTTTCCCCCGGCGGCGCCTCGCCGTCGAACAGAAAAAACATCGTCACGGTGTGATAGCCACAGTCGGTGAGCTTTTTTACCAGATCCACCGTGGGTTGGTTGGGCATGGCCGGGATGTCGTTATAAGCATTCAGGGCCTGGTCATCCAGCTCGGCGGTTTCCAGGTAATCGGCCAATGCCTGGGGCGTGGCGACGCCGGGCTCCAGGGTTTTACCGAGGCCACCGGCCTGCCGGTAGCGCTGCACCGACAAGCCGCTCAGTGTGCGCTTGGCCCCCGCGGCCAGTGGTCCGTCGCGGGTGTCAATGAACAGCTCATAGGCGATACGCGCAGGGTCCAGCCCGCCAGGGGCCGGCGCCTTGCCGAGCACCAGGGCGTTGTGGCGTTGGCGGTAGGGTAAGGCCAGGCACCACTGCTGTGCGTCGTCCAGGTGTATCGGCTGCGCCAGCGTTTCGCTCAGGTAATAGAACTGTTGCGCACTGTCATGGGTATCGCGCCACCAACGCTGCTGGTGTTCATTCGGGAGCACGGCGGGTGGCGGGTCGTCGGCGCTGGCACGGCGGGCATAATGCAGGGTCACGCCATGCGCCAGGCAACCATAGGCATCCCAGCGCAGGTTGATCTGGTGTTGGCAAACCGGGTCGTCTGCTACGCCTTCGTACTGATAGCTGATCGACTCCAGAGCCAATGGCAATAACCGGGCGTAGGGCGTGTGGGCAGTGGCCGGCGCAAGTTCGCGCACCAGATACCGCTGATGCTTGACCGAGTAGGGCACGACGTCGTGCGCCGGGTCCGCCGGCATTACTTCCGTGCGCAGCACCACGCCACTGAGTGCCCGAGCCACTTCGCGGGCCAGCGCTGGCGCAGGATCACCGATCAAGTCGTCATGATGGTCCAGCGGTTGCGCCTGAGCCGTCGCCCTGTAGCGGCTGACCAGCGTGTCTCCCGGGGCCTTGGCATGCGGGTCGTGAGCGCTATGGCCGAGGGTGGGCATGTCGAGGGATCGTCCGGTATGAAACCAGGTTTTGCTGAGCACGGGGGCGCTGGAACCCGGCGTGCGGGGAGCATCCTTGCGGCTGTCGGTGTCGGTTTGCAGCAACAGCCCGAAGCCACGGAACTCGCGGTCCAGGCGGTCGTAGTAAGCCTGGCGATAGCTCACGCGCTGGGTCCGTTGGTTGCCGGTAATCTCGTCCTGCTGGGTGTGTTGGCTGACCAGCAGCAGCGCAAAGGGTAGCTGGCTGATCGCAGGTTGCCCCTTGGCTTGCAGCTCGCGTTTTTCGTCCAGCCACTCTTGGGCACTGCTGCGATATCCGATCAACGCCTGGGCGCCCATGTTGTTGTTGGTACCCCTGAGCAGCCAGGGCTTCTGGCTGAAGAAGTCGTAGCGCCAGTGGATGGGGGTCTGGTGAGCGGCGGTCAGGATCAGGCTCGGACAGCCCAGGCCGAGCACGTCGATAACGCTGACCTGGCAGTAGTCGTCGTATTGCACGCCCTCTGGCCATGGGACGCTGATCGCCTCTGTCTCGAAGCCGTTGCCGCCTTTGTTGAGAAAAATAAGCAGGTGAGTGGTGGTCAAATACAGTAAGTCTGCCGCGCCACCGCCATCGAGGTCGACGAGCAGTACATGCGCCGCGTTGAACGTTCGATAACGCAACGGCAATGTGGCCAATACAAACCCCTGGCCAAAACGGCCGCGACCCAGGTTCGGCCAGCATTTCACCTCGTTATGGCGGATACGCACCAGATGCTGTTGGCCCGTGGCGAGCACGTCGCTGAACGCCACCAGTTCGTTGGGCGAGGAAGAAATGATCGGCAAGCCATCGTCGTGATCATGCGGTACGTCGGTGGCGGGTGCGAAGCCGGCCGCTCGGCGATTTTCATACAGGCGCACGCTGCGCGGGCCGATCATCGCAAAGTCATGCCGGCCGGTCCCCATCAAGTCAGCGAGCATGCCCTGGGGGTGGAAGATCTCCGACGGGAAGGCATCGAATGACGTATAGGTTGACCAGTTGCGTTGTTCGTCCAGGCTGAAAAAACCGTTCATCCCGGGCGCGGCCACCATCCAGTCCAAACGCCCGTCGCCGTTCACATCGGCCAGCGCCTGGTGGATTGGCCGGGTGCTGTCGGCCACCGGCACCCGCGTCAGCTCTGCGGCCGCGCCGTAGCTCACCTCGTCGCTGGTGGCCGCGTGTTGCGGCCTGAGCGGTTCACGGTAATACCAACTTTTGTCTGCGCGGTACAACACACCGGGCAGGCCTTCGCCATAGAGGTCCACCAGTTGATAACGCGTGCCGTCATGCTGCCTGGGCAACGCAGCGAATGCCTTGTAGCGGCCAGGGTCAATCTTGAGCTGGCTCGACTGATAAAAGCACTCCAGCGGCGGGCGGCTCACGCGATTGCCGGCGCTGTCGAAGGCCTGCTCATGAACCCCGCCCAACAGACTGACATGCCTGGGTAGGCGGTATTCCAGCAACAGGCGCTTGACCAGCACCGGGTCGGCGCCCATTCGCGTTTCTTTGGGGAAGTGGTGAAACATCAGGACCTGGCTGCAGCGGCGCAGGGTGCGCAGCTCGAAACCGAAGGAAAAGTCCGAGCAGGGATCGGGTCGTTCTGGCCATGCCCGGATTTTCCGATACGTCGGACGCTGATCCAGTTCAACGGCGCGTTCGCCGTAATCAAAGATCAATTGAAAATGCCAGCCCACGTCCGGTTCGTTGTTGGTCTGCCAGAGGTAAAGCTGCTCCCGTTCCCTGGCGGTGAAGTTGCCGTAGCAGACGCTTTCCAGGTAGTGCCTGGCGCGACAGTCTCTGGGGTAGCGCGCGGTATCGGTTTCTTTGATGTAGTGATAATAAATGTGCTCACCGCGGGCATTCAGGCTTTCCTGCAACAACCATTGCGCCACATGGTGCGGCTGGTCCGGATCGGCAATCCGGGCCAGCGGGGTTTTTCCGTAAAAGTGCTGGCTGCCATCGGCACTCTGTACCAACCAGAAGCCGGCTGTGTCAGTTGCCGATTGCCAGTGCTCGATGCGGTCGAAGCGGCTCTCGACCCTGGGGAAGTGGCGGGTCACCGTATAGGTGATGGGCAGTGGCAAGCCATTGAATAAGGCGAGTTGGCTGCTGCTGATTGCGCCCTCGGCGTCGCGTTCCGGTAACCACATTTGCCCATCGGGGCCCACCAGCACATCGTGCATCGTGTAGCTAGGCACGCCATGGGAAGTGCGCCGGCTGACGGCAGGCTGGGGCACCCCCCAGCCCAGGCCGAAGGGGCTGTTACCCGCGCCGCTGTGGTAGCTCAGCGACATGGCCGGCGCGTAGCCACGCCCTGGAGAGATGGGCAAGGCAATTTCAAAGCTTGCCGTACCACTGGAACCGATATCGCCCCAGCCCTTGCCGGTACCCTGGATGGCCGCACCGCCCTTGGGCAGGGCTGGCGGATTGACCTGTAGCTTGAAGGTGTCGTCGCTCATGCCTTACCCCCACTGGCAGCCGCCGCCCTGGCGGTGTAGCGCAGGTGAACGACAATATCGTTGATGGATTCCAGGACGGCTTTTTGCCGGGCCGGGTTGGGGAATTCCAGGGTCCAGTCGGAGATAGCCCCGGTGTATTCGAACGGCAAGTAACGCTCGTTGTTATCGAACGTGAGGGTGAACAGGCCGTTGTCATCCAGCCCGGTGGACAGTGCGATTTGTTGATGGGCATGCATGTCCGTGCGCAGCTGGCCCGTGGGCAATTCGATTTCGTTGCGGGTCTGGGTCAGTATCGCTTTGATGTCTTCATAGGGGCCCAGGGTCGCGGGCAACGATACGCTGATGCCTTTGATCCGTCGCAGGATGTGCCCGGGGTAATCCTCGTCAAACAGTGCTGCGGGCAATTTGAAGCACAGCGTGCCTTTGCTGACCAGTTGCTGTTTATGCACGGTCCACTTGTCTTCGGTAGTGGCGGGCGGTGTCTGGGAGGTGCCGGTTGAGGGTGGGGATATGTCGCACTCGATCAGGCGGTGACGCAGGGAAATGGTCTTGACGATTTCCAGATCCCGCACGTTATGGTTCAAATAGGCGGTGTTCATGTTCAACAGCGACAGTTTCAGGGCTTCACCCGCCAGATAGCCACGGTAGTGGTTGTTCCAGGCACCGGGCTGAATAAACGTGCGCTCATAGTCCGCGATCTCGTACTGCCAGCACGCCTGGGCGCTACGGCACAGGGAAAGGCTAAGGTCATAGACCTGGTAGTAGAACGTGCTCAATTGGGAATTGAGCCAGTCATACAGCTGTGCTTTGGTATAGCGCTTGGCCAGCAACTGATAGTTCGACCAGGCCTGGGCCAGGGAGGTCTCGGCCAGGCGCAATTGCAGGCGCGTGGCTTTTTCCTGCTCGGCATAGGCGTTCAATTGGGCGTCGACCTGGGCCAGTTCGAGTCGGGCCTGATCCTGGGCGTGGGCCCACTCTTGCGCCCGGCGGTTGAATTGTTCGGAACGGTCCAGGTCCGCAGCGGTGCCGCGCAGCGCTGTGGCAACACCCTGGGCAATGGCCTGGGCGGCATAGAACGGCCCTTCCCAGCGCGAGCCGCCGACACTCGTACCGAAGATATTCGGTGCCACCATGGCCATGCCGGCCCCTGCGGCGGCGACGCAGGCGGCGGTGTCGTACCCGGTGCTCATCAGGTAAAGCAAGCCTGCCTGGGATTCGCCGGGGCTGATGCCTTCGCTGAGCTGATGGGTGTAGTAGTGCATCCGCGATTCGATCATGCGTCGACTGGCGTCGAGTGCCTGGCGGTTCTTCGCGTCGACCTTCAACGCCTGGGTTTGCTGGGTCACGATGATGTTGGCCAGGTCCCACGCTTGTTGTTGCTGCAGCTCCAGGTATTCCGCCTGTTCCTTGCGTTCAACCAGGGTCAGCACCGTATTGCCGAATTGAATTACCGCTTCGGTGGCCGTGAGTGCGTGGCTCAACATCACCTGGAAGCGATAATGGCCGACCTGCGCGTCGATGAACGGCGCTGCACGGCTTTCGCCAAAAGCCCCTTTGCCTTGGCTGGCCATCAGTGTGAGAGGCGACAGCGGGGCCGCGTAGAGCGGCAGGCGCAAGGGCTTGCCGGTGATGTCGAGATTGTGCCGCAGATTATGCAAACGACTTTCGAGCTTGTCCCAGCGCGCCACCAGCTCGGTGTTGAAAGGCACGCGCAGATTTTCGGTGGCCGTGAGCCAGAGCCGCGCTTCGCCTTCGACCGATAGATTGACGTCGATTTCCAGCTTCGTTCGCTCGAGTTCTTCCAAGGCTTTAGAGCCCTGCGTTGCCAAAGTGGCAAGGGTGATTTGCGCCCACGGCTCAGTGGTAATGACCCTGGGACGAGTGCCAAGGAAATGGTGGACTCGGGTGTACCAGAGTTTGGCTTGGGTCAGGCTATCCGGAGTGAGCTGGCGATAGTACGCATCGCCGCGATTGAGCAGGATATCCAGATAAAACAGGTAGATCGCCTTGCGAAAATGCACGGGTGCGCGTATCGCCAGTTCGTGCGGATCGTCGCTGATGTAATCGGGCAGCCGTTCGTCAAGGGCGAGTCTGCTCAAGCCCCAAAAGGCAGGCCGGTCGCTGGAAGTGTCGGCGGCTCGCCCAGGGTCGAACAGATAGCCGAGCCAGGCTTGCGCTTGGGCGTACTGTTGCTCTTGATTCAGGCGATGGGCTATTAGCCAGGGCACGTACAGGAACAGCTCCCAGAAGTACTTGCCGTAAGCACCGTTGAAGTCGATGCCTTCTGCTGCACCGCCACGTGCAAGTGGAGGCTCTTGCCAGGTTTTTGGCGTTAACGAGAACAAATGGTCAAGGCCGATATTGGCCGCCTGGACCAGCTTTGCGGCAAAACAGGTATTCATGCGCAGGGTGGTGGACATGCCCGCAGGGAGGCTTGCCGAACTGTTGGAAAAGTCAATGAATTCGGCGGTGCCGATTGTTTCCGATGCGAGTGTCTTGATTGTCGGCGCCAATTGCTGGTTGGGCGTGGGGTCAGAAACAGATGTCGTCAGCTTCAAGGTTGCCGTATTCAATGCATAGCCGAGGATTTTCGTGCCGTTCTCGCTAGGCTCAAGGGTCACCACCCCATGTATAAGGGTGATGCCGGACATTAGTTGCTCCTGTGTTACCTGAAGGCGCGTCGTGACCCGGTGTCCTTCAGGTAATTCGGGACTTGAGCCGGTGAGGCTTTCGTGAGCCGTGTCCTGAAAATTGATGATCCGATGCGTATTGGCATTGATCTCGCTGGTAAATGGGTAGTCTTCGAAGTTCGCGCTCATGATGACGTGTTTGTAGGCGCGTAAGTTAGACGTGGTCACGTTTGCTCTTTGGATAAACGTATAATTTTGTGCATGTAACTTGTTTTTTTTTTCACCCTCTTGCTTGGCAATGCCATAACGTGTAAGGGCGAAATGGAAGTTTTTGTTTGTATATAAATCTACGAAAGCGTTCTTCTCGATGAAGTTACCTTCCAATGAGAGCTTTTTTGAGTCGTCCTGCTCTAATTTATGGGAAAAGAGTGGCCCGTCAGCATGATGGACAGCGTTGGGGAATTCCTCCAGCGTGTTCGAATTTCTTAGATATATTGAATAAAGATTAGTTTTCAGGTTTGTATCGGCATCTTCGATGACAGAGCCCTGGCTCAGTTCCATTCGTGTCGTTTTTGGGTCATCCAGCGCATCATTAGTCGTCAACGTGATAGTCATACCCGCCGGTTTGGATAATGTGACGGTGTACGGATGGCGGAAACTGCCACTGAGGGTAGAAGAGAACACAA
This sequence comes from Pseudomonas sp. R5-89-07, assembly GCF_003851685.1. NCBI lineage: Bacteria > Pseudomonadati > Pseudomonadota > Gammaproteobacteria > Pseudomonadales > Pseudomonadaceae > Pseudomonas > Pseudomonas sp. R5-89-07. Next base: position 4,051,691 of record NZ_CP027727.1, on the reverse strand, counting down.
GTTCTTGGGTGCTTGAATCGAAGAAAACGTTAGTGCTGTCGGAGTTTTTTATGTTTGTCTGTTTTTGTTCAAAATTCCAATGCTCTTTGTTTTTGAAAACCCGGTGCGGTGTTATGCTAATCGTTTGCTCGACTGTCGGCGCTATTTTGAACTGCAAGTTGCCCTGGTTTTTGTGGGCAAAGAGGGTAAGAAATTGCCGGGCGCTGTCGGGCAGCAATTCGCTGTAATACCCGTTGGTACTTTGCACCTCACCTTTGAGTATGGTTTGTACTCTGGTTTTCTGGGACGGATCGAAGGGTTCCAGTAGCCGGTTTATCTCTTCGGCCACCGCTGAACCGGGCAGCACGCTATAGCGCTCCGGGCTGCCGCCGTCGGCGACGGTGATGAGATTGAAAGACTGGTCGAGATGGACGGCCTGGAAAAATTTGCCGATAAAATTATCCTGCTGTTTAGGATCTTTGCGGCTGGTGGCAAGCACGCTTAAAAAAAGCACAGGCGTGCTGCTACTGTCGACGACGGCTACCGTTTGGGTAATGCTTTTGAGCAGCTCATGGGACGATGCGTTTACGTCTTCAGTCGCGCAATATTGCTCAATGCATGTATGGGGCACGCTCCAACTGCCTTCGTGCTTTTTATACGAGAAATTGAGCCGGAATTTGACGTAGTGGGTGTTGATCCAATCGGCCAGTTGCTCCTTTTCCTCCGAATCCCGTTGCGCCGGCTTAAACGAACTGGACGGGGTGGGCTTGATGCATTCGGCCCAGATGAAAAATAGCCGGCCATTGAAATACACCGGCCGGATACTTTGCTCGGCGGTGGCGTCGGAGATCGACAGGTTGATTTTTTCCCAGTCTGACCAGGCGCCCGGCAAAAGCACCGCGCCGGAGCGCCTGGACAGGTCCAGAGCACGCCAGTGATAGGTGTTCTCGGAGCTCGACTTACCGACGAAATAATAGGTGCCGCTGTGCAGGCTGCTCAAGTCTGCGTCGATATAGCCGTTGATCGTGCGTATGTTGGCGGTTTCCTCGAACCTGCTCAGATAATGCTGAACCGCCGTGGCGACGGTGTCCGCTTGAATTCGGTACTGGCTGAGGTCGTTTTCCAACTGTTGAAAACTGTCGGTCTTATCACGTCGTAATGTGGGGTCCAGATAGTTCGCCGGGTGGTAGCGCAGTTGCTGATTGGCATGCCACAGCGGGTAGGTGTGCAACTGTTCGCGCCAGAGCTTGCCCTGTTGCGCGGTCATGCCCTGGTGTTCGTAGCCCGGCTCCAGGCCCAGTTCAATACGGCTGATGTATTGCTGCAGGCTGGAAATGGCGCAGGCTACCGGACTGGTTGGCACGGCCTGGCTAACTTGGACGTCGAGTAACCAATACGCGTAAAGGTCATCGGCAGTGCTGATAGTTGTCTTCAGGGCAGCCGGCACTTTATGGGTGAGGTAGTACGCGAGCATGGCATCGCGCAGGCTTTCGTTAAGTTGTTGGGCAAGTGAATGGGACATGATCAATCCTTGAGCAGGTCGGAAGTGGAAGGCGCGTTGATGGGGGATGCGTGCGCGCTCGTGAGCGCGTCGCCGACGGCCTTCCATTGAGCGAATGTGGAGTCGGTTTTAAGTTGGCTCGCTGCGATCAGCAGGCTGGCCGACAGGCCGGTAGCGGTGCTGGCCTGGCGGCAGCGCATCAGCCAGTCCAGGCGATCCATGGAGGTAATGCGTGGCGGTTTCAGTTGGCTGCTGAAGACGTCTATTTCGCTGGCACTCCAGCCACACAGGCGGGCGAGATGCGCGTTGATTTCGTCACTGGTGTTTTGCGCTGCGCTATCGGGCGGTGTGTTGGCCTGCCTGAAGTAGTCGAGCATGTGTTCTTCGGTCATGCCTAGGCGGTCAATGCAATGCTTGAACTGCTGCATGAGGCAAAGGGTGTGCGGGGTCAGTTCAAGTAACGAAGATGCTTGATAGTCACTGTCCAGCCAGTGCGGGTTTATCAGAAACTGATCAAGCGCCTGGCGGCTGAGCGGCAATTGCAGAGCATCGACGGCGTGAGGCAATAGCAATATCAAGTAGCCGAGGGTTTGCAGGGGTGGGGCAGCGGGCGCGTGTAAGCGCAGGAAATGGCCGTAATGGTCATATTTTTCATAACCGTTGCCATTGCCTGGCAGCTGGGGGGCGGCGTGGATGATGCCTTTGAGACGTATATACAGCGCCCACAATTCATCCCGCACCGTGTTCAGCAGTTTTTCAAGCTTGGGTTTGACTACTTTGATGATCTCGGTTGTGCGGTCGGATTGCGTGCTGATGACAAGGGAAGACAGCATTTCATTGAGCGCCTCCTCAATGCGCGTCTCTGAGCGCATCCTTTTCAGTGCTTGCTGGACAAGGGATTCCCAGTTTACGGCGGGCAACCGCTGTTTTTCATCATCAGGTTGCTGGGGAAGGTTGAGCAGGTTCAAGTGTTTGGAATAAGAAGCCTGATCATAGGCCGCGAACTCTTTCAACAGCAGGGTGATAGCCGGGTCCTGGACCTGCTGCTCGAGCAAAAGCTGGCGCCTTAACAGTGACAGGCTGTCGCCGTTCTCCTTGAACCAATGGCTGGCCCATTCCAGGTGCATGAGCATATCGAGAAAGTCAGTCGCGCCCTTCGGCTTGCGGCGTAGCGTTGGGTGACGCAGTTGCGTAAGAAAGCTGGCCTTGCCGAGCAAGTGCGCCAGTTGTCGGCATTGCATGACCGACAAGCCGAACAGGCGAGCGATGCGCGCTTGCCGATAAAGTGCGCTGACGGTCTCGATCGTACGGGTTGCAGGCTTATCGACGATCAGCAGTTGCAACGAATCTTCGGTGTCTTGCAGGCCCAGCCCGGCGCAGAGTTGTTGCGCAGTCGTTGCGTCGAATGCATGGCCGTCCAGATACAGGGGCGGCAGGGCGGAACCTGCGCGATTGAACACCTGATCGAACAATGACACGCGCTCACCCGAGGCGTGAACGGGCAATTGATGGAGCCAGGCGGCAAACTCTTCGGCGTGCAAGCCGTAGCGCTTGCTCAGATAGCAAAAGACCCCCAGTGCCCGGAGCGTGTTATGGGTGATCAGCAGCCCGGGGTTGCTGGCACCTTCGCAGCGCATGGCACTGACCAGCAACGTGTCCAATTGCGCAAAAGGCAGGCCGAGCCAGCGCTGTAGGCGAATCATCCGGTGCAGCCTGTCGAAGCGTTCGAGGCTCACGTTGGCCAGTTTGCTGGGGGCGCCTTTGTCCAGGCCGATCGCGGGTGCAAGCGCAACGTCAGGGCCAGTCGCACCGTTAATGTAACAGGCACCGTAAGTAAAGCCGGTGTCCTGCTTGCAGTTAGGCGATTTGCGCGGTGCTTGTGTCTGTTGTGCCAGCAGCGCTTGAAGTTGTCCGGCATCCAGTTGCGTGTGGTGCAGAAAGTCAGTGACGTTTTCCAGCCCCTTCTCAGCCGTCCAGTTGAAGTACGTGAGATAGAAGATTTGCGCATCCTTCGCTGCTATCAGATCATTTTTCAGCATTGTCTGTTGTTCAGGGCTTAACCCTGATAACAGACACTGGACCTCATTATTTTGGCTAACGACTTGCCCATAAGTGCTGGTTTCTCCGGCTAGGGGCAGTCGGCGACTGATGCGATAGTTCAACTCCCCCAGCATCGGTTTGTCACCCGACAAGCCCAGCCAGCATTGCTGGTGGTGGAAATGATACGGCAGCGAAAACGGGTACCAGGTCTTGCTCAGTAGGATATAGGCGTCGCTGTCGTTGACGCCCGCAATATGGCGCAACAACGTCTGATTGACGATCGACAACATGGGCACCTGCTCCGCGACGCTGTGTTGGTCGATCAACAGCGCCTTCAGATCCACACGCCGGTCCGACAATTTGATCGCGTCTGCCCCCTCGGCATTCTCTTCCAGTTCCAGGGCGAACAGATAAAGCGCGCGCAGATAGGCAGCCGAAGAGTCGAGCGCTGCTATGGACGAGCTGGCGCAGAACTGTTTCCAGTTTTCGTTGAACAAGGCCTGGTAGGTGGCACTGGTATTGGCGGCCACAGGGACTTTATTGCGCAAGGACGAGCGATCCGGCGCGACTTGCTGTTCGCGAAACAACCTTTCCAGTTGCCTTGCAGCGCTTTGAGCCTTGCGATACACCGCGTGGGCATCGTCATCGTTGTAGGTGGCCAGTTGCTCAGCGAAGGCCTTTTCGCTGAGTCGCACAATGTCGAATACCGAACGAATGTCGAGGCGCTGCAGCGCGGTCTTGAAATCGTCCCGACCGGGGGCGGGAGGGCGTGTGTGATCAATCAGTTGCTCGAGCAATGAGCGGCTGTCGGTTGGCATATTCATACGTTCCTTCACGCCCGCCGATGGGGCCGGCGGGCAATGAAAAACGCTATCACGCAGGTTAACGGGGCCAGGCATAGCTATTTACAGGCATCGCCGGCCCCCGCCAATCGAGGCGTCCATACGCCAATACCACCTCAGTGCGAGGCATGAACCCTAGGCTTTACCGACCATTGTGCAAATACAGGTCATCTGATCATGTCTGCTTCCCTTCATCGAAATACGCCCTCGCTTGCAGCATTCGACCCCCGTGGGTTGACCGTGCGCAGCGTCGCTTATCTGCGCGCTACATCTGAGGCAGCGCCAACAGCCCGTGTCAGGCGCCACGTCTATGGGGCCAGCGGCCTGTTGCTCGAGCAATGGGACCCGCGCCTGCTTACCCGTAAATTGCGCGAACCGTCGACCGAGGCGAATCGGCTGTCGGTGTACAGCCTGTCCGGTACGCTGATCCGCAGCAAGGCGGTGGACGCCGGTACGCGTTTGATGCTGGCAGGACCATCGGGGCAATTGCTGCATGCCTGGGACGGGCGGGGTGCCTATCAGCGCCACGACTATGACGTCTTACAGCGTCCGGTGGCGGTGTTCGAACAAGCTGCCGGCGAAGCGCGAGCGCGGTGTGTCGAACGCTTGGTGTATGCCCTGCCAACGCCCGAGCACGTCGCGCTTAACTGCAGTGGACGTCTGCTACTCCATGCTGACCCGGCGGGCACGCAGGTGTTTGAGGAGTACGCAATGACCGGGCAAGCGCTGCGTCAAACCCGGCGGTTTCGCGAGGCGCCGGGCGAGGTGGACTGGCCGCTGGCCCAGGCCGACCAGGACCAGCAGTTGGAAAGCGTGCATTACGCCACTCGTTGGACGTTTGACGCCCTTGGCGGCACGCTGGAACAACTCGACGCCAAGGGAAACGCCCAACGATTCGCCTATGGGCTGGACGGGCAGATGAAGAATGTTCACCTCACCTTGAAAAGTGGCACGCGCAAGACCGTGATCGAGCGCTACCGCTACAATGCCGCCGGTCAGGTGGAAGCGGCCGTGTTGGGGAATGGCGTGACCAGCGAGGCCGCGTATCGGGCCGAGGATGGGCGTATGCACCGGCTGATGGCGTACCGCAAGAATGAGCTGGCGACGCCGTTACAGGATCTGAGCTACGAATATGATCCCGTGGGAAATGTTTCAAGCCAGCAGGATCAGGCGCAACCGACGAAATGGAGCCACAACACGCAAGTGGATGCTTCATATCGCTATGAATACGACTCGCTGTACCAACTGACCCAGGCGACTGGCCGGGAAAGCAGCGCCGCCGCCATCGGCCCGGCACTGCCCACGCGAGTTTCGTTCGGCTCGACCGATGCCGGCCTGTGGCGCAACTATACCCAGCACTACGTCTATGACGAGGGGGGTAACCTGACCCAATTGCGGCATGTGCCGTCCATTGGGGTCGGCTATACGCGCAACATGCACGTCGCCACCGGCAGTAATCGCGCGTTGTCGAGCGAACATCCGGTTGCCGAGTTCGCGCAGGGCTTTGATGCCAACGGCAATCAGCAACAGCTGGGGCGTAGCGTGCCGATGCAATGGAACGTGCGTAACCAACTGACTAAAGTCACGACAATTGCGCGAGAGAAGGGGGACACGGATGAGGAGGCCTATGTGTACGCAGGCGACGGCCAGCGTGCACTCAAGCTCACCCATCAGCAGGTGGCCGGCAGTCGGCAAACCGCGCGTGTGTATTACCTGCCGGGCCTGGAGATCCGCCATCGGCCGTTACGCCGGCTGAATGTGGTGCGCCTTGAAGTGGCGCGGTGCACGGTCGAGGTGTTGCAATGGGAGCTGGGGCTCGATGAGCGGGCCGCTGATGAAACCCTGCGTTTTTGCCTGACGGACCAGCAATCGAGTCATGGTCTGGAGTTGGGCGAACAGGCGCAGTTATTGAGCCAGGAGAGCTATTTTCCTTATGGGGGAACGGCGTGGTGGGCATCGCGCAGCGAGTTAGAGGGTAGCTACAAGACTCGCCGGTATTCAGGCAAAGAGTGTGACAGCAGCGGTTTGTACTACTACGGTTTCCGCTACTACGCCCCTTGGTTACAGCGCTGGATAAGCCCGGACCCCGTAGGGGATAGTGAAGCGTTGAATCCCTATCTCATGGCGTTCAACAACCCGATCACATTCGTTGATTCAATGGGACTGCTGCCGGTTGACGTGGAAAGTACCCAAATACGGGAAGGTATCATAGTCCTGCTGCTGGTCTTGCTGGGCCTGGGCGCGGGGGCGCTGTTTGGCAATGCGACGATGGGGGCTTCCGTTGGGGCGCTGGTGGGAGGTGTACTGTTTGGCGCCAGCCGCTTGAGTGCCTATCAACAAATGCAACCGCAGGCCCTGGCCAGGGCCGCGGAACAAGTGGAAGAAGTATTCGCCAGAAATGTTTCGGAGATGGCGATCTCGTTGGCGCAGCAGGCGCAGTTGACTCACGCAGAAACGGAGCGGATGGTGAATTTTGCCTATGGGCGCCGCCATGCGGACGAAGGCATTTCCCTGTATGTCTTTACGTCACCTCAGAAGCATATCTACGGTTACGCGGGGCCTGTGGACAAACCGGGAGACGTCGAAAAAATACTGAAGGTCAATCGTAACCCGATGCCCGAGTTGAAACGCAGGGGCTATGGCGCGGTACTGCTGCGAGGACCTGGGCGTGAGTCCGCTGCCGCGAGCAGTCAACAGGCGGGGCCAAGCGCGTTCGAGGTCGGGGCGACGACACAGGTTGCCGGCTCCAGCCGCGCGCGTGGCAGTCGGCAGGCGCAAGCCCAGCCGCCGACGGCGCCGACGGCGATGAGCGCCGCTGCCCCGCGGATGCAGATCGATACTTTGGCACTTGGAGGTGTCGACCCATCGAGCCGCGAGGGCCGCAGTATTGCCCTTACCCTCAGCCACTTGGGTGAAGGGCGTTTGGGCGCGGTTCACTGGCATTCTCACAGAGATCAACTGTGGTCCGCTGATTTGCATGGCTATGCCGCTTCTCGTGGCCGCGGCGCCTATCGGCTGATCTTGAGACACCTCGGTGGCCAGCAGTACCGAGTGGAAGGCATACGCAACCCACACCGCTAAAGCCGGTCGCTGCCAGGCGTCGGGGAATATCAGCGACTGCGTGTCGATGCGGTGGCTGCGTGGTTTTGCTAGAATGCGCGCCGCGCCGCCTGGCCGGCGTCCTTTTGCATCCGGTTCACCCTTTACGAGGGTAGCCACCTGGAGAGAACACCCATGACTCAACCGATTGTCGTGGCGGCACTGTACAAGTTCGTCACCCTCGAAGATTACGTCGCCCTGCGCGAGCCACTGCTGCAGGCGATGGTCGACAACGGCATCAAAGGCACCCTGCTGATCGCCGAAGAAGGCATCAACGGTACCGTTTCCGGCAGCCGCGAAGGCATCGACGGCCTGATGGCGTGGCTCAAGAACGACCCTCGCATGGACGACATCGACCACAAGGAGTCGTATTGCGATGACCAGCCGTTCTATCGCACCAAGGTCAAGCTCAAGAAAGAGATCGTGACCCTGGGCGTCGAAGGCGTCGACCCGAACAAGCAGGTCGGCACCTACGTCGACCCCAAGGACTGGAACGCGCTGATCAGCGACCCAGAAGTCTTGCTGATCGACACCCGCAACGACTACGAAGTGTCGATCGGCACCTTCGAAGGCGCGATCGATCCGAAAACCACCAGTTTTCGCGAATTTCCCGACTACATCAAAGCCAACTTCGACCCGGCGAAACACAAGAAAGTCGCCATGTTCTGCACCGGCGGCATTCGCTGCGAGAAAGCCTCGAGCTATATGCTCAATGAAGGCTTTGGCGAGGTCTATCATCTCAAGGGCGGTATCCTCAAATACCTCGAAGAGGTGCCGCAGGAAGAGACCAAGTGGCAGGGCGACTGCTTTGTTTTCGACAATCGCGTGACGGTGCGCCACGACTTGAGCGAAGGCGACTACGATCAATGTCATGCCTGCCGCACACCGGTGAGCGTGGAAGACCGCGCGTCCGAGCATTATGTGGCTGGCATCAGTTGCCCGCATTGCTGGGATAAGCTGCCGGAGAAAACCCGTCGCAGTGCCATCGACCGGCAGAAGCAGATCGAGCTGGCCAAGGCGCGCAATATGCCGCACCCGATTGGCTTCAACTACAAGCAAACCCCTTCCGAGGCTTGAACCATGCCCGCGCGCCTGCTCTATGTGATGGACCCGATGTGTTCCTGGTGCTGGGGCTTTGCCCCGGTGGCGCAGGCGCTGGTTGAGCAGGCCCGGGCGGCCGGTGTGGAGTTGCACCTGGTGGTGGGCGGCCTGCGCACCGGCAGCGGCGCGGCGCTGGAACCGACCACGCGGCGCTATATCCTCGAGCACTGGCAGGCGGTGACGGACGCCACCGGCCAGCCGTTCAAGCGCGAGGGCGCGCTGCCCGATGGGTTCGTCTATGACACCGAGCCTGCGTGCCGCGCCATCGTCACGGCGCGCAGCCTGGCGCCCGATTGCGCCTGGAAGCTGCTGGGGCTGATCCAGCAGGCGTTCTATGTAGAGGGCCGCGACGTCACCTCTGCCCACGTGCTGGTGGAGCTGGCCGAGCAGGCCGGGATCCCGCGTATCGAGTTTGCCGGCGAGTTCGACCGCGCCGAGCAGCACGCGGCCACAGCCGCCGATTTCACCTGGGTGCAGGACTTGGGCATTGCCGGCTTTCCGACCTTGCTGGCCGAGCGCAATGGTCAGTTGGCCTTGCTGACCAATGGTTACCAGCCGCTGTCCGAGCTTTCGCCTTTGCTGGGCCGATGGCTGGAGCGAGCCACCTGTGCATGATCAGCCCGACACGCCTGAAGCAACACGCACCGACCGCCTGACCTGGGCGGAAATTCGTCGCCTGGCTCTGCGTCACAGGAAATCCCTGTGGATCGCCAATAGCGTCGCAGTGCTCGCGACCTTGTGCAGCGTCCCCATCCCGTTGCTGCTACCGCTGCTGGTCGATGAAGTGCTGCTGGGCCGTGGCGATGCCGCGCTCAAGGTGATGAACAACTTCTTGCCGCTGGGCTGGCAGAAGGCCGCCGGCTATATCGGCCTGATGCTCCTGGTGACCCTGGCCCTGCGCTGCGGCGCACTGGTGTTCAACGTGGTGCAGGCGCGGCTGTTTGCACGGCTGGCCAAGGACATCGTCTACCGCATCCGCGTGCGGCTGATCGAACGGCTCAAGCGCATCTCCCTCGGCGAATACGAAAGCCTGGGCAGCGGCACGGTGACGACCCATCTGGTCACCGACCTGGACACCCTGGACAAATTTGTCGGCGAAACCCTCAGCCGCTTCCTGGTGGCGATGCTGACCCTGCTCGGCACCTCGGCCATCCTGGTGTGGATGCATTGGCAACTGGCGCTGCTGATCCTGCTGTTCAACCCGTTGGTGATCTACGCCACGGTGCAGTTGGGCAAGCGGGTCAAACACTTGAAGAAACTGGAAAACGACAGCACCTCGCGGTTCACCCAGGCGCTGACCGAAACCCTGGATGCCATCCAGGAAGTGCGCGCCGGCAACCGCCAGGGCTTTTTCCTCGGGCGCCTGGGCCAGCGGGCCCAGGAAGTGCGCGACTATGCCATTCACTCGCAATGGAAAACCGACGCCTCCAGCCGCGCCAGTGGCTTGCTCTTCCAGTTCGGCATCGACATATTCCGCGCAGCGGCGATGCTCACCGTGCTGTTTTCCGACCTGTCCATCGGCCAGATGCTCGCGGTGTTCAGTTACCTGTGGTTCATGATCGGCCCGGTGGAGCAATTGCTCAACCTGCAATACGCCTACTACGCGGCGGGCGGTGCGTTGACGCGCATCAACGAACTGCTGGCCCGCGCCGACGAGCCGCAATACGCAGGCGGTGCCGATCCTTTCAGCGAGCGTGCGACGGTGGGCATCGAAGTGCGCGGCCTGGACTTCGGTTACGGCGAGGAGCTGGTGCTCGACCAATTGAACCTGGCCATCGCACCGGGTGAGAAAGTGGCGATCGTCGGCGCCAGCGGTGGCGGCAAAAGTACCCTGGTGCAATTGTTGCTGGGCCTCTACACCCCGCAGGCGGGCACCATTCGTTTTGGCGGTGCGACCCAGCAGGAGATCGGCCTGGCAACCATTCGCGAAAATGTTGCGGTGGTGCTGCAGCACCCGGCGCTGTTCAACGATACGGTGCGCGCCAACCTGACCATGGGGCGCGAGCGTACGGATCAGACGTGCTGGCAGGCGCTGGAAATCGCCCAGCTGGAGGCCACCGTCAAGGCATTGCCGTTGGGCCTGGACAGCGTGGTTGGCCGCTCTGGCGTGCGCTTTTCCGGTGGTCAACGGCAACGCCTGGCCATTGCGCGCATGGTGTTGGCCGAGCCCAAGGTGGTGATTCTGGATGAAGCCACCTCGGCACTGGACGCGGCCACCGAGTACAACCTGCACCAGGCGCTGGCGCGGTTTCTCAGTGGGCGTACTACACTGATTATCGCCCACCGGCTTTCAGCGGTGAAGCAGGCCGATCGGGTACTGGTGTTCGATGGTGGGCGTATCGCCGAGGACGGCGACCATCAGCAATTGATTGCCGACGGCGGGCTGTACGCCAAATTGTATGGACACTTGCAACAAGTGCGGTGATTTGGCTTAGGCTGTGCGATCGGGAGCGGATTTTCGCGTGCGTATTAAGCTGTGCATGTGCAAGGGACTTCATGAAGCAAAAGCGGACTCTCGGAACGCCACGGCTGCTGGGCATTGTCTGGCCCTTTATTGCCGTTGTGCTGTTCCAGGCATTGTTAGGCTGCGTCAGTCTCTACGTGCTCTCGGCGGTGCGTGGCTATGTGGCTGGCGAAAGCCTATGGTCCAAGGGCCAGAAGGACGCCATCTACTACCTGACCCTCTACGCCGATAACCGCGAAGCGGCGACCTATCTCAAATACCAGCAAGCTATCGCCGTACCGCAAGGCGGGCATGAGTTGCGCATTGCGCTGGACCGCCCCACCCCGGATATAGCGGCTGCGCGCCAGGGCATCATCAAGGGGGGCAACCACCCGGACGACGTCTCCAGCCTGATCTGGCTGTATCTCAACTTTCGCCATTTCAGCTACCTGGAAAAAGCCATCGAACTCTGGACGGTGGGCGATGGCTACTTGTTGCAACTGGACGATCTCGCCCGGGAAATGCACGGCGCCATTGTCGCTGATCGGGTCAATGCCAACGATGTGCGCCAGTGGAAGGCTCGCATCACCGCGATCAACGAAGGTGTGACACCGGCGGCCAAGGCGTTCAGTGACGCACTGGGTGAAGGCTCGCGGATGATCCTGCGCCTGTTGCTGATCACGAACCTGGCCACGGCCCTGGGCCTGATCGTGCTGGCTCTGCTGCGCACGCACAAATTACTGGCCCAGCGCCATGCGTTCGCCGATGCCCTGCAGGCGGAGAAGGAGCGAGCGCAGATCACCCTGGAGTCGATTGGCGACGGTGTCATCACCACCGACGTGGACGGTGCGATTGCCTACATGAACCCCGCCGCCGAAGCGCTGACTCACTGGAAGTCGACGCAGGCCCAGGGCCTGCCGCTGGCGGCGTTGTTCAAATTGTTGGATGAAAACGCTGAGCCGGATGGTTTCACCCTGATCGAGCGCATCATCAAGGGTGAATTGAGTGGTGGCAGTGAACATTCCAAGTTGATCCAGCGCCTGGACGGCAGCACCGTCTCCGTGACCCTGGTTGGCGCGCCGATTCGCAGCGCCGGCAAGGTCAGCGGCGCGGTGCTGGTGCTGCATGACATGACCCAGGAGCGCCAGTACATCGCCAACCTTTCATGGCAGGCGACCCACGATGCCTTGACCGGCCTGGCCAACCGCCGCGAATTCGAATACCGCCTGGAGCAGGTGCTGCAGCAGGTGGCACGCCAGCAAAACGGCCGCCATGCCTTGATGTTTCTCGATCTGGACCAGTTCAAGCTGGTCAATGACACCTGCGGCCACGCCGCAGGCGACGAGCTGCTGCGCCACATTTGCGCGCTGCTGCAATCGGACCTGCGCGAAGGCGATACCTTGGCGCGGCTGGGCGGCGATGAGTTCGGCATTCTGCTGGAGAACTGCCCGGCACCGGTGGCCGAGAAGATCGCCGAGAGCCTGCGCCACACCGTACAGAGCCTGCATTTTGTGTGGAAGGGCCGACCGTTCATGACCACCGTCAGCATCGGCCTGGTGCACATCTCACAAGCCCCGACCACCCTGGAAACCTCCCTGCGTGCCGCCGATATGGCGTGCTACATGGCCAAGGAAAAGGGGCGTAACCGGGTGCAGGTGTATCACGCCGATGACTCGGAGCTGTCCCTGCGCTTTGGTGAGATGGCCTGGGTGCAGCGCCTGCACATGGCGCTGGAGGAGAACCGTTTTTGCCTGTACTCCCAGGAAATTTCGCCCCTGGGCCATACCGAAGCGGGCAGCGGGCACGTCGAAATTCTGCTGCGGCTGCACGACGAGGGAGGGCGAATCATCCTGCCCGACAGTTTTATTCCGGCAGCCGAGCGTTACGGCTTGATGACGTCCCTGGATCGATGGGTGGTAGAGAACGTCTTCAAGATCATTGCGCGTTGCATGCATGAGCGTCCGGGCCGACCTATGGCCATGTGTGCGATTAATCTGTCAGGAATAACGATTGGCGATGACGATTTTCTTGGTTTTTTATGTGAGAAATTCGGCACTTACAGCATCCCGCCGGAAATGATTTGTTTTGAAATAACTGAAACCAGTGCTATCGCCAATTTAGGCAGTGCGATTCGTTTTATTAATGAACTCAAAGCGTTAGGTTGCCATTTTTCCCTCGATGACTTTTGCGCCGGAATGTCCTCATTCGCTTATCTCAAACATTTACCTGTAGACTTCCTGAAGATCGATGGAAGTTTCGTAAAGGATATGCTGGACGACCCGATTAACCGCGCCATGGTCGAAGTGATCAATCACATCGGCCATGTCATGGGTAAACGTACCATTGCCGAGTTTGTTGAAACGTCGCAGATCGAACAGGCGTTACTTGAGATAGGTGTGGACTACGCTCAGGGCTACCTGATCGAACGTCCGCAATTGTTTACCTTTGATAGCTTGCAGTGCCGACCCGTGCGGCCACAGCCCCTGTTATTCAAGGCGCCCGGCACATTCCGCTGAAACTTTGCTGGTCTGTACATCACACTAAAAAAGGAGCCCTACAGTGATCGACGCATTCAACAGAACCGGCCCGCTTATGGAAGCCTCGAGTTACCCCGCCTGGGCGCAGCAATTGATCCAGGCCTGTAGCGAGAGCAAGCGTCGGGTTGTCGAACACGAACTGTACCAGCGCATGCGCGATAACACGCTCAGCGCCAAGACCATGCGCCACTACCTGATCGGTGGCTGGCCTGTGGTGGAGCAGTTTGCCTTGTACATGGCACAGAACCTCACCAAGACCAAGTTTGCCCGTCATCCTGGAGAGGACATGGCGCGACGCTGGTTGATGCGCAATATTCGCGTGGAATTGAACCACGCTGATTACTGGGTGCATTGGGCACGTGCCCATGGCGTCAGTCTCGAAGAGCTGCAGGCCCAGGACGTGCCACCGGAGTTGCACGCATTGAGTCATTGGTGCTGGCACACCAGCTCGGCTGATTCATTGATCGTTGCGATTGCCGCGACCAACTATGCCATCGAGGGGGCGACTGGGGAGTGGTCCGCCGTGGTCTGTTCCACCGGCGTATATGCCGCCGCTTTCCCGGAAGAAGAACGCAAGCGCGCGATGAAGTGGCTGAAGATGCACGCCCAGTATGATGACGCGCACCCCTGGGAAGCCCTGGAAATCATTTGCACACTGGCCGGCACGAACCCGAGCAAGGCCCTGCAGGTGGAGTTGCGCCAGGCGGTGTGCAAGAGCTACGACTATATGTACCTGTTCCTGGAAAGCTGCATGCGCCTGGAACAAGAGAAAGAAAAGGCGCCATCACTCGCTCGTGAGCGCCATGCTCGCGTCGCCAGCGAGGCGTGATGCACAGGCAATGGCGGGGTTTCACCCCGCCATTGCCAAGCGATTGCGGCCTTCGCGCTTGGCCACGTACAGCGCATTGTCGGCCCGGCGCAACAGGCTTTCTGCCGACTCGGCCGCCAGTAGCGTCGAGCAGCCCAGGCTTACCGTCAATTCGACCCGCGTCCCCTCCACCCAATAATCATGGGCCTGTGCCGCCTGGCGCAGTCGCTCGCCGACCATCCGCGCCGCATCGCGTCCGGTGTTGGAGAGCAGGATCAGAAACTCTTCCCCACCGAACCGAAACACCATGTCCACGTTGCGCAACTGGCTTTTGATCGCGGCGGCTACGGCTCGCAGTACGCTGTCGCCAGCGGTATGACCATGGGTGTCATTGACCTTCTTGAAGTGATCGATGTCCAGCATCAACAAGGACAGCGGGTGCATGTGGCGCCGAGCCATGTCGATTTCCCGTTGCAGGGTCTGGTCCATGGCGACGCGATTACCAGTTTCGGTCAAGGGGTCGCGCAGAGCACTGCGGGTGGCGGCGCGGTAGAGCAGGGCGTTGCGCATGGGGTAAAGCAACGTGGCGAGCAGGGATTCAAGCTGGCCCAATTCCTCTTCAATGAAACGTTGGTTGCGACGGAATATCAACTCGCCCAGGTGCTCGCCTTCATGGCTCAAGGTGTAGCTCACCGAGTGATGGCCGCGATGGCCGAACTCCAGGCGCAGATCGCTGATTGCATGGCGGTAGTGCAGGGCGTCCAGCGGCACCAGGCGTTGCACTTCGCGGAAGAACAGACCGAGGATGCGCTCCGGTTCCAGGCTGGTTTGCAATTGCTGGCTCAGTTGCTGGCGAAGCTGACCAAGGCTGGCGGGACGATGTGGACGAAGGGATGGCTGACCAAATCCCAGGCGTTGCAATTTGGCACTGTCAAAGTCAATTGCGTTGGTCTGGGTAGGTGTTTTCATACGCGGGCGGCCTCTAAGCACATGACTGTCTTACAGGCGGGATGAGAGTGGCAAGTGCCAAGCGTCTGACTGTTCCTTCAGTTCCGTAAAACATTGGAAACAGTTTAAACCGCTTTACGTCGGGTTATAAGCCCAGGGCACTGCCACACGTCTTATCATCACTTAACCTGCTTGAAAAGGGTTAGAGCCAGATTCGTGCCAAATCGTTTGAATTAATAAATAACTATATAAATCAATCAGCTGCTTTTTCCTGAAAGACAGTCGCCCCACCGCCGCGTCATTTCTCTGGCTAGTTTGAACGGGTGATTATGGGGTTACCAGTGTGGAACGGTCGATTTGGGCGATGGAGGTGACACCTGTCAGCGTCATTGCCACACGCATTTCCTTGGCGAAGATCTCCAGCAGGTTTTCCACGCCATGCTGGCCGTCGGCGGCCAGTGCATACACCGCGGAGCGCCCCAATAGGCAGGCCTTGGCGCCGAGCGCGAGCATGCGCACCACGTCGAGCCCGGAGCGAATGCCCGAATCCACCAGCACGGTGAGGTCATCGCCGACGGCCTCGGCAATCGGCGGCAACGCCTTGGCGGTAGATAGCACGCCATCCAGCTGACGGCCGCCATGGTTGGAGACCACGATGCCGTCGGCGCCGAAACTCACGGCATCCTTGGCATCCTGCGGGTCCAGAATGCCTTTGATGATCATCGGGCCTTTCCAGAACTCGCGGATCCACTCCAAGTCTTTCCAGCTGATCGACGGGTCGAAGTTATTGGCCAGCCAGCCAATGTAGTCTTCCAGATGGGTGGGTTTGCCCAGGTACCTGGAAATATTGCCGAGGTCGTGGGGGCGGCCCATCAAGCCTACATCGAACGCCCATTGCGGCTTGGTCATGGCCTGCAGTATCCGCCGTTGCGCCGCATAGGGCCCGGACATGCCCGAGTGCGCATCCCGGTAACGCGCGCCGGGGGTGGGCATATCGACGGTAAACACCAGTGTGGTCACACCCGCTGCCTGGGCCCGTTCCAGGGCATTGCGCATAAAGCCGCGGTCCTTGAGCACGTACAGCTGAAACCAGATCGACTGCGGGCTTTGCGAGGCCACTTCCTCAATCGGGCATACCGACACCGTCGACAGGCAGAAGGGCACGCCTTGGTTCGCCGCAGCCTTGGCCGCTTGCACTTCACCGCGGCGTGCGTACATGCCCGTCAAGCCGACTGGGCTGAGAATGACCGGCATCGCCTGTTCCTGGCCGAATAGCGTGGTTTTCAAGCTCAGGTTATCGACATTGCGCAAGATGCGTTGGCGCAGGCTGATCTCTGCCAGGTCCGAACTGTTGGCGCGCAGTGTGTGCTCGGCGTAGGCGCCGCCATCGATATAGTCGAATAGAAAACGTGGCAACTTGCGCTTGGCGGCAGCGCGGTAATCAGATGCGGACGAGATAATCATGCACGTGGGCTCCACTCGGCAAAGTGCTCCACGATAAGCAAAGTTCTGGCATGATAAAAACAACTTTTATCGCTGCTATTCAGTCGCATAAGGAATACTGATGAACCTGCGAACCTTGCGAGCGTTTGTCGAAGTGGTACGCCAGGGTGGTTTTTCCCAGGCGGCCGAGGTGGTGTCCCTGACCCAGTCCACCGTCAGCAAGGCGGTGAAAACCCTTGAGGAAGAATTGGGCACACCGCTGCTCAATCGTCTCGGCCATAGGAACGAACTCACCGCCGCTGGCGAAATTGCCTACCGCCGCGCCCTGGTGCTGCTTGCCGAACACAATGACCTGGTAGTGGAGATCAACGACCTGCGCGGTCTCAAGCGCGGCCTGTTGCGCATCGGCCTGCCGCCGGTCGGGTGCGGCGTACTGTTTGCCGCCATGTTCGCCACCTACCGCATGCGCTACCCCGACATCGACATCGAACTCACCGAATACGGCAGCAAAAAACTGCGCGAATGCCTGGAAGCAGGTGAGGTTGACCTGGCGGCCCTGCTGCTACCGGTAGACGAAGGCTTCGACTACCAGCCTGTACGCAACGAACCCTTGATTGCCGTATTGCCTGTCAGCCACCCATTGGCGGGCCGCGAGCGCATCGACTTCACCGACCTGGCAGACTCACCCTTCATCCTGTTCGAAGCCGGCTTTGCCCTCAACGCGAAAATCCTCGCCGCCTGTGAACGCAAGGGCGTAGTCCCCAAGGTGACGGCACGCAGCGGGCAGATCGACTTCATCGTCGACCTGGTCGCCGCAGGCCTGGGCGTCGCCTTCCTGCCACGCATGCTGGCGCACAAACACCAGCACTCAGGCATCGCATTGATCCCCTTGGACGAGCCCCTCACCGACTGGCATATAGCCCTGGCCTGGCGCGCCAGTGCCCACTTGCCACCGGCAGCACGGGCCTGGCTGGAACTGGCCAAGGAGCAGGCGGTTTCGACCGATCATCCTGTGCAGGCGTGACGCGCGTCAGAAGAGGGTTGACTTCTTCTTTTTAATCAGTAACATACGGCGCATTCCGCGATAGCTCAGTTGGTAGAGCAAATGACTGTTAATCATTGGGTCCCTGGTTCGAGTCCAGGTCGTGGAGCCAGATAGAGAAAAGCCTGCAGAGATGCAGGCTTTTTTTTGCCTTGGATTTCTTCGGGGTGATCAAAGCGCACAGCGTGACCAGCATGAAGCCGTCTCTAATCCTTCGATTTAGAGGCAAGCCCTATGAAAGTCACTGCAGTCGTTTCAACCAAAGACGGACCGGGTAAAACCACGGTTGGCGTCAATCTAGATGCGTTCTGCGCCGACGCAGGTGTTCGGACCCTGCTCATCGATCTTGATAATCAGCCGTCACTGTCCTCGTTTTACAACCTGTCGCACGAGGCACCTGTCGGTACCTATCAGTTGATCACGAGTAATGAGACTCGGCCTGATCAAATCATCTCTTAAACCTGCATCCCCAATCTATCGCTGATCATGCTTTTTATTGACCTGGGGGTTCTGAAATGTGCGGAGCTTCTGCCTTACCGGGAGAAGCTAATCAGAGGCTGCTCCGTTAAATACATGATGAAAAAACTATTCTTCCAAGCTCAATCTGATGATGTGTCACGGCAGAAACAAATTTGTACAATTGATTGACGCCATTAAATCGCCACTCTAAGATTGTCGCCCGTTGATGGCACAAGGCCATATAGAGGGATCTAACATGTGGCGTTTGGTACGTCAGGCCAGGCTCAGCCTACTGACCACTTGCTTTTGCGTGGGGGCATCCGGGCTGGCTCATGGCGCGCCCGTGCTGACCACGCCGGGTGTCACTGACTTGATCCGCGACCGCCAGGACCGTCTGCTCGAAGACCAGCAGCGTCGCCTTGAGGAGCTCAAGGAGCTCCCGGGCAAATCGGTCACGTCGGTCAAGACTACAGCCCCAGCCGATAGCCGTTGTTTCCCTATCAAAGCCATCGAGCTTGCCGGCGCCGACACCTTGTCCAAAAGCGAGCGCATTAAGCTGATCAAACCCTATATCGGTCAGTGCCTGGGTGTGCCGCAGCTCAACGAAGTGCTCAAGGTCATCACTGACCGCTACCTGGCCAATGGTTTGGTTACCAGCCGTGCGTACTTGCCACAACAACACCTCTACAGCGGCATCCTCAAAATTCAAGTAGTCGAAGGCAAGCTCGAAGGTTTGAAGGGGGCCGAGAGCAGTGGCATCACCGATCGTCAATTGGCCATGAGCTTTCCGGGCAAGACGGGCGAGTTGCTCAACCTGCGTGAAATCGAGCAGATGGTCGATCAGCTGAACCGCCTGCCGTCGAACCAGGCACAGATGGAATTGGCGCCGGGCAAACAGGTCGGTGGCAGCGACGTGCTGGTCAAGAACACCCCGCAAAAGCCTTGGCGCTTCGGGCTCTCCCGCCATAACGGCGGCCAGCGTAGCACCGGCGAGCAGCAATGGGGCGCTAGCCTGGATTGGGATAATCCGCTGGGCCTGGCGGATCAGTTGTCATTGCGTGGCGGCCACGATGCGGTCAGCGATCACCAGAAGACCTCGCGCAACTCTATGCTCAACTATAGCCTGCCGTTCGGTTGGTGGAGCCTCAATTACAGCTACAGCGAAACCGAATACCGCTCCTTGGCCCAGGCCAATAATTTCAACTTCAAGCAGACCGGAGACAGTCAAAGCCACCAGTTGCGCCTAGAGCGGGTGATCCATCGCGACGCCCTGAGCAAAACTTCCCTCAGTACCGGGGTGGCCTACCTGCGCACCAACAACTTTATCGAGGACAGCAAGCTCGCCCTGAGCAGCAACCGCCTTAGCGAAGCCCAGTTCGGTATCAATCATGGCCGGCGTATCGGTAGTTCTTTTCTCAACATCGATCTGGGTATGCAGGACGGCATTGGCGCATTCGACGCCCAGGCCAATCACAATCCGCGCCCCGGCCAGGCCGATGCGCGCTACCGAAAATACACCGCGACCGTGAGCTACCTGTACCCCTTCAAACTGTGGGGCGAGTCGCTCAGCTTCAGCAGCCTGATGACCGGACAGCGCAGTGAAGACGTACTGTTCAGTCCGCAGCGCGTGAGCCTCGGCGGCCAGTCTTCCATACGTGGTTATAAGGACCAAAGCCTGGCCGGCGACAGTGGCGGCTACTGGCGCAACGACCTGCGCTGGAGTCGCCCGGTGAGCTGGGCCTGGTTGCAGCCAGTGTTCCGCGAATACGGCACCAGCCTTGGCTACGACCAGGGCGTGATCAGTCATGGCCGCTACAACGCCGAGCAGCATGGGCGCATGACCAGCAATTCGGTGGATCTGTTTGCGCGCGGCCAGAACGTCGCCGCCACGGTGACCTTTGCACACTCTTTGGAGCGCCCGGATCCGATCACTGAACGTGAAGCGCCGATTTATTTCCGCCTGGATTTTTTTCTTTAAATTTTTACCGCCTCTTGGGCATCGAGACATGACATGGACGTTCGCCAGCTCGCCTTTCTTGCGCGCCAACCTTCTGCAGTCGTGAAAAAACGATCCAACTTCCTGGGCTTGCCCAAACGCGGGTTGGCGTTGATCTTGGCCAATGCGGTCTTCTGGCAGCCTTTGCTGGCGCAGGCGGACGGGATCGTAGTGAGCGCGCCAGGCACAACGCTGGGGCAGTCGGGCAACGGCGTTCCGATCGTCAATATCGCTGCGCCGAATGGCAGCGGGCTGTCGCACAACCAGTTCAAAGACTATAACGTCGGCACCAACGGCGTGATTCTCAACAACGCCACCGGTCGCACACAGGCGACCCAGATTGGCGGCATCATCGTCGGCAACCCGAACTTCAACGGCAACTCCGCCAACGTCATCCTCAATGAAGTCAACGGCGCAAGCCCCAGCCAACTGCGTGGTTACACCGAGGTGGCGGGGCAGTCGGCGCATGTAATCGTCGCTAACCCGTATGGCATTAGCTGTAACGGCTGCGGGTTCATCAATACACCGCAAGCCACACTCACCACTGGCAAAGCAATAATTGAAAACGGCCAGATCAGCCGCTATCAAGTCGATCAAGGCAGCGTCGCTATTGATGGTGCCGGCCTGAACGCCAGCAATGTCGACCAGTTCGAAATCATCACGCGCGCCGCCACCATCAATGCACAAATTCAGGCGAAAAAACTCACCATCGTCACCGGTCGCAATGACGTGGACGCACGCACCCTGAATGCCACGGCGCGGGCGGCGGACGGCAGTCAGGCGCCGGATCTGGCGATTGACTCGTCGGCCTTGGGCGGCATGTATGTGGGCGCGGTCAAGCTGGTGGGCACCGAAGCCGGTGTTGGGGTGAAACTGTCCGGGGATATGGTCGCCGGTGGTGATATCCAGATTGATGCGGCGGGCAATGTGGTCATGGGCCAGACCTCGGCTGCCGCAGCCGTTAACGTGAAAGCCCAGAGTTTGGACTCCAAAGGCGCTGTTTACGCCGGTACCGATTTGTCGGTGAAAACCCAAGGCGCACTGACTAACCGACAAACCCTTGCGGCTAAGGACAGCATCACCTTGGACGCCGGAGGCCGGCTGACCAGCAATGGGGTTATCGAAGCGGGTGTCAACGCTGATAACAGCCGCAACAACCAAGGTGATGTGCACCTAACAGCACAAGCCATCGACAACACTGGCAAGACCGTAATTGCCAGTCGAGATCTCAGTATCGACACCGGTGAACTCACAAACGTGGGCGGTACCCTGAGTGCTCAACGCGATGCGCAACTGAACGCGACGAACTTGGACAACCGAAACCAGGGCCGCGTTCTCAGTGCGGGCGGTCTCGGACTAACGGCCGATCAACTGCTCAATAGCCAGGGCGGTCTGGTCACCAGCACGGGCAACTTGGCGGCGGGTATCGGGCTACTGATCAACCGCGATGGCGAGCTGTCGAGTCAGGCACAGGTCACCTTGCAATTGGCGGCGTTGGACAACGTTGCAGGCTTGTTGTCGGCAGGGCAGTTGTTGACGCTGAACGCTACTGGCCAGATTAATAACCAGGGTGGTCGTATAGCCGGGCGCCAGATCGTACAGGTCATTGCGGGCTCGCTTAATAACAGCCAAAAGGGCTCGCTCACGAGCCAAGGCAACCTGGACCTGGTTGCCGGTGCAGTGGATAACAGCGCCACCGGCCAGATCGCCAGTGCGCAGGCTATCAAGGCCAACCTGCGCAGCCTTGATCAAAGTGCCGGTGGTCAGCTCACCAGTACCACAGGTTTAACCCTGGACCTTAACCATGGCCACCTCGACAACCGTAGCGGCTTGATTAACACCCGCGATCAACTGACTCTGAATAACCTCAATGCCGTTGATAACCGGCAGGGCGAAATTTCCAGCACGCAATCATTTGTCCTGGCTGCCAACAGCCTCGACAATGGCGCCGGCAAGGTCCTCAGTGATCAAGGCCTGACCTTACGTGTCGCGGGCGCGTTGGAGAACGCCAGAGGCCTCGTCTCCGCGACGAGCCTGGATGCGGTCACTGGCGACCTTAACAACCAGTCGGGGAAGTTCAGTGCTAGCGGTAGTCTGAACCTCACCGCCACCGGTTTGCTGGATAACACCAATGGCGAGTTACTGGCAAAGGACCTTGCACTGACGGCGGGAAGCCTTAACAACAGTAACGCACGTGTGCAAGGCGACCGAACCCTAGCTATCTATAGCGGCGCATTGGCTAACCAATTCGGCACTCTGGCCGCCGGCAACAGCTTGACGCTCAACGCTGCCAGCATGGACAACAGCGCGGGCCAGTTAACCAGTGACGGCGTGCTGACCGCCGCCATTGCGGGGCATGTGCTCAATCAAACCGGGTTGTTTGCCGCTAAAGGTGACCTGCATCTCAACCTTGGCAGCCTGGACAATCAGCAAGGCAAGCTGTTCGCGCAGAACAGTCTAGACCTGCAAGTGGACGGTGCGCTGAACAACCAGCGTGGCATCTTGCGAGGCGATATTCGCCTCAACCTCAAAGCCGGGCAAGTCGATAACAGTGATGG
This sequence comes from Pseudomonas sp. R5-89-07, assembly GCF_003851685.1. NCBI lineage: Bacteria > Pseudomonadati > Pseudomonadota > Gammaproteobacteria > Pseudomonadales > Pseudomonadaceae > Pseudomonas > Pseudomonas sp. R5-89-07. The sequence continues at coordinate 4,028,895 of NZ_CP027727.1, read as the reverse complement.
CGGTCGTATCAGTGCCAGCCAAGCTCTCAAGGCCAATGTTGCGAGCCTTGCTCAGCACAATGACGGTCGGTTGTTCAGCCCGGGGGATGTCAGTCTCGATCTTAATCAGGGGCAATTGAACAACCAGGGCGGTGTGATCAGTGCAGCGGGTCAGTTGTTGCTGGTCAACCTCGGTAACGTCGATAACCAGGGCGGCGAAATATCCAGCAGCCAGGCATTTACCCTGGCTGCTGATACTTTGAATAACCGCAGTGCCAAACTTCTTAGTGAACAAGCGCTGACCGTACGAATTGCACGTGCACTCGATAACGCTCAAGGTCTGGTCTCGGCCAATAACTTGGATATAGGTGCTGGTAGTCTGAATAACCAAGGCGGCGTACTTAGCGCCGGTGACGGTTTGATCACGCAAGTTTTTGGGGCACTGGATAACCGCAACGGTAAGGTGCTGGCGCGTACGGCATCGGTCAACAGTGCGTCCCTGGACAATCGCCTGGGCCTGCTGCAAGGCGATACCGTACTCAACCTCAACAGTTCGGGCTTGGTTGACAACCGCCAAGGCATGTTGGTGGCGGCGCAGGGCCTTGATCTCACTGCTGCGGGCCTGGACAACAGTGCAGGGAAGCTGACCAGCGATGGATTGTTGACTGCGCACATAGCCGGGCAGTTGCTAAACCAGGCCGGCCTGTTCAGTGCCGCCAGCGTTTTGCAAGTAAGCGCTGCCAGCCTCGATAACAGCGCCAAGGGCAATCTTTACGCCAAGAATCATCTGGGCTTGATGCTGGGTGCGTCGTTAAATAACGACCAAGGCACGCTCAACAGTGACGGCACCCTGGCAATGAATACAGGGCAAGTCGACAACGGCAACGGCGGGCGTATCACCAGCCAACAACAACTCACCGCCAGCGTGACTGGTCTCGACCAACATAACGGTGGCGGCCTCTATAGCCAGTCAGGTGTGAGTTTAGATCTGAACCATGGCCACCTGAATAACCAAGGCGGCTTGATACACGCGCCGGGTGCGCTGCTGCTGAACAACCTCGCCAGCGTCAATAACCAGGACGGGGAAATCTCCAGCGCCCAAGCGCTGCGCTTTACGGCCGATAGCTTCGACAACCAGAGCGGCAAGTTGCTCAGTGAACAGGGATTGATCGTGCGTATCGCCCGTGCGCTGGACAATACCAAGGGGTTGATCAACGCCAGCGCGCTGGACGTGTCGGCGAACAGCTTGCTGAATGCCGAAGGTGGACTCAAGGCCCGTGATGAACTGGTTACTCAGGTCGACACGACACTGGACAACCACCAGGGCGAAATCCTTGGCACTAGCATGCGTTTGGCCAGTGCGGCATTGGACAATAGCGGCGGCCTCATTCAGAGCGATAAAACGCTAACACTCAACAGTACCGGTGCACTGACCAACCGTAACGGCCACGTGGCCAGCGGTCAGGCGTTGTTCCTGACCTCTGGCAGCTTGGATAACCAAGCCAAAGGCAGCATCGCGGGCAATAATGACCTCACTCTGAGTGTCGGTCAGTTCGACAATCGCGGTGGTCGCGTGACGGCGGCAGGGACATTGCTGGCCAACGGTGACCAGCTCGATAACGGTGGTGGCGGCCTGTTGAATTCGGGTAAGGCGATGTCCTTGCAGTTCAATCGCCTGGACAACCAAGGTGGCGAAGCTTCCAGTGTCACTGATTTATCCCTGACCGGCGGTCAGTTCGACAATAGCAACGGTGGGCGCTTTTTGGCCAATGGCACGGTACAGCTCACCCTAGACCACCTGAACAACCAGCAAGGCACTGTGCGCGGCGGTGGCAGTCTGAGGCTGCAAGCCGCCACGCTGAACAACAACGGCGGTCGCATCAGCAGTGGAGCGGCGCAGCAATTGACCACCACCGGTGTCCTGAGCAACCGCAACGGCGAACTGCTCAGTGCCATGGCGCTAACCCTGAACAGCGCCAGCTTCGATAACCAGGGCGGAAAGCTGATTGGCGATGGCGCCGTAAGCGTCAGCACCGGTACTTTGAATAACCAAAACGGCGGGCGCCTGACCAGTGCTGATCGCCTCGACTTGACGGCCGGGCGGGTAGATAACCGTTTCGATGGCACCATCGCGAGCAATAAAACGCTTACTGCCAGCATCAACGAGCTGGATCAACGCGGCGGCGGCGAGCTCTACAGCTCCAGCGACCTGACCTTGAACATGAACCAAGGCCTCCTTGATAACGCCGGTGGTCTGATCCATGCGCCTGGCCAAATGCTGCTCAACAACCTGTCCGCAGTCTCTAACCAGAATGGTGAGATTTCCAGTGGACAAGCTTTCACCCTAGCCGCAAAAAGCTTTGATAACAGCAGCGGCAAGGTGCTCAGCGATCAAGCGTTAAGCCTCAAAATCGACTTGGCGCTGGTCAACCTTAAAGGCGTAATTTCTGCCGCCGGGCTCACTACCCAGGCGGCCAGTTTGGACAACAGCAGTGGCGTGTTCAGCAGCTCCAGAGATTTGGCGCTGACCCTTGGTGCCGATCTGCTTAATGACGATGGTGAGGTATCCAGCAGCGGTGCCAGCGTGGTCAACGCTATGACGTTGAATAATCGTAATGGCGGCAAGGTAATGGGCGATATCAGCCTCGACTTGACCACCAGCGGCGCGCTCTACAACCAAGGGGGCACCTTGGGCGGCGGCCAGGGTTTGAGGGTCACGTCGGCCAGCCTGGATAACAGCCAGTCCGGTAGCTTGGTGAGCGATGGTGGCTTGACGGTCAAAGTCAAAGGGCTACTGGACAACCAAGCCAAAGGTGCAGTGTTGGCCAAAGGTGTGATGGATATCCAGGCGGGCAGCCTGGACAACCGCACAGGCCGCCTGTCCGGGCAAAACCTGCTGACCCTGCGCAGTGCAAGCCTGGATAACCGTGGTGGTGCGGTACGTGCCAATCAGAACTTGGATCTGCACATTGGCCAGATAGACAACCGTGAAGGCGTACTCAACAGCAAGCAGGCGTTGTCAATCGCCGGACAATCGCTGAGTAACCAGGGCGGTCTTGCCAGTGCCATGGGCCCGGTTCGCCTGACCCTGGACACCATCAATAATACCAAGGGCCGCATCGCCAGCCAGGACGATCTGGCGGCCACCGTAGGTGTATTGAACCAGCAGGGCGGCGAGTTGGTCGCCCAGGGCAACCTGACCCTCAACGCCGACGCCTTGGATAACCGCGACAAGGGCCTGGTGGCTGCGACAAAAACGCTGAAGCTCAGCGTGAGCAACCTCGACAACCGAGCCGGAGAAATTTCCAGCCAGCAGAGCATCGATCTTAGCGGCCAGCGCGTGGACAACAGTGGCGGCAAGCTGCTGGCCGGGACTGCATTGGAAATGGCGATGGGCGAGGTGGTCAACCAGGCGAAAGGGTTGGTCTTCGCCCAGAACACCCGCTTTACTGGCGCCCGCTTGGACAACACTGAAGGCACCTTCGGCGCCGAGCGCTCTTTGGCGGTACAACTGTCGGAGGGTCTCGACAATACCCGCGGCATACTCACCAGTGAAGGTTCGATAGACCTGGCTGTTCAGCGCCTCAATAACACTGACGGCAGCCTTTCCGGAGCGGGTCCGCTGACCCTCGGTAGCGCCACGGAAGTGCTCAATACCGGCGGAACTGTCGAGAGTGCACAGGACCTCAAGCTGAACAGTGCCAGCCTCGATAACAGCAACGGTCTGATTAAAAGCCAGGGCGCCACGATCGTCACTACTGGCATGTTCACAAATGGCTTTGGCGCGCGCGTCTCCAGTGCCCACAGCCTTGACCTAACGGCCACCCAAGTCACCAATAGCGGGCATATCGGCAGCGCCGGCAGCCTGAACGCCAACATCACCGGCCTTACTCAAAGGGGCGGCGCCGAGCTGGTGAGCACTACGCAACTGACCCTCGACCTGCACGACGGTGAACTGGTCAACGCAGGCGTGATCAACGCTCCTCTCCTGGCGCTGAAAAACCTGGCCAGCGTCGGCAACCAGAACGGCGAAATTTCCAGCCAGAACGCTTTCACCCTGGCTGCGAAAAATCTCGACAACAGCAACGGTAAACTTATCAGCAACCAGAAGCTGACCTTGCGCGTTGACCAGGTGCTGGCTAACGTGAAAGGCCATATCAACGCCGTTGTTCTCGACGCCCGCAGCACCCGCTTGAACAACACCGACGGCTTGCTCAGTGGCCGGGGCGATGTGACCATCAGCGCCACCGAACTGTTGGGAAACCAACGCGGCAGCGTGATTGCCGACGGCGCCTTGCTGCTGACCGGCGCCGCTCTGGATAACCGTAATGGCGAGATCGCCGGCAAGGCCCAGGTGACGGCTACCATCGCGAGCATCGACAACCAGAACGGCAAGCTGATTAGCACCGAAGGCCTGTACCTTCGCGGCGCCAGCCTGGATAACCGCAATGGCCTGGTAGGCGCCGCAAAAGCGTTGAAACTCGACATAGATACACTGGACAACCGCGCCGGTGAACTGACCGGCAACGCTGACGTCGCCGTCACCGGGCAGCAGTTGAACAATAGCGACAAGGGCGTGGTGTTCGCGGGCGGTGGCCTGAGTCTTTCAGTTGATCAGATCGTCAATCGCGCACTCGGTGAGATGAATGGCCAGCGCCTGACTCTGGTTGGCACGTCGCTGGACAACAACGGAGGCAAGCTCCTCAGCCAACAACCGTTGATGCTGGAACTGGCAGGTGACCTGGACAACAGCGAAGGCGTGCTGGGCAGTGAAGATACGCTGAGCATCAAGGCTCGCAGCCTCAATAATAGCAAGGGCAGCCTTTCCACTGCCCAAGGCTTGAACGTCGCCGTCACCGGAAACCTGAATAACCATAGTGGTCAATTGGCCACTGATGGCAACCTGACGTTGCGCAGTGCCAGTATCGGTAATGAACAGGGCACTATCAGCGGCAAGGGTCCAGTCTCAGTCACCACAGGCTTGTTGAATAATCAAGGGGGGCGCCTCAATAGCGGCGACACCTTGACGCTGATTACCGGCCAGTTGAACAACGGCGGCAACATTGGCGGCGAGAAGGGCGTGACCTCCAGCCTCACCGGGCTGGACCAGCAAGGAGGCAAGCTTTTCAGTAATGCTGGCTTGAGCCTGGACCTGAACAATGGCGTGTTGAGCAATACAGGCGGCTTGCTCAACGCCAAGGGCCCGTTGCTGCTCAAAAACCTCAACACCGTCACCAATCAGCACGGCGAAATCTCCAGCGGCCAAGCTTTCACCCTGGCCGCGCAAAGCCTGGATAACGGAAACGGCAAGCTGCTCAGCAACCAAGGCTTGACCCTGCGCGTCAACCAGGCGCTGAGCAACATCAAGGGGCTGATCGGCGCAGCCAGCCTTGATGCCCGCGCGGCGACCGTGGACAACCGTGGCGGCACCCTGAGTAGCCGCAGTGACCTGCAGTTGACGAGTGCTGGTCTGTTGACGAACACCGAGCAGGGTTTGATCAACGCGGCGCAAACGTTGACTGTACAAAGCGCTGATTTGAATAACCAGAATGGCAACGTGCTGGGCGCTGCTGTGACACTCAACGCCATGGCCCTGGATAATACCGTGGGCGGCCTGATTAACAGCAAAGGCAGCCTGAACCTGACCGCTGCCAGCCTCAATACCGGCAGCGGTGGCGAGGTTTCAGCCAAAGGAGCGCTGGGCATCGACGTCAATGCCCTGGCAGTGGCGGGCGGCCGCATTGTCGGCGAGCAGGGCGTGACCCTCGATCTTAACAACAGCGACCTGGACAACCACAACGGTCTGCTACTCGCCAATGGCCCGTTGATCCTCAAAAATCTGCGCGATCTGAGTAACCAGGGCGGAGAGATATCCAGTCAGCAGAGTTTCTTCCTGGCGGCGCGCAGCCTGGACAACACTGGCGGCAAGCTGATCAGCAGCCAGTCGCTGAGCGTCAATGCGGGCACCTTGTTGAATACTGAGAAGGGCTTGCTGTCCGGCTGGCAAGGTCTGCACATCAGCGGCGGTAACCTCGACAACCGCAACAACGGCACGCTTTCCAGTCGTGACGGCGCGGTCGATGTCCGTTTGACTGGCGCCCTTAAAAACAACGCTGAAGGCGCGCTCGTCAGCCACGGGCGGCTGGATGTCAATGCCGCCAGCCTGGATAACCGTGGCAACGGCATGATTTCCAGCGGCGGCGCGCAGAGCCTGACAGTGAGTGGGGCGTTAGTTAACGGTGATGGTGGTTTGATCGACAGCGGGGCCACGTTGGATATGCAAGCGGCCACTTTGGCTAACCAGTCCAGCATTACCGCACAGCAAGCACTGACTTTCGCCGGTACCGACCTGACCAACAATGGCGGCACCCTGGCAAGCAACGGTGGCTTGACGCTTGATTTGCTAGGCAACCTCAACAACAGCGGCGGCAAACTCGCTAGTGCCGGGCCGCTACTTCTGCAGCGGGCGAGTCAGGTTTATAACGACGCCGACGGTCAGATTGTCAGTCAGGGCTTATTGACCTTGTTCACGGGCGGCCTGAACAACAGTCAGCGCGGGACCATCGCCGGTAAGGGCCGGGTGGCAATCACCAGCGCCGGCGGCGTGAAAAACCTCAACGATGGCTTGATCTATAGCCAGGACGCTGATGTGCAACTCAACGCGACAGGCCTGAGCAACGCTAAAGGTGCGGTGCAAGGTCAGACCGGGTTGGTCTTGAACATCAATGGTGACGTCGACAACCAGGGCGGCAAACTCCTTGCGCAAACCGGCGACGTTAGCGTCAAGGCTACCAGCTTGGACAACCGTGAAGGCCAGCTCGCCAGCCTCAAGGGGTTGTTGGATGCGCAACTGGCCGGGGGGGTTAACAATCAGGATGGGATTGCCCAAAGCCAACGTCTGAACCTGGTGGCAAACAGCCTTAGCAACCAAGGCGGTCACATTGCTGCCCAAGGCGGCGATGCGATAGTCATCGCTAATAATTTCATCAACGCCAATGGCGGCTTGTACGCCAAGGGGCTGTTGCGAGTTGATGGTCTGATGCTGGATAACAGCACCGGACAGATTGCCGCTGGCACAATTGATCTGAGCGCCAAGGGTGCACTGACCAACCGTGCTGGCGTGATTGAGAGCGACACAACGATAAGTGTGGCGGCTAGCGACATCGATAACCAGGGCGGCAAGCTTCGTGCTCTTGGCGGCGAAGGCAAGACACTCTTCCAGATCGGCAACCTGTTCGATAACCGCAGTGGTGTGTTGGAAACCGCCAACAGCGACCTGATTCTGGCTGCCAACAGCTTCCTCAATAGCGACGGTCGATTGCTGCACGTGGGCGCCGGTAACTTCGATATCTCCCTTCCAAATGTCACCGGTGCCGGTGGCAGCATCATCACTCGGGGTGGCCTAACCCTAAACGCTGATACGTGGAGCAACAGCAGCGTTATCCAGGCAGGGCGATTGAACGTTAACGTCAACAACTTCACCCAGACAGAAACCGGTCAACTGCTTGCATCTACGCGCTTGGAAGGCAAGGGCAAAAACTGGACAAACGGCGGTTTGATCGCCAGTGACGGCAGCATGGACCTGCAGTTGACCGGCGAGTATCAGGGCAACGGCAAGGTCAGCAGCGTGGGCTCCTTAGATATGTCGGCTGCGCAACTGACTCTGAACGAGTCGGCAACCATGGCCGCTGGGGGCATCACCAACGTCACCGTTAGCGGGCAGTTGAGCAACCGTGGGCGCCTGACCTCCAACAATGTATTGAATATCAACGCCGGTGACGTCAGCAATTTTGGCACCATGGCCAGTGGGCAAAACCTACTTATCAATGCGCAAGCCCTGACTAACGATCGCGTTCAAGCGGGTGAAAGTTCCTTGTTGCTCAGTGGCGGCGATATGAAGCTGCAAGTGAGTACGCTGAAAAATAACTACAGCGACATCTATAGCCTCGGCGGATTAGAAGTGGCGGGGTACAACGGTACCGAACACGCAGCGCGAATGGATAACCTTTCGGGTCGGATTGAGTCGACGGGGGATATGTCACTCAAGGCGACGATCGTGCTGAACAAGATGGAAAGTTTCGATGTTAAGGCGACCAACGCGGTGTCTGCTTCGATCGGCGTGAGGTGCCTTGACTGCAACTACGTAGGGCAGAACGGTGTTTTCACCTCCCATCTGGTCTGGCAGCAGAATTTTGATGTCGAGGCCACGGGTGAGCAAGTGGCCGCCAGTCTCGTATCAGGCAAAAAGCTGAGCGTGCAGGGCGACAAGTTCGAGAATTTCAACTCCGCTGTTTCTGCTGTCAGCGATATCAATATTTCAGTCAACGATTTTGATAATACGGCCAGCGCGCTGGGTAGTTATCAGAGTCTCAAATACATAACGATGCGCCCTGGCGTGGGGCTGTGGGAGAGAATATTCAACTACAACGCGACTAACGACCCGACATATAACCGGAATATTCATTTCTGGAATGCGGCTGAACAGGAAAGCATTGTTGGACTTAAGCAGCCCACCGATCGCAGCCAAGCGATTGCGACCTATAGGTTGAATTTTGGACCCAAGGGGGGCATGGGGGCCGCCGTCCCTAAAGCTAACTTCATACCGGGTGTCACTGTCCAGGCACCGGCAGAAATACTCAACGCCACACCGTTTGCTGAAAAAATAATTGCATCTTCAGGGGCCAGTTTTGTACCCGCCATCATCCAGGCCGGCGGTAATGTGGCCATCAATGCGGTCAACAAAATCACCAACGGTGTAGAGCGCTCCTTCACTACAACCGTTGCCGGACCATCCCGCCAGACCAATACCCAGGTTTCAGGTACTGGTAACTCCACAATCATCAACCTCAATCGCCAACTGCCTCCAGATCTGGCTCAGCAGAAGGTTGACCCATTGACCCTACCGGGATTCAGCTTGCCTAGCGGCAAAAACGGCCTGTTCCGCTTGAGCGAGCAGGGCGCGAGCAGCCAGCAGGCGGGTCAGGCTCGCCCTGAAGCGCAAAGCTGGACCATGGGCGCGGCTGACATCGGCCTGGCACAGCGCCAACAAACAATGCCTGAAAAACAGGGGCGTACGATCCAATTTGAAGGAGCAAGCCTCCTTACCGCTAGCACTCGTCAAGTGACTGTCGCGGCCCGCGAGGCGAGTAACGTCAACGCGAGTTTGCGTGCTGTAAATGCAGCCGATGTTGCGAACGCGGACACCGGTACACGTTTGCCGGGACGGGCCTCCGACACGGGTATTGCTCATATTGGCGCTATTAGCGTCGGAACGTCGAGCGGTATACCGGCTGTCAGCGCATCTCAAATTTCCGATGTTATATCCGAGGATCGAGATCCTCGTACTGCGATAACCGCACCAGTTGGTTCGCCATCGCAGCATCTGGAGTTGACTGCGTCTGTCGATCGCACGACTCGCGTAGACGGTACTCAGCATAATGCTACAACCTCCGGCCTCAACATTCCTGGCGTTACTCCGCTGGCCCCTGCTGTCGTCGTGGATGTTACATCGGTAGGTCAGCCTGCTAATGGGGCTTCTTCGTCAGTCGGTAGTCAGACCATTACACGCGTGGAGGGCCTACCTTCAAGCAAAGCGGCTTCGCAGCCACATAAATACTTGGTCGAAACCAACCCGGTACTCACCGAACTCAAGCAATTCATGAGTTCGGATTACCTCCTCGCAGGCCTGGGCTACAACCCAGATGAAAGTGCTAAACGCCTGGGGGACGGCCTATATGAACAACGACTAGTCCAACAGGCAATTATCGAACGCACCGGACAACGCTTCATCGACGGTCAAACCTCGGACGAGGCGGTGTTCCGGTATCTGATGGACAACGCCATCCGAAGCAAACAAGCACTGGACCTCTCCGTAGGCGTGTCGCTGACCGGCGAGCAAGTGGCTGCTCTGACCCACGATATCGTCTGGCTCGAAGAGCATGTTGTTAATGGCGAAAAAGTATTGGTCCCGGTGCTTTACCTCGCTCATGCAGACAATCGCTTAGCCCCCAACGGAGCTTTGATCGCAGGTCACGATGTCAGTCTTATTGCCGGTCAGAATCTGGAAAACGCAGGGACATTACGTGCGAGCAATGACCTGTCAGCTGCCGCCGGCAACGACTTGATAAACAGCGGCTTGATCGAAGCGGGCAATCGCCTTGATCTGCTGGCAGGCAACAATATCGTTAACAAAGCTGGTGGGATTATTGCCGGTCGTGATGTGTCGATGACGGCAGTGAACGGCGACGTTATCAATGAGCGCACCGTGACCGGGGCGGGTTACAACATCGGCTTCGCCAAACATACCGATTACATAGACAACGCAGCCCGCATCGAAGCTGCCAACGACCTGAGCATCAGAGCGGGTCGTGACGTCACCAGTGCCGGTGGCGTGCTGCAGAGCGGTAAAGACACCTCCATCGTTGCAGGACGCGATGTCAATCTGATTGCTGCGCAACAGCACGACACTATGGATGGGGGCAAGCGTAATCGCTCCGAGGAAATAACCCAAAATGGCTCAAGTGTTGAGACCGGGCGTGACCTGAAAGTGTCTGCCGGGCGTGACTTCAGTGCGATTGCCAGTGAAATAGAGGCCAAGCGCGACGTGTCGATTAGCGCGGGCGGCGATATCTACTTGGCCTCAGGCGCTGATGAGCAGCACTCATACTCCAAGACATCCAGCACCAAGCGCCAGGAAGACCACGTCAGCCAGATATCCACGAGTGTAACTGCCGGAAGTGATGTGACATTGAGCGCGGGTAAAGACCTGGCGTTGATTGCCAGTCGTATCAGCGCGGGTGATGAAGCCTATCTCGTCGCGGCCAAGAACCTCGGACTGCTTTCTGCAGAAGACCGCGATTATTCGCTCTACGACATGAAGAGAGGAGGAGGATTCGGCTCGGGGAAAACCCAACGTGATGAGCTGATGAAAGTCAGCAACAGAGGTAGTCAAATCAAGACGGACGGGGACCTAACGATTCAGAGCCAGGGTGACCAGAAATATCAGGTCGCCAGGTTGGAAAGCGGAGAAGACCTGACGATTGTCAGTGGTGGCGGTGTCAGCTTCGAAGGAATGAAAGATCTTCACCAAGAAAGTCACGAAAAAAGCAAAAGCAGTTTCGCCTGGAACAGCATGAGCGGTGCCGGTAACACCGACGAGACCTTCAAGCAGACTCAGATGTCGGCCAAGGGCCGCATTGTGATCCAGGCTGTTGAAGGGCTGAACATCGACGTAAAACAGGTTAATCAGCAGACAGTCAGCGAAGCTATCGATGCGATGGTCAAGGCAGATCCGCAACTGGCTTGGCTTAAAGAGGCCGAGAAGCGTGGTGATGTGGATTGGCGCAAGGTGCAGGAAATTCACGAGAGCTTCAAATACAACAACTCAAGCTTGGGAGGTGGCGCAGCTCTGGTGATCGCCATCATCGTCACTTATTTTACGTGGGGATTGGGCGCTGAACTTGTAGGCGTCGCAGCCACCTCCACTACTGGCCTGGCCGCAAGCGCTGTGTACACAGGAGTAGCTGTAAAAACCGCGACCAGCGCCATCAATAACAAAGGGAACTTGGGTGATATCGCTAAGGATGTGACCTCTACCGACAGTTTGAAAAGCTACGCGATTGCAGGACTTAGCGGCCCTATAGCAAAGCTTTTTGGAGTGACCGGAGCATTTACCGCAGCAGATCTGGGCAGGCAGCTCGCGGTCACTTCGGCACTTAAAACCGTCGTGAATGGCGGCAGTTTCACCAAAAATGTTGGTCAGGCGGCTCTTGATCTCAGCGCAAGTCTTCTATCGGGAATGATTTACGAGCAAGTGGGGGCGAAGCTGGTTGGCTCGGAACTTTCGACAAAAGTAGCGGTGCACGCGATCGTTGGGGGATTGATCGCAGAGGCCGCAGGCGGAGATTTTGCCTCTGGTGCTATTGCAGCAGGCGCTAACAAAGCGCTGGTGCAAGCTTTTGGTGACGATCTGTTTCCAGGCCAGGCCCACGAACGGCTATTGGCCATGACGTCTCAATTGATCGGTATGACGGTTGCGGCGGGCTTGGGAGGCAGTGCTAAAGACCAAGAGGTTGCAGGGTGGGTAGCTCAGCAAGGAACTATATACAACGAGCTGCAGCACAAAGAGATAGAAGCGCTTATCGGTGAAGCGAAAAACTGTAAAGCCAAAAATAACTGTCAGAACGTCATAAATAAATATGCCGATTTAAATGAGGCTAACGAAAAGCGTTTGAATGGCATTTGCGAAAGTGATCCCTCGAAATGTAGGGATGCTTACGGTGAATGGGCGGCGGGTTATGAAAAAACTCATGAGCTTATTTCTCAAGTACGAACCAATGATCGCCTGCCCGATGAGGTGTCGAACATGCTGATAGCGGTTGAGTTGATGAACATCAACTCCCGGAACAGGGTGCTAGCGGCAGGCATCGCTCAAAACGTGTTTGAGGCATCGAGTGACGTGGCTGCGGAGGCAGGCATTGAGGTGGCGCCCGAAACGGTTGGTGGGTATTCTAAATGGGCGGCAATCCTGTTTGGTGCGCGAAAAGCTGGTGCAAAAGCAATTGATAATTCAGTCATAGGAAAGCCAAGAGTCGGGAGCGCAAATAAACTTCCTGATGGCCAGCACGGATTTAATGACATAATTGATAACTATGCTGGTGATGCAGCTAAATTTGAGATACCAACCAAAGGACCAGGTGGCGAGGTGGTTAGGGTGTCAGAGTTAAGGCAAATTGAAGGCAGCAATAACGGAGTAGGTGGGGTTTTTGAATGGATTGTTGATGAGGGCAACGTGACTCATCGGCGCTTTATTCCCGGTGGTCAAGTAACTGGCCTGCCTAACCAAATTCCGAAAAAATAAGGAGAAGGTAATGTCCCCACTTGGTGTATTGATTAGTTTGGGTTTGGCTTGTTGGTCAACCATTTTTTTGGGATTTAGAAAGCGCTGGATAGGACGAGAAGATATTTTTGAGTTTGCCATGAATCAGCTTTTAAATGGTTGCGAAAGCGAGCGCGTTGCCATCATTGCTGGAGGCGAATATTTAAGCGATGAAGAACTTCTTGAGGTTGTCTCAAGACAAATGGAGATGACGAATCTTCTTGCCGAAATTGAAAAGTGGCGTTTGGCTTTTCTACTTTGTATTGACACGTCGAATGACAGTGACGAAAACAAAATAAATAGACTTCAGGAAGTCTATGCGGACTTTGATTATCCGGAAGATATGGCTTCGTGCAGTATTTACTCTCAGGATGGTGTCGACCCGCTTGTAGCAATGAGCCGAGTTGTGGAAAAACTAAGAGAGAGGTTTTTGCTCCGATAATTTGATGGTGCAAAAGGCATTCCAAGCATAAGCCGCAGTACCGAAATAACGGAGCTGTTTAGCTCTTCCAGTACTAGGAGCGGTATTCAAATTGGAGACCGCTCGCTCATTGAGGTTCCAAACACAGGAAATGCAAAAATATTTTCTGGTGCAACAGATGTGGAAGTTAAGCAGTATTTTTCGGAATTGACAGGCTCGACAGACTTGCCTTCTCCTCGTACTATTCCTGGGAAAGGGGATATATGTTGTTAATACACCTGAAGGAAATTTCACGCTTCGGAATTTTTCCTCTTTATCTGGTCAGACTGGTCCAGCCTGGACTATTGATGTGCCTAAAGCCGCCACAGGCACAACGTATAATCCAGAAATAAAATTCCTGATTGGAAATCCATAATGGATATTAAGTTTGTTGAAAAAATAGTGCGTGATTCATTTGGTCTGTGGATATCGGCTCTTTTCAGTGCCATTGGTTCATGGAATCCTGAGCTATCATTCTCTCAGCAAAAAGATGCTTTTTTTTCATTGGTCGAATATCTGCTTGTTACTGGAAAAATAAAATTTGTCGCGCCAAATGCGGATTGCTATATTTCTTCGGATAATCCGCACCCCAGATTTTCGATTAATGATGAAGAGTCTCACTGGGGGTTGGATGCGAAGCAGATCGTGTCTTACTTGAAAGATAAGTGGCCGGAAGGTGTTGTGAGTGAAAGTGACGAAGCACTCACGCTGTATTTTTATGAAATTCCAGGCGTAATTTGGATAGATGAAAACGGCTGTTTATTTGCTTCGTGATTTGTTGGTGCAAAAGCGACAGGTGGTGCAGTAGAGCTAAGGTTTGACAAGGCTACCCGGACTTGGACAACTCCAGCTGGCCTAGACTATGGACAAGGATCGGTTCAAGGAAACAGAGTTTTGCATGTTTTAGAGCATGCGGAGCCCAATCCGGCCAAGACAACACATAGCGTCTTTAGTATGGACAGAAAAGAGATTTTAGGTGCTGTCGATGAAGCATGGCTCAAGAAAGGTAGTCCTGTAATAGGTAATCCTGGTGTATATGTTGTCCCAATGGGCCGAGCGATCGGTACATCGGGAGAACGAGTATTAAAATTATTGTTCGGCTTGGGACCTGTCAGGTCATTACCGCCTACCCTGTCAAATAGAGAAGTGTTATATGTTGTGACCAAGGTGTGAGCAGGGAGATATTGTCAAGGCTAAAATCATAGCTGACGGCACTTGCTTGTTCGTATGTCAAGAGTGCGAGGCCTCATGGTTTTTATACAAAGACATTGGGGTTAGGGGCTTTTTCGACTATGGGACTTATATGGAAAGTCTAGGGCTGAAACCACTATGGAGTGAGTTGCAAATCATTCCTGAGTAGGTGCAAAAGACACCACTCGCTTCATCGATGGCATCAAGGTTGTTGATCAAAAAACTGGTCAGGTTCTCCAAGGCACAGTTGATCTTGGCCCAACCTTGGATCGGATAGAGTCAGGTGGATCTTTCTCTCATCGAAACGACGGCTCTATATTCCAGAATCGCGCCTCGGATCTGCCGCAGAAACCAACCGGTCAGGCAACTAAAAAATAATTAAATTCTTTATTTTTTGGTGCAAAAGGAGTGTCAGGTTGGACTCTGACGGGGGGCGAATCAGCTTAAATAGGAAATAGGTTGACGGTGAAGAGTAACCACTGCCCGTAAAATCTTTATCCGTACCGTGAATCTCCAGGGAAAAGTCAAGAGATGGATGGTGTTAAAGTTACCTTGAAATGTGTGTGATTTTCTTTGTTAGGGTATAGCGGTCTAGTACTTTGGTCCGAGGAAGTGCGCGCTTTGGCGGATCTGGATTTAGCGCTGTTTTTTGATGTTTATTTTACCGCAAATTAGTCATGCGAAATTAACGCACAGTACTTCGGAAAAGCCTACTTTGATGCGGCGGATGGTTCATGGAGCCTTCTCGCAGTAAAGGTCATTCCGCATTCCCAACGGGAGTTGTTAAATGAAGTGGGGCGAATTGCCGGGAAATAGTGAGGATCTGTTGTATTGGGTCCTTTGGTTTGCTGTCGGTGCATATTCTGAGGGGGACTTAGAAGGGCTTTTGCAGAGGATGTTTATGCGTCGCGAAGGGCTTTCTGGTGACCCGGGCTGGGAGTTTGAATACGAACCGGATGCCTGTTCTGGACATTACATTTTCTCGGCAGATCAGAATATGTGTGGTATTTTCCCTTATTGTCGAGCGTATAGTGTTCAGACGGTTAAGGAAGCCATGAAGGAATCTATGCTTGCGCTTGGGGTTAAATACCCTGAGAGGGCTGGTGATTTAGATGCTTTGATTTATAAATATAAGCTTTGAAAGTTTTTTCGGGGGAAAGTATTTGCTTTTGTTGGTTGTGATATTTTTAGTGATGATAAAAAGTGGGGTGGCCGGGGCGGTTTATGGCGTCATCTATATTGACGATTGTGCACTAGATTGCTGCACCTGAAGTGTGTAATTTTCTTATAAGTATGAGTTGGCTTAAGTCGCACTCGATTAACTTTCTTGGCGCTGGGGGTTTCCCGGTAGCTGACTATGCCCGTCTCCTTTCCTACAGATCATTGATTTCCTCTGCTTTGACAAGCCGGCCGAACCCTACTAACTTTCCTGACGTGACGCATTCGTGCGGCTCACGCTATGCAGCACACTATCTATTAGCCACATTTCGCCGTGGCCCCGATGCGCCTAACAGCTAGCAAATGACTGTTAATCATTGGGTCCCTGGTTCGAGTCCAGGTCGTGGAGCCAGATAGAGAAAAGCCTGCAGCGATGCAGGCTTTTTTTTGCCTTGGATTTGACCAAGCCATCTAGATGCATGGCGCAATTCGTGATGCCACCTTTACGCCTTCGATTCGTTAAACTCAGTCATGAATGGGTTTGGAGGGCGTATGGAATACTCAGGGGAAGGATTTTTTCTTCGAGCATTAACGAGTGACGATTGTGAGTTGATCAACCGCTACGAAAAAGCGAATCGTGGCCACTTGCAACGCTGGGAACCGCTAAGAGATGAGCAGTACTTCACCGTTGAGAGCGCTAGGGCGAGGGTCCAGGAGCAGCTTGAAAGTATGCAAGCCGCGGAGTCCGTTTTTTTTCTCCTGCTGGAACCTGAGAGTGGAGAGCTTCTGGGGCGGTGTAACTACACGAATATCGTGAGGGGCGTTTTTCAAGCATGCAACCTCGGCTTTTCATTGGCAGAGGTTGCCCAAGGCAGAGGTTTGATGAGGAAAACACTTCAAATCACCAACAGTTACTGCTTTGAGCAAGTCGGCCTGCATCGGATTATGGCCAACCATTTGCCGAGCAATGTGCGAAGCGAGCGCCTTCTGCAGTCCTTGGGGTTTGAAAGGGAGGGCTACGCACGAGCCTATCTAAAAATTGCTGGTGCCTGGCAAGACCATGTACTGAGA
The DNA here is from genome assembly GCF_003851685.1 of Pseudomonas sp. R5-89-07. Classification (NCBI taxonomy): domain Bacteria; kingdom Pseudomonadati; phylum Pseudomonadota; class Gammaproteobacteria; order Pseudomonadales; family Pseudomonadaceae; genus Pseudomonas; species Pseudomonas sp. R5-89-07. The sequence goes on along the minus strand of NZ_CP027727.1, from coordinate 4,012,159 downwards.
TCGCTGATTAATCCTCGATAAAAAGTTCTCATTGGTGGGAGAGGGCGCTAGCTGCTGTACGGTCGGTTGTTGTCTGTCACGAGTCACGAGTTTGGCTGGCTAAGCCGTCTGGTATCTCCAAACATACTGACTAAGTCGGTCGCAATCACGCTGGGTTTATACTGGCCACCTTCAAACACATTGAGATCCCCATGAGCACCTCCCTATCCCTGACTCCGGCGCGCAAGCCGCTCGCGCCCCTGGTGGCCTTTATCGTTCTGGTGGCGGGCGCCCTGTTCCTGCAAAACACGGTGGGTATCCGCCAGGTTCTGCTGTTGATCGTCGGCGCCGCCCTGGGCTTGACGCTGTACCACGCCGCCTTTGGTTTTACCTCGGCCTGGCGGGTGTTTATCAAGGATCGGCGTGGCGCCGGGTTGCGGGCGCAGATGGTGATGCTGGCGGTGGCGGTGTTGCTGTTTTTCCCGGCGCTGGGGGCGGGTACCTTGTTCGGCCAGCCGGTGGTCGGGCTGGTGGCGCCGGCGGGGGTGTCGGTGGTATTCGGGGCGTTTATCTTCGGTATCGGCATGCAGTTGGGCGGTGGTTGTGCGTCGGGCACGCTGTTCACCGTGGGCGGCGGTAATGCGCGGATGCTGGTGACTTTGTTGTTCTTTATCTGCGGCTCGTTGATCGCCACCCATCATGTTGACTGGTGGTTTGCCTTGCCGTCATTTGCGCCCGTTTCAATCGTCAAAAGCTTCGGCGTACTGCCGGCGTTGGTTCTGAGCCTGGCGGTGTTCGCGATCATTGCGCTGGTGACCGTGCGCCTGGAGAAGGGCCGCCACGGCCAGCTTGAAGTCGGCGTGAGCAGCGAGCATCAAGGCCTGCGCCGCTTCCTGCGCGGGCCTTGGCCACTGGTGTGGGGCGCGATTGGCCTGGCCTTGCTCAACTATGCCACGCTGGCCCTGGCCGGGCGGCCATGGGGCATTACTTCCGCGTTCGCGCTGTGGGGCGCCAAGGTGGCGAGTGGGCTGGGTGTGGACGTGGCCAGTTGGGCATTCTGGCAAATGCCGGGCAACGCCAAGGCCCTGGCCGCGCCGGTTTGGGAAGACATCACCAGCGTCATGGACATCGGCATTGTACTCGGCGCGTTGTTGGCCGCAGGCCTGGCCGGGCGTTTCGCACCGAGCCTGAAGATTCCGGCGCGCTCGTTGATCGCGGCGGTCATCGGCGGTCTGTTGCTCGGTTATGGTTCGCGCCTGGCCTATGGCTGCAACATCGGCGCCTACTTCAGCGGGATCGCCTCGGGCAGCCTGCATGGCTGGCTGTGGCTGGTGGCAGCGTTTATCGGCAATAGCGTGGGCGTGCGCCTGCGGCCGTTTTTCTTCGCTGGCGAACGGCCCCAGGTGGCCTTGAATGGGTGCTGAGCGAGCGGCGAAGGTCGTATGTCCGAATCCGTCCTGAGTCGGTCCGCCTTGCGCCTGTTGCGCATGCGGCCCGGCCCTTACCATGGCTTGCATCATTTATCGCACCCCAAGCCAGGAAGGACCACCCATGAGCCGCAAAGCCCTGATCGTGATCGACGCCCAACATTCCTTTCGTCATGCACCCTACTGGTCCGAAAATGACCTGCCGGATTACCTAGCAAACCAGCAGGCGCTCATCGACGGTTGTGTTCAGCAAGGCATCCCGGTGGTACAAGTGTTTCATGTGGAAGACCAGGGGCACTTTTCGATGGCATCGGGTAACGTCAGGGCATTGAGCGAACTGTCGATCGACCCGCAGTTGGTCATCCATAAGCGCTTGCACAGCGCTTTGGCCGGTACGGAACTGGCCGCGCGCCTCACACAGATGGGCGTCACCACGCTGATCATCAGTGGTATCCGCACCGAGCAGTGCTGTGAAACCACGACGCGGCAGGCCTCGGACAGCGGTTTTAACGTCGACTTCGTCAGTGAGGCCACGCTGACGTTCCCTATGACCCACGCACGCAGCGGCCGCGTCTATACCCCGGCGCAGATTCGCGAGCGAACGGAGCTGGTCCTGGAAGATCGGTTTGCGCGCATCGTCACCGTCGACCAGGCACTGGCGGGGTGAACCGATGAGCGTGCCGGTGCTGTTCGTGCTGTTGCCCAATGTGCTGATGCTCGACCTGGCGGGCCCTGCCGAAGTGCTGCGCCTGGCCGCCCAGGTCGATGACCCTGCGGCGGTGGCTTTCGAGCTGCAATACGTCAGCCCGGTGCAATCCCTGCACAGCTCCATCGGCTTGCCGTTGACAGGCCTGGCGCCCTTGCCGACCAGCCTGGCCCCCGGCACCTTGGTGGTGTTGGTCGGCTCCAGCATGAAGGTGGACAAAGCACGCCAGCAAGCCTTCGAATCAGCCAGCGACAGCCTGGTGCAGTGGCTGCAGGATGTATTCGCGCCGTCTGGCGAACGGTTGATATGCGTGTGCGCCGGCGCGTTGACGGCCGCCCGCGCCGGGCTGCTCGACGGGCGCCAATGCACCACGCACCACGCACTGTGTGCCGCTCTTCAGGCGCTTGCGCCGAAGGCCCGGGTCCTGGAAAACCGCCTTTACGTCACCGACGGTCCGGTCAGTTGCAGTGCCGGGATCACCGCCGGCATCGATATGATGCTGCACCTGGTCGCCGAGCGCGCCGGGCCCAGGCTGGCGTGCGCCGTGGCGCGGGACATGGTGGTGTACTTGCGCCGCAGCGGCAGTGACCCGCAGCTATCGCCATGGATAACCGGACGTAATCACCTGCACCCGGCCGTCCACCGCGTGCAGGACGCCGTTGCCTGCGCCCCCTGTGAAGCCTGGACCGTCACCCGCATGGCGGACTTGGCCTGCACCGGCAGCCGCCATCTGGCGCGGCTGTTCCACGAGCATGTCGGCATCAGCCCGCTGGATTATCTGCATCGCCTGCGCCTGGCCGTGGCCCGCGAACTGCTGGTCGAGTCGAGCCTGGATATCGAAACCGTCGCCGAGCGCGCAGGCTTTGGTTCGGCCCGCCATCTGCGGCGTATCTGGAGCAAATACGAGGCCGGCACGCCTTCAGCGATGCGCCTTATTCAGCAGGCGTCTCGGGTGACGTAACCGGCGCTGGGTCGGCCTCGGCCGCCAGCTTAACGCGGTCGGCCTTGCTGACGTATTTATCTTTGCTTTTCGGCGCCAGTTTGGCGCTGGCCTTTTTAGCTTTGGCCTTGAAGAGCTGCTGGAGTTTTTTCTGGCGGTTCATGGGTGCTAGCCTGGTGGGTGAGGGCGCGGATGATATCAGCTTCAAAAGCCTGGCCCATCAGCGTGGCAGAAACTCGGTGATCAGCCCGATGACCTGCTGCTGAATCACCGCCCGTGGCCGCGCGCCGTCGCCATCCTGGCAAATGATGCCGTCGCCAGGCGCATCCTCGTCGAGCATTGCCGCTGCGCCTGGCTTGCACTGCGCCATAAAGCTGAAGTGGCTCGCATCGCTGATCTCAACATAGTGCGTTGAAGCCTTGGGGAGCCGTTTGGCCAGGTCGGCAGATTCGAGCTGCGCAGGCAGATCTTCAGACGGCGCCCCAGCGGCGATCACCAGCACGGGCACCGGCAGCGCCGCCAGGCTCGCATCGGCAAAACCGCGTGACAAGCCAATGTCCAGGGACACCACTGCACTGACACGCTTGTCGCGCAGGTCCGCAGCCAATTGCGCTTCGCCACCCGGTGCACCGGCGGGGTTCATTTGCTGGTAAACCCTGCAGCTGCTCAGTTGCGGATGGATGCCGCAATCCTTGGCAAAACGCTCGGGATCGAAGCGCGCCCCCGCGCTTTCCAGCACGGTCCAGCCGCCGAGGGAGTGGCCCGCCAGCGCAATACGGTTTTGCGCCACTGCGCCGAACTGCGCGGGTTGTGCGAGCACCGAGTCGATCACGCGACTCAGGTCTGCGGGCCGTTGCGACAATTGCGCGGCGGCTTTGGGGCTGCGGTCTTTAGTCGTGCTGCCCGGATGATTGACGGCCGCCACGATATAGCCCTGACGGGCCAGAGCGCTGGCCAGCCACGCCTGATTGCCCCAGTTGCCGCGGTAGCCGTGGGAAAGCACCAGCAGCGGATGTTCACCCTCGGCCGGCGGTGCATCGGGCACGGCGTGGGCGCCGACGAACACCGCGTCGTCTCGGATCAGCTGTGGTGTGGCGTTTGTGGTCGTGGGGTACCAGACGACCATCTCCAGTGGGCGCTCGTTGTGCGCATCGGACAAGGTGGTGGTCTTGAAACCCACAGGGCTGTCGCCGGCGAAGGCGGGACCCGTCAGGCAAATCAGGCACAGGGCGGCGAGGGTGGCTTTCACTGTTTTTATCGTCCTTGAAGTGAGGGCGCAGCATAGCTGGAACCATCCGTTTTGGTAATGTGCTGCCCTTTCCCAGCAGGTTGCTCAATCGTAGGCGAACTGGTCAACCAGCCCCAAACGTGGCACCTGGCTGTTGGGTTGCAAGAGCGCACCGGGAGCGATCACTGCATTGGCGCCAATTTTGCTGCCGTCGCCCACCAAGGCACCGAACTTGTTCACGCCGGTCTCTATCACGCTGGCCCCATGGCGGATCCTGATCGCCGCGCCATTGAGCTCGTTGCGATAGTTGGCGATGATTGCCCCGGCCTCGATATTCACGCCTTCACCCATCAGCGAGTCGCCGACAAAATTGAAGTGCGCCAACTTGCTGCCATCCAGCATGAAGCTGCTTTTCAGTTCACAGCTGGGCCCCACAATGCAATGGCTGCCCAGGTAGACGCCTCCACGCAGGTACGCACCTGCGGCCACGAATGACCCTTCGCCGATAATGATCGGGCCCTTCAGCACGGCACCTTCCTCGACAATCGCACTTTCGTGAATAGCGCAGTTGCCGTGGCGGTGGTAGCCGGAGCCAAGGCGCGAAAGCAGCGTGAGTACTTGGTTTTCGCAGTCCTGGGTGACCTGCCAGGCTGCTGAGGGAGCCAGGCCAAGTGAGGGCCATTGGGTGATAAACCTGCTGATCTCTGGTGAACTCATGAAAAGTCTCCGGTTCATGTGAAGAAAGCGAGAAATAACCTGTGGCGAGGGAGCTTGCTCCCGTTGGACTGCGCAGCAGTCCCATTGTCTGGGGTCGCTTCGCGGCCCAACGGGAGCAAGCTCCCTCGCCACAGGTACGATATGCGCTTTAACGACTTGTGGGCAGTAGGGCTTGCCCCTTCTCATATGCGATGCGTGCTCGCTCAGTTGGCAATCACGATGCCACGCCCACCCGCCATTGCCCCGGTGGCAGCACGCCATGAACCAGGTAATCGCCGACAATCCGCGACTTGTACACCCGCGGATTGTGATTTGCCAAGGTGCGCGCATTGCGCCACAACCGGTCCAGCGCCTTGTCGCTGGCGGTGGCACTCGCGCCGAGGGCATCGAACAGCGCGGTGGTCGCGGCGAGCGTCGCATCCACCACCGGATTCACCGCCAGGCACACTTCCAGCTCGGCCAGTGCCACCTCTGGGTCGTCATCCTGCAGCGCCTGCTGCGCGACGATCACCGCTTGCGCGGTGTGTTCCAGCCGCTGCGCCGCTTGCTGGGTGATGGCGTGGGCGGCATAGGCCTGGCTCGCGACTTCGCCGATCACTTGCAGCAACTGCACATCGCGACTCGCGACATCGGCGTTGCCGGTGGTGAAGGTCCGCGCACGCTTGCGCAGTTCTTCTGCACCGCTCAACGCGGCACAGCGGGCGATGCCGGCAAGAGTGCTCAGGTGGTACAGCTGGTAGAACGATTGGCCGTGGCCGAAGCGCTGATCAGTGGGGCGCAGGTCGTCCTCCACCAATGCATTGTCGAAAACACAGGTGCCGCTGGCGGTGAGGCGCTGGCCGAAGCCGTTCCAGTCATCGATGATCTGCACACCGGGCGCCTTGAGGTCGACCACCACGCTGTAGGTCTTGCCGTCTTCAAAGGTGGCGATGGTGCTGATCAGGTCGCTGTAGAGCGCGCCGGTGGTGTAGTACTTTTTGCCGCTGATGCGCAATGCACCGGCTTGATCACGGTAGAGGCGGGTCTCGAAATCGCCACGGGCCTGGCTGCCCACCTCGGTGCTGCCGGGCGAGAGCAGGGCGCCCTGGCTCAGGCGGTCGAGCCATCTGGCGCGCCAGGCCAGGTCTTTGGCGCTGAGCACGTCCTCGCAGAAACCAAAGTGCCCACGTAAGGCTTGGGTGATGTTGGAGTCGGCCGCGGACAGCTCGGCCAGCAGCGTGAACAGTTCAACCAGCGTCGCGCCATGGCCGCCATAGCTTTGTGGCAGGCGCCAGCGCGGCAGGCCGAGTGCGTTCAGTTGCTGGATGACGGCGGCCAGGCTGGCGCGGGATTGATCCGCTTCGGCCGCCTGGGCGAGGACCTGCGCAAAGAGCGGGCGAAACGGTGCGGCCAGTTGTTCGTAACGGGCGGAGGGCGCGGTGCCCCAGATATTCGAAGCGGGAGTCGACATGCGATGGACCTTGCTGAAAGTGGCTCAGGTGCAGGGGTCCAGTGGTCTGGTGACGCCACCCTAACCCAGGGGCGCCGAAGTTTTTAATACGAAAAGCAGCTAGGCCGCTACGCGCCAGTTCTATGGATAGTGCGCAACAGTATTAAACCTCGCGCTTTTATTGCGTTAGCTTCTACGCCAAACGACCAGACTGCATGCTCACAGATGGTTGAACCAACCAACTGTCCCGTGGGTAATTGCATGATCAAGCGTCGAACACTGCTTTCTCTATTGAGCCTGGCTTCGGTCGCGCTGTACGGCCCTTCGGCCTGGGCGGCGCAGCCGCTGACCCTCACCGTGGGTGACCAGTTCTTCTCCAACCGTATCGTGCTCGAGCTGTCGGGCGAGCTCAAAGACTTGCCGTACACCATCGACTTCAAACGCTTCAACACCGGCTCCCCGGTGGCCTCGGCGGTGGCGAGCGGCGCGCTGGACGTAGGCATCGTCGGCGACACGCCGGTGATCAGCCTCGCCGCCAATGGCGCGCCGGTGAAGGTGGTCGCCAGCACCCAGACCAGCCTCGACGGCGTGGGTATCGTGGCGCGCAAGGGCATTCATTCGGTGGCCGATCTCAAAGGCAAGACAGTCGCCATCTGGAACGGCTCATGGAGCCAGCAACTGGCCTACAAAGCCCTGGACGAAGCCGGTGTGCCGCGCAGCAGCGTCAACTTCAAATACCTGCTGCCTGCCGAAGCCAGCCTGGCCCTGACCCAAGGCGATATCGATGCGTTCGGCACCTGGGAGCCCTATGTGTCGCTGCAGGAGAAAGAGGGCAGCACGCTGATCCGCAATGCCAAGGGCCTGATGAGCGCGCCCACCTATATCGTCGCGTATGAACCGGCACTGGCGCAGAAAGGCGCGATCATCAGGGACTTTGTCGCACGCCTGACCCGCGCCCGTGTCTGGAGCAGCAGCCACGTCGACGAGTACGCCGAGGCCTGGTCCAGGGCCAACCAGTCCGCGCCGGACATCGCCAAGGTGTGGTTCAAGCGCGACGCGATCAAAGTGCTGCCGATCTCGCCGACGATCATCAGCGAAGCCCAGGCCACGGCGGATTTTCTGGTGGATGCGCAGATGCTCAAGCAGCGGTATGACGTGACGCCGTTGTTTGATCGGGCACTTTGAACGCGAGTGAAACAAGCGCTAACTCATGAAAGCCCTTGCCGAAGTGGCCAAGGCCCAAGGCGTGAACAAAGTGGCCGAGGCTGCGGGCGTCAATCGGGAGAGCCTTTATAAAACCCTCAGGGGCGGCTCTAAAACGCGCTATGAGACGATCCAGAAGTTAATGGCGGCGTTGGGCGTGGAGCTGACCGTGCGGCCGATTGCGCGCAAGAAAGCGTCGCAGCCAAAACCCGTGGCCGCTGGCAAATAAGCGACCACGACACTGACTGCGGGAGCCCTGCGAGGCTGCGATGGCTCCCAGATCCCGCCCTACCGCACCAGGCAAGGACGCTTGTTGTCGAAGCTCCAGCCCGGAATCAGGAACTGCATCGCCACGCTGTCATCCCGCGCCCCCAGCCCCATGCCTTTGTATAACTCGTGGGCGTGGGCCACGGCGTCCATGTCGATATCCACCCCGAGGCCAGGCTTGGCGGGCACCTTCACGTAGCCGCCCTCAATCTGCAGTGGCGCCTTGGTCAGGCGTTGGCCGTCCTGCCAGATCCAGTGGGTGTCGATGGCCGTGATGTCTCCCGGTGCGGCGGCCGCCACCTGGGTGAACATCGCCAGGGAAATATCGAAATGGTTGTTGGAGTGTGAACCCCAGGTCAGGCCCCACTCGTTGCACATCTGCGCCACGCGCACTGAGCCTTGCATCGTCCAGAAGTGCGGATCGGCGAGGGGGATGTCCACCGATTGCAGCTGGATAGCATGGCCCATTTCGCGCCAGTCGGTGGCGATCATGTTGGTGGCAGTTTTCAGGCCCGTGGCACGACGGAATTCAGCCATGACTTCGCGGCCCGAGTAACCGTTTTCCGCACCGCAGGGGTCTTCGGCATAGGCGAGCACATGATGCTGGTCGCGGCACAGGCGGATCGCTTCCTTGAGTGACCAGGCGCCGTTCGGGTCGAGGGTGATGCGCGCATCCGGAAAGCGCTCGGCAAGGGCCGTGACGGCTTCGATTTCCTCATCGCCACTCAGTACGCCGCCCTTGAGCTTGAAGTCATTGAAACCGTATTTCGCTTTGGCGGCTTCGGCCAGGCGCACCACGGCGTCGGCGGTCAGGGCTTGTTCATGGCGCAGGCGGAACCAGTCGTCGTCGGCGTCGGCCTCGTTGCGATAGGCCAGGTCGGTGGCGCTGCGGTCGCCGACGTAGAACAGGTAACCGAGCATTTTCACCGCATCGCGTTGCTGGCCTTCACCGAGCAGGGCAGCCACCGGCACTTCGAGGAACTGGCCGAGCAAGTCGAGCAGGGCGGCCTCCATCGCGGTCACGGCATGAATGGTGATGCGCAGGTCAAAGGTTTGCAGCCCACGACCCGCTGCATCCCGTGAGGCGAAGGTGGTGCGCATTTGGTTGAGGATGCGCTGGTACTGCCCGATCGGCTGGCCGACCACCAGGCTGCGCGCGTCTTCCAGGGTTTGGCGAATGCGTTCGCCGCCGGGCACTTCACCTACGCCGGTATGGCCGCTGCTGTCCTTGAGAATCACGATATTGCGAGTAAAAAAAGGCCCGTGGGCGCCGCTCAGGTTCAACAGCATGCTGTCGTGGCCGGCGACGGGGATGACTTGGAAGTCGGTAACGATAGGAGTGGTCATGGCAAGGTCCTGATTGACTTAAAGAGGTTTGCTGATGGCGGCGCGCGTTGGCGTGGCGGCAGATGAGGTCAGCACGGCAGAAGGTGAAGTCTTGGCAAAAAACACCAGGATCGCCGCCAGCACCGAGGTACCGGCCAGGCCGTAAAGCCCGCCCTGGATCGAGCCGGTGGTTTGCTCCAGGAAGCCGAACGTGGTTGGTGCGACAAAGCCGCCCAGGTTGCCGATGGAATTGATCAGGGCGATCACCGCGGCGGCGATGCGCACATCCAGATAGCCCTGGGGGATTGGCCAGAACAGCGAAGAGGCGGACTTGAAACCGATGGCGGCAAAGCAGATCGCCACGAAGGCAAAGATCGGCTCGCCCGTGGTGGACATGAACATACCGACGGCAGCAATCAACAGCGCAGCAGCAACCCACGCCTGCTGGAACTTGAACTTGCCCGACAGCGAGGCGAAGGCGTACATGGCGATGATCGAGATCAGCCAGGGAATCGAGTTGAAAAAACCGACCTGCACATCGCTCAGGTCTCCCATTTTCTTGATGATGCTCGGCAGCCAGAACGTCGCTGCGTAAATCGTCAGCTGGATGCAGAAATACAAGGCGCAGAACAGCAGGATCTGCCGGTCCTTGAGCAGCTTGCCGAGGGTTGGCTTGACCGTGGTCAGGGCTTCGCGATCACGCTGTTCCTGGTCGATAGCCTCCACCAGCGCGTCCTGTTCCTCGCGGCTCAGCCACTTGGCGTCGTGGGGCTTGGAGTCCAGCCAGAACCATACGAAGAAGCCCAGCGCCACCGAGGCCAGGCCTTCGATGGCGAACATCCATTGCCAGCCGTGAAAGCCGAAACCTTCGATCTGCAACAGCGCACCCGACAACGGGCCGGAAATCAGTGAAGCAACCGCCGAGCCGCTGAGGAAGATCGCAATGGCTTTGCCGCGTTCCACCCCAGGCAGCCAACGTGTGAAGTAGTAGATCACCCCCGGAAAGAAGCCCGCTTCAGCCACGCCCAGCAGGAAGCGCAGGATGTAGAAGTGGGTTTCGTTCTGGATGAACGCCATCATCGTGGCGACGATGCCCCAGGTGAACATGATGCGGGTCAGCCAGATGCGCGCGCCGACTTTCTGCAGCAGCATATTGGACGGCACTTCGAAGATGGCGTAGCCAATGAAAAACAGCCCGGCGCCGAAGCCATAGGCCGCCGCGCCGATACCCAGGTCATGCTCCATGTGCGTGCGCACGAAGCCGATGTTGACCCGGTCGATGTAGTTGAGGATGAACATGATCACGAACAGTGGGAGCACATGGCCCTTCACTTTGCTCACGGCGCGGGTGAGCACCGAATCAGTTTGTGGTGCGGCAGATGCATGGCTTGAATTGTTCACAATTCAAAACTCCCCCTGATTTGTTTTTATGCGGGTTTGCGTGTTTTGTTGCCAGACATCATACAAGTGGTGTTTTGGAAACTGCAATGCGGTGGTGAGTGTATTTGTTCTTCTAAGAGCGTGCGTAGGACGCCGTTTTGGTTATTTGTCAGCGTTTACAGAGGATTTTAGGGGTCCTCAAGGTAGCGCCTGTTCGAAACAAGCTCGAAAGTCGAAAGCGATGTGTTTAGGCTTAAGGTTGGTTGTCATACAAGTTGGCGCTGTTATGAATCAACTCGGCACTACCCATAAGCAGGGTGTTAAGCTCCCCTCAGCCTAACCCCGTGGACTCTAGCGATGCCCATTGAAAACGCACCCGCCGTGCGCAAACGCTCCACCAACCTGGCCCAGGGCGTGGTCGACGCATTGACCCAGCGCATCCTGCTGGGGCAGCTCAAGCCCGGTGAAAAATTGCCGTCCGAATCCACCATCGTGCTCGAGCATGGGGTGAGTCGTACGGTGGTGCGCGAAGCCATCTCCAAGCTGCAAGCGTCCGGGCTGGTGGAGACGCGCCACGGCATTGGCACCTTCGTGCTGGCGCAACATCCTCAGCAAGGCCTGCGCCTGCACGTGGACACGGTCGCCAGCGTGCGCAACATGCTCGAACTGCGCCTGGGCCTGGAGGTGCAAGCCGTGGCGCTGGCCGCGTTGCGCCGTAACGATGTACAACTCGCTCATATGCGCCAGGCGCTGGACGATTACCAGGCTTCGCTCGCCAACAACGACAGCTGTGTGGAAGACGACAAACGCTTTCACCAACTGATCGCCGAGGCCACCGGCAATACGTTTTTCAGCGAAATCATGCAGCACCTGGGCACTGCGATGATCCCGCGTACCCTGGTGGTGGGCGCAGAACGTGGCGGGGCGGATTTTACCCAGCTGGGGCAACTGGCGAACCTGGAGCATGAGGCGATCTTCAACGCGATCAAACGCCAAGACCCGGACGCGGCGCGGGCGGCGATGGTGCTGCATCTGACCAACAGCCGGGACCGGTTTTCCGGAGAATGAAAAGGAACCACCGTTGAACGAACACACCTTGTCCATGCGCCTGGAGCGCGTGGCGGCCCTGGTACCGGCCGGCGCGCGCCTGGCCGATATCGGCTCGGACCATGCTTACCTGCCGGTAGCGCTGATGCGTCGTGGTGTCATTGCGCACGCAGTGGCGGGGGAGGTTGCGGCCACGCCCTTTCACGCGGCGCAGCGCACCGTGCGCGATAACGGCCTGGAGCAGCGCATCCAGGTACGCCGGGCCAATGGCCTGGCCGCCATCGAGGCGGACGACGCCATCACCGCCATCAGCCTGTGCGGCATGGGCGGCGAGACGATCCGCGACATCCTCGACAGCGGCAAGGCGCAACTGAACGGCCAGCAACGCCTGATCCTGCAGCCCAACGGCGGTGAGCAACCGTTGCGCCAATGGTTGATGGATAACGGCTACCGAATCCTGCATGAGGAGCTGCTGCACGAGAACCGCTTTTACTACGAAATCATTGTCGCCGAGTGTACCGGGCCGGTGACCTATACCGAGGAGCAACTGTACTTCGGGCCGCTGCACCTGGAAATGCGCAGCCCGATGTTCGTGGCGAAATGGCAACGCCTGCTGCGCAAGAAGCAGAAAACGTTGGCCAATTTCGAGAAGGCCAGGCAGTCGGTGCCGCAAGAAAAGCTGCACGAGATTGGCCGACAGATTCAATGGATTACCCAATTGCTGGGCTGAAGTTTTACATCTGAGCGTCTGCACCGTCAGCCCTTCTGTCCCCGGCGGTTACAAGGCGTGCCCGACACTGAGTGCTTTCGCCCCATTTTCGCGCACCGCTGGCCGGCTCACGCGCACCATAACGCGCATCGCCGATGCTTCTATCCAACGGCCCATATCTTGCTAGAGCCAAGCTAATCAATGACATGGCATTTTGCCGTTAGTCATTTCCAGGCTATGAAGTATGGGTTCGTTCAGGGGAGCTGCAGGGCATGCAAAGACTTTTATCACCGGGTATCCGTCTGCTTGGACGGTTCGGTTTTGCCCGCAAGTTCCAGGTGCTGTTTTTCTTGTTCATGCTGCCGCTGGCCGGGAGCTTGTGGATGATCGGCCAGGATTACCACGACAAGCTCGCGGTGATTTCCAGTGAACAGTCCGGCGTGCACCAACTGCTGGCGCTGGACCGGCTCGACGCGCAACTGGGCGCCCAGCGCAACCTGGCCGCCCGCTGGAAAGCCGTGGACATCCTGCACACTCCAACCCCTGCCGCCCAGGCCGCGATGGACAAAGTGGATGCCGGCAGCCCGCTGATCCAGCAAGGCCTGCAAACCCTGGGCGATACGCTCAAAACCCATAACGCCAGCGCCGACACCCTGGCGCGCTTCGACACGTTGCGGGCCGCCGTAAAGGGCATGGACACCCAGGCCCTGCGCACTGTCGGCTGGTGGCCGGATGGCTATGACCGCTTCACCGCCGCCCTGACCGCGATGCAATCCTTGCGTGAACAGATCACCCTGGACGCCGGCCTGATCCTCGATCCGTGGCTGGAAACCTATCTGCTGATGCAGATTTCCAGCCAGCACACCCCGGACTTGATCGAGCGTATCGGGCGCACGGCCAGCGTCGGCCAATCCTCGATTGCCTCGGGCCAGTTCACCCTGCAAAGCCGCCTGCAGATGCGCGATCTGCGCGGCCGTATCGGTGATGCGCGCGACCAGTTGGTCAAGGCGGCCGGTGCGCTCAAAGCCAGGCAATACCCAGGCCTGGAGCCTTGGACGGTGCAATACGAAGCCAGCCTGCAACGCCTGGACAGCGAGCTGAAAACCCTGGACGACGGTGTATTCGGCGGCACCATCAAGCTCGACACCGTCGCGTTCGACCAAAGCGTCGACGCCATGCTCGCGGCCTTGGGCGCGTTGCGCAGCCAGTCGCTGCAGTCGCTCGATGCACGCCTGAGTTACTACCGTGAACGGTCGCTGCAACACTTCATCCCGGTGGCGGCGACGTTCAGCCTGCTGGCGCTGGCGGCGTTGTACCTGTTCATCTGCCTGCAAGCGTCGATCCGCCGCAGCGCCAGTGGCATCACCACCCTCGCCGAATCATTGCGCGACGGCAACCTGCGCGTCGAAGTGGCGGTGGAGGGACGCGACGAGCTGGCTGCCATCAGCACGGCGCTCAACGTTGCCGTGGTGCAATTGCGCGCCAGCCTGCTCGGTGTCAACCATGAGACCCAGCAATTGGGCGCCACCGTGCTCACCCTCAACGCGCAATCGGGCAGCACCCTCACCGAAGTCGAAGACCAGCAGCACCAGATCAGTCAGATTGCCGCTGCTGCGACCCAACTGGCCGCCACTTCCCTGGGCGTCGCCAAGAGCTGCGAGCAGGCTTCCGACAGCGCCCAGCAGACCCGGCGTATCGCCGAAGACAGCAGCCGCGACAGCCAGCGCACCACAGCGAGCATTCAGCAACTCAACCAGCGCCTGACCGACACCGCCAACGCGCTGGAACAAGTCAGCCAACAGGGCCAGCAGATTCAATCGGTGGTCGACACCATTCGCGGCATTGCCGAGCAGACCAACCTGCTGGCGCTCAACGCGGCCATCGAGGCCGCCCGCGCCGGTGAACAGGGTCGCGGCTTTGCCGTGGTCGCCGACGAGGTTCGCAGCCTGTCGCAACGCACCCAGGCCTCCACGGCACAGATTGCCGGCACCGTGGACAGCCTGCGCGCTACGGTCAGCCAGGCCGTGAGCCTGATGGGCGCCGCCTGCGAGCAGGCGCTCAGCGATGCCGAATCCGTCACCGGCCTGGGCACGCGCCTGGGCGAAATCGCCGGCGCCGTGCAGAACGTCACCGACACCCTGGCGCAAATCGCCGCCGCCGTGGAAGAACAGGCCACCACGGCGGATGAGGTCAGCGGCAACATCCAGCAGGTGGACCAGGCGGCCGGGCGCTTGCTCGACGGCGCACGCGCAGTCAATCAGGCCGCCGACAGCCTGAGCAAGGGCAGTCGGGCGTTGAGCGATAACACGGCGCGGTTTCGATTGGACTGAAGTCGATTCAGGGGCACTCTACCGCCGTCGTGTAGTCTTCTCCTTTACCCTAACGGAGCTGCCCCTATGATTACCGTTCACCATCTCAATAACTCGCGGTCCCAGCGCATCCTCTGGCTGCTTGAAGAACTGGGCCTGCCTTACGAGATCAAGCGTTACCAGCGCGACCCGAAAACCAACCTCGCGCCACCCGAGCTCAAGGCCATCCACCCCCTGGGCAAGTCGCCGGTGATCGAGGACGGCTCCCGCGTGCTGATCGAATCGGCCGCCATCATCGACTACCTGATCCGCCGCCACGGCAACGGCCAACTGCAACCCGACCCGGCCAGCGCCACCTACGACCAATACGTGCAGTGGCTGCATTTTGCCGAGGGTTCGGCCATGCTGCCGCTGATGCTCAACCTCTACGTCGGACGCCTGGGTGAGGCCGGCGCGCCGCTGCATCCACGGATTGAATCGGAGCTGGCCAACTACCTCGGCTACCTCAATGACGTACTCGGCAAAACCCCCTACCTGGTGGGTGATGAACTGAGCGGTGCGGATATCCAGATGAGCTTTATCGGCGAGATTGCCAAGGCCCAGGGCAAGCTGCTGGCGTATCCGAACCTGGCGGCCTGGGTAAGCAAACTCCAGCAACGACCGGCGTATCGCAAGGCGGTGGAGCAGGGCGGCGAGTATGCGTTCGCCAAATAAACCGGCGTAAAGCGCGGCTGAACCTTCGCGCCAGGCAGCGTTCACTTATCCAGTGGCGCTGTCTTCTGGTCGAAAGGAATCTGCATGCATCCGATCTCGTCAACCAACCCCGTAGAGCGCGAGCTCAGCGGGCGAGCCGTCATCACCGGGGTGCTGCTTGGCATCCTGCTGACCCCGTCCAATGTGTACGCCGGCTTGAAGATCGGCTGGTCGTTCAACATGTCGATCATCGCCTTGCTGATCGGCTATGCGATCTGGCAGGGCTTGGCCAAGCGCTCGGCGGCTGCATTGCCGTGGACGCTACACGAAAGCAATATCAACCAGACCGTCGCCTCGGCCGCCGCGTCGATCATTTCCGGCGGGCTGGTCGCGCCCATCCCGGCCTACACCTTGCTCACGGGCAACCAGCTGGAGGCGATCCCGATGATTGCCTGGGTGTTTTCGGTGAGCTTCCTCGGCATCTGGATCGCCTGGTACCTGCGGCCGTCATTGCTCAATGACAAGGCGCTGAAGTTTCCCGAAGGCATGGCCACCCTGGAGACCTTGCTGCATATCTACAACCAGGGGCGCGAAGCCGCGATACGCTTGAAAGTGCTGCTCAGCGCCGCCGTGCTGTCGGGGTTGGTCAAGTGGGTGGATACGTTCCTGTGGGCCTTCCCGCGCTGGTCGCCGAGCGCCCAGCTTGAGCGGCTGACGTTTACCGCAGACCCTTCGCTGCTGTTGCTGGGGTTTGGCGGCATCATCGGCATCCGCGTGGGCCTGACCTTGCTGCTCGGCGCGTTGCTGGCCTGGGGCGGGCTGGGGCCATGGTTGTTGGCCCAGGGGCTGGTGAGCATTCCGGCCGGTAGCAGCGGCCCGCAGTTCGCCGCGCTGGTGGAATGGCTGCTGTGGCCTGGGGTGAGCCTGATGGTGTGCTCCACCCTGGCATCCCTGGCAATTCGATTGTGGGCCTTGTATCGCTCCACCCAGGCTGACGGCGGCACCGCCTGGACGGTTCCCAAACCCGGTCCAGCCGCAGGCTTTGTCGTGGCGATCGGGTTGGTGGTGAGCCTGCAGGCGCTGTTGTTCGGCATCAACCTGTGGATGGCGCTGCTGACCATTCCCTTGGCGATCTGCCTGGCCGCCGTGGCGGCGCGGGTGGTGGGGGCCACCGGCATACCGCCGATTGGTGCGATTGGGCAACTGTCCCAGCTGAGTTTCGGCATCGCGGCGCCAGGGCAGGTGCCGATCAACCTGATGAGCGCCAACACGGCCGGCGGTTCGGCCGGGCAATGCACCGACCTGATGAACGACTTCAAGGTGGGCAAGGCGATTGGCGCCACGCCCCACAAGCAGGTGATCGCGCAGATCCTGGGGATCTTTATTGGCAGCATCGTCGGTGTGTTCGCCTACCTGGCGCTGATCCCGGACCCACAGACCATGCTGCTCACCGAAGAGTGGCCGGCGCCGGCCGTCGCCACCTGGAAGGCCGTGGCGCAAACCCTGACCCACGGGCTGGACTCACTGTCGCCGAGCATTCGCTGGGCCATCGGCATTGCAGCTGTGATCGGCGTAGTGCTGGGTGTGCTCGACAGCACATTGTCCGCCCATCGCAGCCGCTACCTGCCCAGCGCGGCCGCCCTGGGCTTGGCGTTTGTGTTGCCCGCCTCGGTGTCGCTGATGATGGCGCTGGGCGCCATGGTCACCTGGTTGGTCAGTTGTCGTTGGCCCAGTGTGACCGAGCGCTTTGCAATTACCGCCGCGGCGGGTTTGATTGCGGGGGAGAGCATTACCGGGGTTGGCGCGTCGTTGTGGCAGATGATCCATTAAAGGCATGAGAAACCCGCGCTACGAGTGCGGGCAAATGTCGAGATCAGACACGATGATGGCGCGCTCAGGCTACTTTGGCCGTGTCCAGCCCACTTAAGGTGGTGGGCATTGGTCGCCCGAGAACAACAAAAACAATGAATAGCCTCAACTGCAACGGTTCCAACGGTCAGCTGGCGCAAGGGTTCAAGCCGCGCCACGTCACCATGTTGTCCATCGCCGGCATCATTGGCGCGGGGTTATTTGTCGGTTCCGGCCACGCCATCGCGGCGGCGGGGCCGGCGGTGTTGTTGGCGTATCTGTGCTCCGGCCTGCTGGTGGTGCTGGTGATGCGCATGCTCGGCGAAATGGCCGTGGCACGTCCGGACACCGGTTCGTTTTCTACCTATGCCGACCAGGCCATTGGCCGCTGGGCAGGCTTCACCATCGGCTGGCTGTACTGGTGGTTCTGGGTGTTGGTGATTCCGATCGAGGCGCTGGCCGCCGGGCATGTGCTCAATCAGTGGTTTCCACAGATCGATGCCTGGTTGTTCGCGTTGCTGTCGATCATTGTGCTGGTGATCACCAACCTGTTCAGCGTTGCCAAATATGGCGAGTTCGAGTTCTGGTTCGCGATGGCCAAGGTCATCGCCATCGTCGGTTTCATTGGCCTGGGTTTCAGTGTGCTGATGGGCTGGATCCCTGATCGCGAAGCCAGTGGCTTGAGCCGGCTGATGCAGGAGCACGGCGGCTTTGCCCCCAATGGCCTGTCGGCGGTGGTGGGGGCGTTCATCACGATCATGTTCAGTTTCATCGGTACCGAGGCGGTGACGATTGCCGCCGCCGAATCGAACAACCCGGCACAGAACATCGCCAGGGCCACACGTTCGGTGATCTGGCGCATCGGCGTGTTCTACCTGTTGTCGATCTCGGTCGTCATCTCCGTGGTGCCGTGGAACGACCCGCTGCTGGCGTCCGTGGGCTCTTACCAGCGTGCGTTGGAGCTGATGAACATCCCCAACGCCAAGTTCATGGTCGACGTGGTGGTGCTGATCGCTGTCGCCAGTTGCATGAACTCTTCGATCTACATCTCGTCGCGCATGCTGTTCTCCCTGGGTAAACGCGGCGATGCGCCACGCGCCCTCAAAATCACTTCAGCGGCGGGCGTGCCCAGGGCCGCGGTGATTGCCAGCACCATCATCGGAGCCGGGGTGACGCTGTTGAGTTACTTCATGCCCGCGGGCCTGTTCCAGTTTCTGCTTGCCAGTTCAGGTGCCATCGCGTTGCTGGTATACCTGGTGATCGCCATCTCGCAACTGCGCATGCGGCGGTTGCTGATCAGGCAGAACGTCGAGCTGACGTTGCGCATGTGGCTGTTTCCCTGGCTGACCTATCTGGTGATCGCGTTCATCTGCGCGGCGCTGGCAGTGATGATGGTGACGCCGGAGCACCGCACCGAGGTGTCCTCGACGATTGGCTTGGCGTTGGTGATTTCCTTTATTGGCCTGGTTACCTCGCGTCAGCAAGGGCAGGCGGTCAAGACGGTGGCGTTGGAGCAGCCCTGACGCGGAGTGTCCCAAGGGGCATCCCCACGCAGAGCATGGGGACGATCAGACGTCCCAGCGTTTCAAATCCACCGGTCGTTCTCGGCGGTACGCTCGCCACCCTCATGCCCGGTGTTCAGGATGCCGCGCGGTTCGATCATCATCAGCTTGGCTTCGTCTTCGGCCGCGGTCCTGTGCTCGACTCCACGCGGCACTACGTACAGCTCGCCGGGAGCCACGTAGACAGGGCCGTCAGGCAGGTCGATGCGCAGCGTGCCTTCCAGCACCAGAAATGCCTCGTCGGTTTCCGGATGGGCATGCCAGATGAATTCACCCTGGATACGCACCACCTTGAACTGGTAGTCATTCATTTCGGCCACGACTCTGGGGCTCCATGGTTGGTCGATGAGCCCCGCTTTGTGCGCCAGGTTTACAGGTTGTTTTGACTGCGCCATGGTGAAACCTCTGATGAATAAGAGCCCTCAGACTACTCAAGCGGCAGGCCATCGCGCTTGTACGATCCTGCATACAAAGAAGGGCATAGCTGTTTGCAGCCAACCCACTCGCCCTTCGTCGCGACGACTTTGAACTCCCTCGCCAAAGGCTCACTCATAACTGACGAGGCACTGCACAAGGACGGAGGTGACCATGACCCAACCACACGCAGACACCCAGGGGGCGCTGTTCGAGACTGACTTGCCCGCACGCCTGGACCGCTTGCCCTGGGGTCGCTTCCACACCTTGCTGGTGTTTGCCCTGGGTATCACCTGGCTGCTCGACGGGCTGGAAGTGACCCTGGCCGGCTCGGTGTCCGGGGCGCTGAAAAGCAGCGCTGGCCTGAACCTGAGCAACTTCGACATTGGCCTCGCCGGTGGCGTCTATATCGCTGGCGCCGTGCTGGGTGCGCTGCTGTTCGGCTGGCTCACCGACCGCCTGGGGCGGCGCAAGCTGTTCTTCATCACCTTGTGGCTCTACGTGGGCGCCACCGCGGCCACGGCGTTTTCATTCAACCTGGAAACCTTTCTGCTGTTCCGCTTCCTGACCGGCATGGGCATTGGCGGCGAATACACGGCGATCAACTCGACCATCCAGGAATTCACCCCGGCGCGCTATCGCGGCTGGGTCGACCTGACCATCAACGGCACGTTCTGGCTGGGCGCCGCACTGGGTGCCGGTGGCGCCATCGTGTTGCTCGACCCGCACATCGTGGGCGGCGACATCGGCTGGCGCCTGTGCTTCGGCATCGGTGCCGCGCTGGGCCTGATTATTCTGGTGATGCGCCTGTGGTTACCGGAAAGCCCGCGCTGGTTGCTGATCCACGGGCGGCACGAAGAAGCGCGGCGCATTGTCGAGGGCATCGAAACGCGCCTGCGCGAACAAGGCCACGCACTGGCGCCGGCCAGCGGCCCAGCCCTGCGCCTACACGCGCGCGACCACACCCCGCTGGCGGAGATTTTCCACACGCTATTCGTCAGCTTTCGCCGTCGTGCCCTGGTCGGCATGACGCTGCTCACCGCCCAGGCATTCTTCTACAACGCCATCTTCTTCACCTACGCGCTGGTGCTCACTGACTTCTACGACGTGCCCGCCGAGCGCGTCGGCTGGTACGTCCTGCCGCTCGCCCTCGGCAACTTCTGCGGGCCGCTGCTGCTGGGGCGGTTGTTTGACGTGATTGGCCGGCGCGTCATGATCAGCTTCACCTATGCAATCTCTGGCGTGCTGCTGGCGCTCAGTGGCTATGCGTTCCAGCAAGGCTGGTTCGACGTGACCCAGCAAGCCATCGCGTGGATGGTGATTTTCTTCTTCGCCTCGGCAGCGGCGAGTTCGGCGTACCTGACCGTGGCGGAGACGTTTCCACTGGAAATACGTGCGCTGGCGATTGCAGTGTTCTATGCGTTCGGCACGGGGTTGGGCGGGATCATCGGGCCGACCTTGTTCGGGCAGTTGATACAGACGCAACAGCGCGGGAGCTTGTTCGTGGGGTATCTGATCGGGGCGGCGTTGATGTGCGCGGCGGCCTTGGTGCAGGCGGTCTGGGGCGTGGCGGCGGAGCGCAAGGCGTTGGAGCAGGTGGCGCGGCCGTTGTCGCAGGCGGCTGATTGACGGTGAGTGTCAGTGCCAGTCGCCGCAAAATGTGGAGCGGTGGAGCTCGCGAACGTATTGGACGGTAACCTTTGCGGCGCTTACCGCAGCAAAGGTGCAGGTGTCTGTAACGGGTCCCTGCGCGCCCAGTTAGCTTAAAGATTGAGTCGTTAGCGTCGATAACCTTCATGACCTCGCCAATCATAGACTGATTAAAATGACACTCTCCGTCAGCGCTGCCTGAGCGTGCTCGACAAGGCGGCCAACTGAACGATGCAAATGCCTAGCGCCTAACCGATCTGCTCAACCGCTCCCTGGGTCTTAAAGCGGCCGCTGTGGACTACCGCAACGCCGCGATAGACATGGTAAATGCCGGCTCAGCGGGGGCTGGCAGCCTCATGGAGCACTACAGCCTGGTCATTTAACTATCCAATTAGGAGCGGTTGTGGAAAGACATATTGCGAAAAATATCTCTAGTCTTCTGTCCTCTGCCGCAGGTGGAAATAGATACAAACTTGAGCGCTCTCACGCCCCGGGCAAGTTGAGCGAATTTCATCAGTGGGCCGATGAGAAGCCGTGTGAAGGCGCCTTCCTGTTCATAGATCAACTAGGCGTTGGGATATGGGTGTTACTTATCGATTGGCGAGAAGATGGAAATTTCTACGTCGTTATTTTCCCTCGGTCTAGATCGGGCCCTGTCGCGGAGATACATAGGGCCGAGGGTAAAGGGGACGAGATCACCTTAAGCTGGAGTTATTCTCCCAGGAAAAGAGACGATAAAAATGTCGAGCGAAAGCGCTACTTCATCGAATCTTTCCTGTCAGACGTCGTAAAAATTTCTGTCCCAGCAGAACCGAATGAGGTTGATGATTTTATCGGCGAACTCTTCGCTTTGGCTGATAGCAGACAAAAATCGGACGCTCTCGATCCAAATAAACCCCGCACACGTGACGGTTTCGCTGAAGGAAAGCTCAAGCAGAAGCTGCATTTCGTGAGAGAGCGGAATGGGGAGCTCGTTCGTCAAGCAAAGCGGTTAGCGTTGACCAAATATGGACGCTTGATATGCGAGTGCTGTGGTATGGACTTTCAGAAAATTTACGGAGAGGTGGGCGTTGGCTTTATTGAGGCACATCACACCAAACCTATCAGCTCGCTGCACAAGGACGGCGAAGAAACTCATCTTGAGGATTTAGCTCTGGTGTGTTCCAACTGTCATAGGATGTTGCACCGGCGCAGGCCATGGCTGGAAAGGCATGAGCTGAAGCAGTTGATGGATGAAAGCCATACGCTGCCGGCGTGATGCCGAGCTAAACGGCTAACTGCGTAAATATTTGTCTGTGACTGAGAAAAAGGGGCAGGTATTTACCCACTTTCGGCGCAAAGCAGCCCCTTTCTTTGCCAGCTGGTCTACCATGCCCGTCCCGGCAGTGGTCTATGCGCTACCGTTCATTTTTTAAAGGTACCGCCATGTCCATCGATCAAATCTCCCTGCCCAAAGGCGTCGGGCCCGTTGCCGCCAAACTCCTCGACGCCATCACCGGCGCGTCCACCCACGAAGAACTCAATCGCGCCGGCGGCAAGGCCGAGGGGTTTGTGTTGGGGCTGGAATCCACCAAGGCCATCAAAAGCCAGATCGCCGAGTCGCTGTATGTGGCCTACGACGATGCGGCGAGCAATCGTGCCAGTGAGTTGAAGGGCTGAAGGTAAGTCGGTCCTGATGCCGGGTGAGGGCGATCATGCGCTCGTAGCGCACAATCATAAATTGCGGGTTCATCCGATCCAGCCGTTCGCGGCCTACAGCGAGCGCTGTTGCGCCCAAGCTAGGCAGCGGGATCGCTCCTATTCAGGTCGGGGTCCAGTTGCCGAGCGTAGACCGCCAGCCGCAAATGCCGATCAGCGTCGATGGTCAACGACGTGTGCTCGAAGAGTACCACTTCGCCATCAACCAGCAGGCTGCAGGCATCACTTCCCGCTGCATGGACTTCCTGCTGTCGCCACCAGTGCTTGAACTCAGGCGAGACGTGCTCCAATTCGTCCACCAATGCGTGAATATCCGCTTGCAAAGTGGCGCGAGCAAAGTCGCGGCGGAAGCTCGACAGCATCTGCGGAGCCTGTGCGGCCCAGCCAACGAAACGCTCGCGCATCAACTGATCAGTGAACAATAGCCAAAGCAGATTGCGTCGCGGCAAAGGGTGGGCATCGAACCCAAACAGTTGATTGGCGGGGTCGTTGAAGGCCAGCACATCCCAGCGCAGGTTAAGTACGAAAGCCGGATGCGGGGCCAAGTCATCCATCAAGCGACGCACGAGTGGCGGCACCATGCACCACGTCTTGCCCGGCTCGACGGGTGGCCGCTCATGGGCCAGCAGGAACAAGTGACGTCGCTCGACCGCGTCGAGTTTCAGCACGCGTGCGAGTCTGTCCAGAAACGAAGCGGATACGCCAATGTCACGGCCTTGTTCCAGCCACGTGTACCAGGTTAGCCCCACCCCGGCGAGTGCAGCGACTTCCTCCCTGCGTAACCCCGGAGTCCGCCTACGCCCCCCGCCAGGTAACCCAACGTCATCAGGGGCCAGCCGTTCTCGACGGGCACGTAGAAAGGCAGCAAGGTCTTCGCGGGTTCGCTTCAGGGTCGGCACTGTTTAGTCCGGTGTTTTTAGTAATAGTATAAATGGTTAAATTGTAACTAGTTAAAGTTCAATTGAGAATCAGCGCTTCACTACGTCTGGAGCACACCCATGAGTTCTGGTTCTCGACTCACCACAACGGCTACGAGCACCTCGCTGATGCCTGCGTGGCTAGGTCTTTATGTCCTATTGTTGGCAGGCTTCGTCACTATCTTTGACCTGTTCGTGGTCAACGTCGCGATTCCCAGCATGCAAACCAGTCTGGATGCCAGCTTCGCCCAGATCGGCTATATCGTCGCAGGCTATGAGCTGGCCTTCGGGGTACTGTTGATTACCGGGGGGCGTCTGGGCGATCTGTTGGGACGACGGCGTTTATTCGTAGTCGGCATGGCTGGGTTCACAGTGGCATCTGGCTTGTGCGGGCTGGCGCCTACGGCCGGATTCCTCATTGCTGCTCGTGTCTTGCAAGGACTGGCGGCGGCGCTATTGTTCCCGCAAGTGTATGCCTCGATCCGCGTCAACTTCAGTGGCGAGGACAGCCGCCGGGCATTTGGCCTGCTAGGTATGACGCTTGGTTTGGCGGCTATAGCGGGACAGGTACTTGGAGGCTGGCTGGTGCATGCAAACCTGTTTGGATTGGGCTGGCGCACCATCTTCCTCGTCAATGTGCCAGTAGGGCTATTCGCGATGGTCGCCGCAAAGTTCATTCCTGAATCCCGTGCATCGCAACCGCCGGTGCTGGATTGGCGAGGTGTAGGGTTGGTCAGCAGCGCCCTGGCCTTGCTACTGGTGCCACTGATCGAAGGGCCTGGGCACGGTTGGCCTGCTTGGACATTGTGGTGTCTGGTTGCGGCGATGGTGCTATTCGCAGTTTTCTATCGCCACGAAGAGAGGCAGCGCCGTGCCGGACATCAGCCTTTGGTAGATATGCGCCTGCTGGCCCAGCGCCGTTTTGCCCTGGGTGCGGTGCTGGTGTTGCTGATCTACTCTACGTCCAGTTCCTTTTTCCTTTGCTTCGCACTACTGATGCAAACCGGTTTAGGCCTTGATCCGTTTATGGCGGGGAGCATCTTCGCTCCATGCAGCGTCGGCTTCGTCGTGGCTTCATTGGCAGCCCCGCGCCTGATCGCTCGCTGGGGGACGCCTGCTATCGCGATGGGGGCATTGGTTTATGCGAGCGCCCTGGGATTGCTGATTGCACACGTTAGCCTTGCAGATGCGGAGTTGATGCCGGTGCGTTTGATCGCCGTTTTGATCCTGGTGGGGATTGGACAAGGTTTCGTTATGACTCCGCTTCTGAATCTGGTGCTGGGCTTTGTAGAGGAGACTCAGGCGGGTATGGCCTCCGGTGTGATATCGACGCTACAACAAATCGGTGCTGCGCTGGGTGTTGCTGTAGTCGGGATCCTGTTCGCCACGGCGCTGGATGCCAGGGCTGACGGGTTACCCCTTGCCGGCCCGTACGCGGCGGCTTTCGTGGCGGGAATGCTATACAACCTGGTGGCAGCCGCTCTGTCGTTCATACTGCTTATGCTGTTGGCCAGAATGCCGTCATTCACCCGCTAAAGTCCGTAAATAACCAAGCACTCGTGATGAAGTCAAACTTCGTTTTAGGGAATCCAAGTGATGTCGCTCACCCACGCTATCGAGACTTATATTCTTGCCAAAGATGGCAACCGGCCGCATCTCATGTGTCGTGCATTCGCTGCTGATGCAGAACTTGTGATGAATGTTAAAACCGATGAAATATCCTTTCCATCAACAGTGAAAGGCCTGGATGGCATATCAGCCACTTTGGTCAGTCAGTTCGCGCAACGCTATGAAAATATCTATACGTTTTGCCTGGGGCCACCGCCGGGCAACGTTGCCACATTCCGTTGCGGTTGGCTCGTCTGTATGTCAGAAAAAGGTACCGGGGCGGTGCGGATAGGTTTCGGCGAGTATGAATGGGTTTGTCGAGATGACGCTGGGTTGATCTCGAAGCTCACAATAACGATTGAAGAAATGAAAACCCTGCCCAGTCAATTGGGTAATTCAATCTTTCAGTGGGCGAGCAGGCTGCCCTATCCATGGTGTTCGAACGATGTGCTGTTGCGAAGTACTCCGGACATACCAGCAGTCCAGGAAATTGTGAGGCTTCTTGGGCGATGCCGGTGAGAACCACTGACATTGACCCGCCCTGGCATGTCTACTGAACTCAGGGTCCTGGTTGCCGCCGCAGGTTATGCGGCGGACTTCAGGCGGCGTCAGTTAACGACCTTGCAAGGTTTGGTTGACGAGATGTAAGCCGCGCAGGTTTGAGGCACTTGGGCACGCAATGCCTCCCTCGCATTATTCTTGGCGGCTGTGCAGGCGGCATGATCGGTACCAGGCGCGGTTCCCGTCGCGCTGGCCCCTCGATTTGCAGGTGGGCATGGCATTGGAGCACTCGCTGCAACTGTTGCGGTGCCGATACTCTGACCGCGTGCCGCCGCTTCAGCTTTTGGTGTGTCGGCGGCGTAGGTACTGGTGGAGATTGCTCCGGCCAACACCCATGCAACTGCCATGATATTGATTGATTTCAGCATGTTCGATCCCTCGATTTTATTAAGTGACGGCTAATGTTTACGTTCCATACGTACTGCTGTTTACCTTATAGAGACTAGAGCGCGTAAAGCCACTCTGTGATATTTTTTATTTGTTCATCTTTTCAATTAGTTAATTTTAAAATCTGTTGGTTGACGTAAAAATGGCATTTTTGAGTGCCCACTTTCAAAGCCGGACAGAACTCATTGACCCACTGCAAGCAGGTGCCGGACATTCTGATCCATCTATCTCTCGGCTTACGCCACCTGCGCCTTGGTAGCCGGCTGGCGTGACTTGCGATAAGTCAGCAACACAATCCCCGTGACCACAATAACCCCGCCCGCCATCTGCCCGGCGCTGAGCATCTGGTCGAGCACGATCCAGCCCATCAACAAGGTTGCCAGCGGCTCGATGTTCATCACTGGCGCATTACGTGGCATATCCAGGCGCGGCACCGAAATGAACAGCACGATAAAACCGGTGCCATACAGCACCACCAGCGTGGCCAGTGCCAGCCAACCGGTGCTGGTTGCCGGCAGGTTCAAGCCATCGGCAAGCGCACCGGTCCAGCCCGCTATGTTGACGCTGCTGAACACGATGAAGATCGTCAGCAGGCTGCGCACAGAACCGCGTACCTGGGACAACTTGTGGTCGGTGATCCACAGCGCACAGGCGAATACGAACGCGGCGCAAAAGGCGAGGGTGACGCCGAGCAGCCATTGCGGGCCGAGGGTGGTGTGGGTGGCGAAGCGGCCGGGTACGTCCAGCACGAACACCAGGCCCACCAGAATCAGGCCCATCAGCAAGGCCGTGCGCGCAGTGGGGCGCGGGCCGCCGAGCGCCCAGGTCAGCAGCGCCAGCAGAATCGGGAAGACGTTGGCGACCAGCAGGGCCAGCGCCACCGGAACGCGCGCGACGGCGGAATAGAGGCAGAGGCTTTGGGTGGCGATCAGCAGGCCCAAAAGGACTTGCCAGCGCCATGCGCCTGGCGGGAGGCGCAGGCTTTGGCGTTGCCACAGGACCAAGATGGCGAGCACGAGCAGGGTGCCGCCTGAACGCATCAGGATGGCCAGCAGCACACCGGCGCCGTCGTCGAAGGCTACGCGCGCGGCGATGTGGTTGCCGGCGAAGGCACAGCCCATGCAGAGCAGGATGAGCACGGCGATATGGCGTGAGAAGGGTACGGCGGCAGGCGGAGTCATGGCGGGGCTCGGGCAGTTGGCGCCATCCTCGGGGGATGGGGATTATTTTTAGGTTGTCGTACAACTTGGTCGGGGATTTGTAACGTGTTTGGTTTGGAGGCGCAAGGTGATGCGTGAATATCGTGTGAAACACCGGCCCTTAGGGCGCAGGCACCCTAGAGCGGATCAAGCGACAATTCGCCGAGTCATCGTATGAGTTGCCGAGACCTTGGCCGCCACCATGGCCTCATGAAAAACCTGTTGCTTGAGCGTGTGATTCATTGATCGTCTGCAACGATACACAGGCTATCCCAAAGCCCCATCATTTGAGTCACTGCGGCATCCAGCGTGGCGTGTGGAGTGCCGTCGCGCGCCAGTGTCGACAAGCCCAGTAGAAAACTGTCGAAAGCGGTGGCGAGCGTTTGCGGTATCACTGTCGCAGGCAGTTCGCCCGCGGCAATGGCGCGTTCGATACAGGCAACCAAGCCTGCACGGTTCAAGCGCCTTGCCCGTACCAGAGGTTCGGAAATGGCTCTACTCTCGTCTGAGCAAGCGCTCATCAAGCCTAACGATACCAGGCACCCCTTAGGGTGGTCGGGCTCACATTGCATTTTCGCAGACCGGCGAAGGGTCAGTTCAATCGCCTCCCTGGGGGGCAGGGTTGTATCGAAGAGGCTGTCGGTGACCCGGCCATGGGTGGTCAGGTAGCGCTCCATGACCTCATTGAACAACGCCTGCTTCGAGCCAAAGGCGGCGTAGAAGCTAGGTGCGGTGATGCCTCCACCGATGTTGGCTTTGAGCTGGTTGAGGGAGGTCGCATCGTAGCCATGCTCCCAGAACAAATGCATTGCCTGAGTGATTGCTTCGTCACGGTCAAACCTGCGCGGGCGCCCCATCTGTGCCATATCGAGTCTCCAATTTTACTATTTAGATACTAATCGATACATAAGTCATTGACCACAGGCTTTGATCTCTTCTATATTTGTATCGATCAGTACATAAATGGCGTGAATCGAATGAATACAGATAACAAGCAGCGCGAAACGCTCCCTCTAGGGGCATTACTGGCACTGGCGATGACCGGTTTCATTTGCATAGCGACTGAGACATTGCCCGCCGGTTTGCTGCCTGAGATAGGCAGCGGCTTGGGCGTCTCGGCAGCGTTGGCGGGGCAGATGGTCACCGTTTATGCGTTGGGGTCGCTGTTGGCCGCCATTCCGCTGACTATTGCCACCCAAAGCTGGCGCCGCAGAACCGTATTGCTGCTGACGATTGTGGGCTTTCTGGTTTTCAATTCCGTCACTGCGTTGTCCTCCAGCTACGGGCTGACCTTGGTAGCGAGATTCTTCGCTGGGGTCTCTGCGGGCCTGGCCTGGAGCCTGATTGCGGGTTATGCGCGGCGTATGGTTGTTCCACAATTGCAGGGCCGGGCGCTGGCAGTTGCGATGGTGGGAGCGCCCATTGCATTGTCGCTGGGCGTGCCGTTGGGTACCTGGCTGGGTGGGCTCATGGGGTGGCGTATGGCGTTTGGCTTGATGTCTGCAATGACCCTGATGTTGATTGTGTGGGTATTGATCAAAGTGCCGGATTACCCTGGTCAGTCTTCCTCACAGCGCATGGCGTTGGGTGAGGTCTTTTCACGCCTGGCGTACGCTCGGTGCTCGGGGTTGTGTTCACTTGGATGCTGGCGCACAACATTCTTTATACCTATGTCGCTCCGTTCGTTTCCGAGTCAGGGTTGGCCAGTGACGTTGATTTGGTACTGCTGACATTCGGTGTCGCCGCGCTGGCGGGCATCTGGCTGACGGGACGGCTGGTTGACCGTCATCTGCGAAAGACGGTATTGGCGAGCCTCGCTACCTTCGCTGCGGTTTCGGTTTTCTTCGGCTCGTTCTCAGGCTCTGCCTGGGCCATCTACGTCGGAGTCTTCATCTGGGGCCTGACCTTCGGCGGTGCTGCTACGCTTCTGCAAACCGCCCTTGCCGACTCGGCAGGCAAGGGGGCTGACGTTGCGCTTTCGATGAATGTCGTCGTCTGGAACAGCGCCGTTGCAGGCGGGGGATTACTGGGGGGTGTTTTACTCGGTCAATGGGGGGTAAGTTCGTTTCCCTGGGTCTTGCTAATGTTGCTTTTGCTGAGTTTGGTCATTGCATCACGGGCCCGAGCGCATGGCTTTGCAACGGGTGAAAGGCAGGCCGGTCCAATGGTGGTCGGCCATTGAGTTAGAAAGTTAGGACGCTGGAAGGGCTGCCGTTCACCAGTAGCCTTGACACGTTGAACCCCGGTAACGATGCTTGCAGGGTAGGCGCTGCAGTTAATGGTTATGTTGTGGTTGTGTGCTTCTATCCAAGTCTCCAAGCTCCTTGCACGTTGATGCACTTGTTCACTCGACAACCAATTCCCTTGCTTCCCTCCTCAACGACTGCGGAGCGACGCCTAGCTTGCGGATAAATACTTCACGCAAATGACGCCTGTCGCGCAAGCCTGTTTCCCTTGCGATCACTTCCAGTGAATGACTGCCTCGCTCCACCATGTTCCTCGCGGTCTCGATGCGAAGTTGTTCAATGGCCTTGGCCGGGGACTGCCCGGTTTCTGCATAGAAGATGCGGCTGAACTGTCGCTCACTCAGATGCGCGACTTTGGCCAGGTTCTCGACGGTCAGTGCGCTGGAAAGATTCGAGCGCGCGTAATCAAGCGTGGCTTGTATGCGGTCCGACCTCGGCGCAATTTCGAGCATCTGCGAATGTTGCGACTGACCGCCTGAACGCCGGTGATACATGACCAGCACCCGCGCCACCTTGTTGGCAATGGCCTGGCCCAGATCGTTCTCGACGATACCCAGGGCCAGGTCCATCGCGGCGGAAAGCCCGGCTGATGTCCAGATCGATCCGTCGTTGACGAAAATATGATCCGGCTCTACCCGAGTATTTGGGAATTGGGCCTTGAGCAGCTTGGCATAGGCCCAATGAGTGGTGACTCGGCGGCCTTCCAGAAGTCCTGCCTGGGCCAGGACAAATGCGCCAGTGCACAGCCCCGCGGTGCGTCGCGCCCCACTGGCGGCGGCTTTGACGAACTTCAATTCATCATCCGGGGTTTTGCGAGTGGAGGGATTGACGATGCCGGAGACCATCCAGGTATCAGCCAGTGCTTCAGAGCTGGCCCGCTGTGTTTTCACCGTAGCGCCGACTGACGACCTGACCTCGCCGCCGCGTATGGAGTAATTGGTGATCTGATAGATTTCTTCCTTGGCCACCACGTTGGCGAACTCGAACACAGACTGTGTTCCCAGCGCCATCACCTGGAATCCATCCGTCAAGAAATAGCCGATCCGATGCATGTCTGTCTCCCCGCGTCATGTCCGAAAACACGACCATAAATGTCGTTTCAATTCCCGTCAACGCAATGCAATATTAATGGCAGTTCCAGCGCAAAAGAGCCGGTGGTGGTTGATGTTCAATCAGGCATCACGGCTGTACACCCTTACAACTAATATTCGTATTGGATTGAAGTTAATTTAATCTTTCTGGCTGTTTTTCTGGCCTGTAAGTAGAACTTTTCTTGCGCTTTTTATTGTCTGGGTTAATTCAATCCGGTTCCGCGTCAGTGCGGCAGTTAAGTATCTCTATATAACCGATGTCGATAAATGGGTCGGGCGCTTGTCGGCTCTGTTTAAGTCCAGGTTTCTAACGCAACACCTTCAGGAAGTGACGAGATGAATAAACAATTCCTTAGTTCCCAGGCCGCCACGCAATTCATAGACATCAACGGCAGGCGCCTCGCTTATCGCACGTTTGGCAGCGGCACGCCTCTGGTTCTGTGCGTAAGATTCCGGGGCACCATGGAGTCCTGGGACCCGCTCTTCCTGAATAACCTGGTCGAGCAGGGATTTCAGGTCACGATTTTTGATTACAGCGGCCTGGGGCAGTCAACCGGTGAACGGACTTACAGTCCTGCTTCGCTGGCTAAGGACGCCATTGAACTTATTACCGCCCTGAAGCTGGGAAAAGTCATTATCGGGGGTTGGTCACTTGGGGGCATTGCTGCGCAGATTGTGTTGGCACAAGCGCCGCAATTGATCAGCCATGTCGTGCTGCTGGCAACTACGCCACCTAGCCATCTGGTCAAACCAGGTGAGGCGCTGTTTTATGAAATGGCCCGACGCGAGAACGACTTTGAAGATTTCGCCAGGCTGTTCTTCGAGCCCGAATCCGCGTCTTCACGAGCCAGTGCCGAACGCTCATGGCAGCGCTTGAACATTGCCAGGGACGATGCCAGCCCCGAGGTGCCTTATGCGTGGGCTGGAGAACAACTCGGCGATGGCCCGAAGAATCCGATGTTCCCGGTAGACGCGGTGCTGCAAGTGTTGAAGTCCACCCGCATTCCAGTGCTGCACTTGGGTGGGGACCACGACATCGTCTTTCCGGTTGAAAACTGGTACAGCCTAAGCGACCAGCTTCCAACGTTGCATATGGTCACCTTCCCAAGCGCCGGTCATGGCCCGCACCTGCAGCACCCGAGTGCAGCCGCGCGGCACATCGCAGCGTTCGTCAGCACCAGCGTCGAGGAAGACCAATGAGCGATCTGATCGATCTGGCAATCGATGCCGCTGGCGGACTGGAGCGTTTCAAGGCGTTCCAGCGCGTTAGCGCAACCTTGGATCACAGCGGAGGCCTGTGGGCGCTCAAGCAGTGTGACGGTGTCCTCAGCCATTCGCGGGTCACCGTGCAGCTTCACCAGCAGCGAGTCTCCCATGGGCCATTCGCGCCAGGCAGCGATTATTCGGTGTACACACCGTCGCGTGTCGAGATTCGACACGAAGATGGCAGCCTGGCTGAATCGCTCGAAGCACCGCGTGCCTCCTTCGCCGGATTCGAGATGGAGACACCCTGGTCTCGCCCCCAACTGGCTTACTTCGCCGGCTACACCATGTGGACCTACCTGACTTCGCCGTTCCTGCTGCGGCATGCGGGTGTTCGCGCCGAAGAGATCGAACCCTGGTATGTCGACGGCTTGCCCTGGCGCCGACTGCGTGTCGAGTTCGCTCCCGAGATCGCCAGCCACAGTGCGCTGCAGACGTTCTATTTCGATAGCGATGGTTTGCTGCGCCGCCATGACTATGAGGTCGACATTCAAGGCCGCAATGCTGCTGCTCGTTACCTCAGTGATTACATCCAAGTACAAGGCATCCGCATGCCGACGCGCCTTCGCATCTATCCGCGCACAGCCGATAACCTCGCCCTTGCCGAGCCCCTCATTGTGGGCGTGGATCTTTCCGACTTCCGATTCGAATAACAGGTGACTCATGACAATTCGTACAACATACCGCGCCGTAGTGGCGACCGCCCCGGGGCAACTGGAACTGGTCGAGCGTCAGGTTCCCGCGCCGCAGCATGGGCAGGTGCGCATCCGGGTCGAGGCTTGTGGTGTCTGCCATTCCGACAGTGCAACGGTAGAAAATCTGACGGGATCCATCAGTTATCCCCGCGTGCCCGGTCATGAAGTCGTCGGGCGAATCGAGGCGATAGGTTCCGGTGTGGATGGCTGGGTGATAGGACAGCGTGTCGGGGTCGGCTTTCTTGGCGGCGAAGACGGCAGTTGTCCATCCTGCCGCCAGGGCGATGGGGTGAACTGCCACAATCCGGTGATCACCGGCATGAACGTTGACGGGGGTTATGCCGAAATCATGCTGGCCGAGGCCCGCGGTCTGGTGCAAATACCTGAAGAGCTGGATGCTGCCGAGGCCGCACCGTTACTCTGCGCAGGGCTCACCACTTTCAATGCGCTGCGCAATTCGAGTGCTCGAGCCGGCGACGTGGTGGCCATTCATGGGCTCGGGGGTTTGGGGCATCTGGGCGTGCAATTCGCCCGTAAAATGGGGTTCTACACCGTTGCGATCGCACGCGGCGCCGATAAGGCCGAGCAGGCGCTTGCCTTGGGGGCTCATCGGTACATCGACGCGACCGAAGAAAATGTTGCTGACGTGCTGCGTTCCCTGGGAGGCGCCAAAGTGGTACTGGGCACCGCGCCCACCGGGCAAGGAATGGCACAGACCGTTCCTGGCCTGACGCCTCGCGGCCAATTGATTGTGGTCGCGGTGCCCGGTGATCCGATCACCCTGAATGCAACCGACCTGATCTTCGGCGCTCGCTCTGTGGTGGGTGCCCTGACCGGCAGTGTGCATGACAACGAACAAACACTGGCATTCGCCAACCTGCAGAACATCCGCCCATTGATCGAAACCTTCACCCTGGATCAGGCCCAGCAGGCCTACGACCGGATGATGCGAGCCGATGTGCGTTTGCGTGCGGTTTTAGTCATGTCCCCGCAACCAGCCCAACGTGCCTGATTCTGGCCAGCTAAGGAGACCCACCATGAAAGCGGTAGCTTACGATCAGGCGGGATTGTCCATCGACGATCCGGCGTCTCTCTACGATATCGAACTGCCCGTGCCTCAGCCGGGACCGCATGACTTGCTGGTAAAGATCCAGGCCATTTCGGTGAACCCCGTCGACAGCAAGTTGCGCCTGAGCATGCCGACCCACGCGCCGCGTGTACTGGGCTGGGACGCCGTCGGCAAGGTGGAGGCGGTGGGTACTGACGTCAGCCTGTTCAAGGTCGGTGACGAGGTCTGGTATGCCGGCGACATTACGCGCGCAGGCAGTTATGCCGAGTATGGTCTGGTCGATGAGCGCATCGCCGGTCACCGCCCTTCATCCGTGCCTGCGGCGCACGCGGCAGCATTGCCCCTGACCAGCATCACCGCCTGGGAGTTGCTGTTCGATCGTCTGAAGATCGAGCAAGGTGCTGGCGAGGGGCAAAGCCTGTTGGTGGTCGGTGCTGGCGGTGGAGTGGGCTCGATTCTTGTTCAACTGGCGCGCCAACTCACAGCGCTGACCGTTATCGGTACCGCCTCGCGCCAGCAAACCAAGGAGTGGATCAGCGAACTGGGCGCGCATTTTGTCATTGATCACCGCGAGCCGCTTCAGCCTCAACTCCAGGCATTAGGCCTGAATGAGGTCGATCACGTGATCAGCCTGACCCATACCGATACCTACTACGAGCAGCTCATCGGTTTGCTCAAGCCCGAAGGCAATCTCGCGCTGATCGACGACCCGGCGTCGTTGGATGCGATGCCTCTCAAGCGCAAGTCGATCTCGCTTCATCTGGAGTTCATGTTCACGCGCTCGATGTTCCGGACCCAAGCAATGCTCAAGCAACACCAGTTGCTCAATCGAGTGGCTGAGCTGATCGATAGCGGGATGTTGAAAACGACGCTGGGCGAAAACTTCGGAACCATCAATGCCGAAAACCTGCGACGCGCCCATGGCCTGATCGAAAGCGGCAAATCCAAGGGCAAGATCGTCCTGGAAGGCTTCTGACCCTTTACACAAGAGACTGAACAATGACTCATTTCAACGCGATTCCAGCGGACCAGGCCAGCGGCGCAACCGCCGAGGTCTACACGAGCATCAAGCAGGCGCTGGGCAGGGTTCCTAACGCTTATGCCACACTGGCAACCCTCGCGCCGCAGGCGCTGAAGGCGATGCTGGCAGCCGACAGGGTGCTGGCGAGCGGACCACTCAGCAAGCCCGATCAGGAGACCGTCAAACTGGTGATCAGTGAGCTGTCGGGCTGTGACTACTGCGTTGCCGCCCATAGCATGGTCGGCAAGATGGTAGGACTGTCCGCCAACGCCATGCGCCAACTACGTGCCGGCCAGTCCACAGGAGATACCAAACGAGATGCGCTGGTTGCCTTCACACGCAGCCTGGCTCTTAATCCCGGGGCCGTCGCGCCAGCGCAGGTGCAGTCATTTCAAGAGGCGGGATACAGTGGTGAGGAGATCGTCCACATTGCCTTGGCAATCTCTGTGATCACCTTTACCAACGTGTTCAATCGCATCAACGAGACGGTCGTCGATTTTCCCGAGCCCACGTGAGAGGTCCCGCCAGGCCATCGAAAGGCACATCGCCGAGTGGTTCGTCGTCCGAGCCACCTTAAATACGGCAGCTGCAGACATGCAGTCTCCAATCTGGGGCGCCCCTTCAACGGCGCCCATCGGATCTCTTCACATCGAGGCACGCGCAGGGGCGCGCGAAAACAGCGTTGAAAATGCGCTGACCGTACCTGTTCAACAAAGGGGAGAGCTACTCGGTGCTGCTCGACAGTGAATTGTCGGAGCCGGTAGAGACCATCGCCGTGCGTTCCAGGGCGGGCAAGGTGTTGGCCTCGGCCGATTGTCATCGACGGGTCGTCAAGCGCCGGGGTTGAGAGGCGAGTCGAAACGGCTGGTCGACAGCAACGGATCTTTTTCTGGTTTTATTGCGAACTCGATGAAACCTGCTCAGTAATCAGCTGAGCCAATATCCGCACCGGTTCCGTGAAGCTTTGTCGAACTCGATGGACGAGCCCAATGTCCCGGTGAAAGGTGTGCTGCCCCAGATCAAGAACCCGGACACCGGCTGGCCACTCTTCATGGGTCGCTGTCTGCGGCACTAAAGCGACACCCACCCCGTTTTCAACCAGCTTGATAATCGCTTCCAGCTCATCCAGTTCGCACACTTCACGCAGGGTGAAATGCATGTGCCGCAGGAATCGGTCGACCTGCCTGCCTCCGAAGGATGATCGGTCGTATCGAATGAACGGTTGGCTGGAAAGCAGCGCTGACCAATCCTCTCCAGGCATGTCCCGCGGGATAATCAGACGGTAGGGTTCTAGCGCCAACGTCGTCCAACGCAGATCGCTTTGCAGCGAAAACGGCGGGCGAATGATCGCCGCCATATCGATCTCTCCCGCATCCACCATGTTGACCAGCTCCATGGAAAGCCCCGGGATCACACGGGTCCGGCACTGCGGGCATTGTTGATGAAACTTGGCTAGCGCGTCAGGTAAAAAGGATCGCTGAACGGAAGCGATAGCTCCGATATTCACCAGGACGCTGGCTGGAAGTCCGACTGTGGTGGAACCCAGGCTGTCGTAGAGCCTGAGCAGCTCCTGCGCTTGCAGGAGTATCTGGTGGCCCATTCTATTGAGGCTGGCCGAGCGGCCTTTTCTGTCGAATATCTCGAAGCCGAGTTCGGCCTCCAGGCGCTGAATCTGAGCGCTCACCGCCGCCTGGGTAAGGCCGATCTTGTTCCCCGCCGCTGCGAAGGTGCCTTCCCGCGCTACGGCGACAAGTGTCTTGAGTTCTTTGATCATTCACAAATAATAATTGTGTTTCTAAGAAAATTATATTGATTTTTTTGCTGGAAAACCCGGACTACGATGGACCCATTCCCGGCAACTGGTGCTGCACGAATGCCAATGTCGTGAAACGCATGACCTGGACGTCATGCGATACCAGGGTGAGCGATATGACGCCACCCCACGCCCACCACAACAATAAAGTCTTTGGAGTCCTGATGAGCCTCTCACCTTTCCATCTCGCAATCCCTGTTTATGACCTCGCCGCCGCACGCACTTTTTACGGAAAAGTGTTTGGGCTGGAGGAGGGACGTTCCAGCAACCAGTGGGTCGATTTTGACTTTTACGGCCATCAACTGGTCATTCACGAACACCCCAAAACCGCGTCTCAGGAAAGTGTTCACAGCAACCCGGTCGATGGGCATGACGTACCTGTCCCGCACTTCGGCATCATTCTCGGTTGGGCAGAATGGGAAGCGCTGGCGGAACGCCTGAAGTCATTTGGCACCGAGTTTGTGATCGAACCCTACATACGCTTCAAAGGCCAGGTCGGCGAACAAGCCACGATGTTCCTGTTTGACCCATGCGGCAACGCACTCGAATTCAAGGCGTTCAAGGATATGAGCCAGCTCTTTGCCAAGTAACCGCAGTACTCATGGCACAACCGCGTTGTGCCATTTGATCTCAAGTGAGCTGGAAGCTCATGACTCTAGCAACTGCCAATAAACGCAGACCTTTCATTCCAACAAGAAGGCTAGACATGAAACGTATTCCCTTGGTGTGGCAAATCGTTGCCGGGCTATTGCTTGGCGTGCTCGTCGGTTGGTATTTCAATACGCATCCTCACTATCAAGCGTGGGTCAGCGCGGAAATTCTGAAACCGCTGGGCGATATCTTTATCAAGATGATGAAGATGGTGGTGGTGCCGATTGTGTTCTGTTGCATGATTTTGGGTATTGCCGGTGGTGGCGATAACAAGTCGTTCGGCCGCATGGGTATCCGATCGCTGAGTTACTTCTTCGCGATCACGGGGCTGGCCATTGTACTGGGGCTGTGTTTCGCCAACCTCTTCGAGCCGGGCAACGGTACCGATATTTCCGGTATCACTCATGGCACGGCGTCGCTAACGATGGAGCCGTCAAAGGGGGCCTTGGTCATTGTGCAGAACATCGTCCCGGACAATGTATTCGTGGCGATGTCGGAAGCGAAGTTACTCTCGGTGTTGTTCTTCGCTGTGTTATTGGGCATGGCACTCAACGCTCTGCCGCGCGAGAAGAGCGCGCCGGTAGTCGCGGTGGTGCAGGGCCTTTCCGATGCGATGTTCAAAGTGGTTTCCATCGTCATGGCTTATGCACCAATAGGTGTGTTCGGCATGATTGGCGCCACGGTTGCGACGTTTGGTTTTGCTTCGCTGTTGCCATTGCTCAAGCTGATCGGTGTGGTTTACCTGGCACTGATTGTTTTCGCCTTGGTGGTACTCGGCGGGATCTGCTATCTGATCGGTGAAAATATATTCAAGCTGATCAAATACTTTCGGAACGAGCTGATTCTGGCGTTTTCCAGCGCGGCCTCCGCAGCCGTCATGCCGCAGCTTATGAGCAAACTGGAGAGCTACGGTGTGCCACGTCGGATCGTCAGTTTTGTGGTGCCGGTGGGCTATGCGTTCAACCTTGATGGTGCATCGATTTTCCTCGGCGTGGCGACCATTTTCGTGGCTCAGCTCTACGGTATTGATTTGTCCCTTTCCCAGCAGATCCTGCTTGTGGTCACGATGGTGTTGACCTCTAAAGGGGCTGCTGGAGTGCCTGGTTTTGCTATCATTATCCTGTCCGCGACATTGGCGTCTGCTGGCCTTCCATTGGAAGGGGTCGCACTCATCGCTGGAATTTTCAGGATTATCGACAGCGGAACCACCACGCTGAACGTGCTGGGTAATGCCGTAGCGCCATTGGTTATTGCCAAATGGGAAAGGGAAGCGCTGGAGCCTGCAGGCATCAGGTGAGCGGGATAAAGCGGATTCTCTAGACGACCGGTCTAGTTTTGTGTAGAGTGCCTTCCCTATGAAGAAACCTATACAAGACATGCGACAGCACATCATCGATGTGGCTAAGTCACTGATGACCAACAAGGGCTACACCGCCGTTGGTTTGTCGGAGGTCCTGACAACCGCCGGCGTGCCCAAAGGGTCGTTTTATCACTACTTTCGCTCGAAAGAGGAATTTGGCCAGGCGCTGCTCGAGGAATACTTTCAGGAATACATCGGTCGCGTCGACATTGTGATGGCAGCCGAAGGCACCGGCGCTGAGCGACTCTTGGCCTATCTGAATTATTGGGCCAAGACCCAGGCATTCGATCATCCCGATGAGAAGTGCCTGGTGGTGAAACTGGGTGCCGAAGTCTGCGACTTGTCCGAAGACATGCGCACCGTGCTGGAGGAAGGCACCGCGCTGATCATTCAGCGCATCATGCGATGTGTTGAGCAAGGCATTGCCGATGGTTCGATTCTCGCCGGGCAGGATGCGGCGACCTTGGCTGAGTCGCTCTATCAGCTTTGGCTCGGCGCGTCTCTGTTGGTCAAGGTCAGGAAGACCACGGCGCCTTTTGAAACCGCATTGATCACAAGTAAACGCCTTCTGGGGTAGGGCGTTTTTTTAAGTATTTTTATAGACGACCGGTCTAATATTTAAGGGTTGAACATGATTGATAACAGTCTTAACACCGATCTTTTTTCGCCGACGCAGATGGGCGCCATCCAGTTGGCCAATCGTATTGTCATGGCTCCGGTGACACGTAGCCGGATGGCAGATGATGGAGTGCCGAATGAACTGCACGCCACCTACTACGCCCAGCGTGCAAGCGCAGGCTTGATCATTGCGGAAGCCACGAACATTTCGGCGCAAGGGCGCGGTTATGCGATGACGCCGGGGATCTGGTCAGAAGAACAAGTGGCAGGCTGGAAAAAGGTCACCGATGCGGTACATGCGGCAGGCGGCAAAATTATCAGCCAGCTTTGGCACGTGGGTCGCTTTTCCAGCGTCGAGTTGCAGCCAGACGGAGCGGCTCCCGTAGCGCCCTCTGCCATCAAGGCCGAAGGTACCACCTACACCAACAATGGCAGGGTGGACGTGTCCATGCCTCGCGCGCTTGAGACTTCAGAGATTGCGGGAATTATCGAGCAATACAAGCATGCGGCGGAAAACGCCAAGCGAGCGGGTTTTGATGGTGTGGAAGTCCACTCTGCAAACAGCTATCTGCTCGACCAGTTTCTGCGTGATTCAACCAATCATCGCACCGACCAGTATGGCGGATCCATCGAGAACAGAACGCGGCTGACCCTTGAAGTCACCGAAGCTGTGGCTGCGATCTGGGGCAGTGACCGAGTGGGTATTCGTTTATCACCGGTGACACCGGATGCAGGCAATACGCCGCCTGACAGCAACGTTATGGCTACCTACGGCTACCTGATCCAGCAGCTCAACCGATTCGACCTGGCCTACTTGCACTTTGTCGAAGGCGCCACCGCAACCTCCCGCACGGTTCCTGAAGGTGTCGATCTGGATGCACTGAGTGCTCAGTTTGAAGGGGCTTTCATCGGCAATAACAACTACGACCTGGAGATGGCTGTTGAGCGCCGCGCACAAGGGAAAATCGATGCAGTTGCCTTTGGCCGCTTGTTCATTTCCAACCCGGACCTTGTAGAGCGTCTGCGTCGTGGCGCCGAACTTACCCTTGCGCCACGTGAGAGTTACTACGGCGGAGGCGCCAAGGGTTATACCGATTGGCCAACCGCCCACTATTGAGTCGTTCTCCCTGCGTCAGCGCGGCTGCGTCGCGAAAGCATTCACAGTACGAAGGATTCCGAGCATGAACTATCTGCAAAACAAAGTTGCCATTGTGACAGGCGCATCTTCGGGCATCGGCGCCGCCACCACTCGCGCACTCGCCGCACAGGGTGTTCGCGTGGTAGCTGCAGCGCTTGATCATCAAGGGTTGGAAGCGTTTGTTGCACAACTGCGAGCGTCCGGCAGTGACGTGGTCGCCTACACCACGGATGTTACCCAGCTGGATCAAACCAGGGCGATGGCCAAGTTTGCGCAAGACACCTATGGCGCCGTGGACATCCTGGTCAATAACGCCGGTTTGATGCTGTTTTCCAATTGGGTCGATCTGGCCGTGCAGGATTGGGAAAAGATGATCGATGTAAACATCAAGGGTTACCTCAACGCTACTGCTGCGGTACTTCCCTTTATGTTGGAGCAGAAGTCCGGGCAGATTCTCAATATGGACTCCGTTGCCGGTCACCAGGTCGGGCCCTCAGCAGGGGTTTACAGCGCTACCAAGTTTTTCGTGCAGGCCATGACCGAATCCATGCGCAAGGAGTTGGGCGTACAGCATGGCATCCGCGTGAATACCGTTAGTCCCGGCGTGATAAATACCGGCTGGGCCGACAAGGTCAGCGATCCTGCAGGGCGCAAGGCTGCTCAGGAACTCAACCGGATTGCCATTGCGCCCGACGATATAGCCCGCGCAGTGATTTACGCGCTCAACCAGCCCGAAAACGTGACCGTAAACGATTTGATCATTTCACCGACGCGTCAGGATTGGTGACGGTCGGCTGAGTTTTTTGTGTCCCAGACCAACAGGTCATCATTCATTAGGAGTACACCATGAGCAACCCAACTTACGTTCAGGAATACAACGCGATCGTTGCCGTTCTGAGCAAGTACAACGAAGGCGGCGCCAAAGCCGATAGCGCTTTGATGAAGCCTGCGTTTAATGAACAGGCTACGATTTTTGGCCTCGATGGAAGCAACCTTGTCGGCGGCCCGATCCAGAACCTGTACGACGTCATCGACAACGCCTTCCGTCCGTCCCCAGAAGCCACAGCCGCTATCGTTCGCATAGACATAGTGGGCACTGCCGCCAGTGCTCGCGTTGATACCGATAATATTTCCGGGTTTCGCTTCACCGACTTCTTCAACCTGCTGAAGGTGGATGGCGAGTGGATGATTGTCAGCAAGATTTACCACACACATACAAGCGATTAATCCCACGACTGCAGTTGGCGAGATACGTTGTATCTCGTCCCCACCCAAAGGAGACACCCATGTCAAAGAACATCAAGGCAGTACCTACTCGTGAATACAACGCTGTCATCGCCATCGCGACTCAATACGTTGAAGGGCTGCGTGTGGGCAGCGCAGGGAACGTTGCACAAGCCTTTCATCAAGATGCTGTGATGTATGGTTTCACAAATGGCGAACTGCTCGGAGGCCCGATCAAGAACCTGTTTGATTTCGTCGAGAAGAATGGTGAAGCCCCCGAAATCACCACCCGACTCGACGTGCTGGCTATCACCCCGACGACAGCTGTGGTGCGTGTCGATATGGAGAAGGATGCCATCGGCGCCGATTACAACGACTACCTGACCCTGATCAAAATTGACGGTGGCTGGAAGATCATCGCCAAGGTTTATCACCAGTTCGAAGGGTGAGTGTTCACCGATTGCACGTCATTTCCCTTCGAACGGTGCATGTGAGAAGGGCCTGGATGTTTTCAAAAATAGACAAGTTGAAGGGACTACAAAATGCCTGTCGTTGAGTTTTGCGCTGTCTTGGACAGCGATACAGGACATGCCTGGAGCGTATTGAAGAAATTTGGCGAGATTCATAAATGGCATCCGTCAATTGTCCAAAGCAGTATTGAGGACAATCAGCCGGATGGAATGGTTGGCTGCATCCGCCAGCTCAAACTGGTCGATGGCGCAGTTGTCAGGGAGCGCCTGCTGGCGGTCGATGACCGCAACACAATGCTTTCCTACTGTTTCGAGGAGGCGCCATTGCCCTTGGACAACTATGTTGCCACCGTGAAGTTGGACTCTCTGACGGGACAATCCAAGACGTTCATCAAGTGGTCTGCAGGCTTCGACCTGCAAGACCTGAATACCGCCGAACACTATCAAGCGCTCATTCGACAACTGATCGTGGAGGGGCACAAGAGCCTTCAGCTGTTTCTTGAGCAGCGCTGAATAAACAACTGGCTGAGTGTGGTAGATCGCTTAGCCGTGGCCATATGCAACGGACCAGCATCGCGACGTCAGTGGCATGACCACTGTGCGTCGTTTTCACTTTGCAGCAGCTCTATACTGACCGCCCAGGACGGTAGTTCGAGGCCAAAATATGCCCGTTGCGCCCAATCAAAATTTCCCGGTTGTTTTGGCGCGAGCCCAACAGAGCGACCTGGACAATCTCGTAGCCATCCGAATTGAGGCGATGCGCGAAAGCCTGGAGCGTGTTGGGCGATTTGATCCAGTACGCGCGCGCGAGCGGTTTCTTAGCGGTTTTGAAGCGCACAGCACCCACTACATCGAGGTGTCGGGAGAGAGGGTTGGGTTTGTTGTGCTCAAGCATCACCACAATCAATTGTTGCTCGACCACTTATATGTGAGACCCAGCGCGCAAGGAATGGGGATAGGCGCCGCTGTTCTTATGCAGATTTTCAAAACGGCGGATGCGGCGGCACTCCCTGTTAAAGT
Organism: Pseudomonas sp. R5-89-07; assembly: GCF_003851685.1. Taxonomy (NCBI): domain Bacteria; kingdom Pseudomonadati; phylum Pseudomonadota; class Gammaproteobacteria; order Pseudomonadales; family Pseudomonadaceae; genus Pseudomonas; species Pseudomonas sp. R5-89-07. The sequence continues at coordinate 3,969,276 of NZ_CP027727.1, read as the reverse complement.
GGGTGCACTCAAAGGAAGCGCTTCGAATCGCTTTTATACTCGCCATGGCTTCCAATTCGTCGAAAGCGGCGAATTCGACAATTACTATGTTCGACAGAGCGTTGCGCCGATTGGCCCCGCTTGCTAGTTGGATGCGAGGCACCGGGATGTACGTTTTAACGCGCCATGGTGCCGATAGCGGCTTATCGGGAAAGGGCAGTTATTTACGTCATTAGTCAGTGACGTGTCTTCTATGATTTACCGCTACCTCCTGATGATCACGCGAAAAGGACTCTGCACGTGGATATTGAGATGGCCAAGGCGATCGAGGCTGCAGAAAGCGAGTATTTGTGTGCTCGAGTTGAGAGCTTGTCTCGGGTAAGTGGAAACCCTTTTGGTGCTCGTGTGTTTTTCAACGAGGCTTTTCCATGCTTTCAAGTGAAGGCATCACCTAGCCCGATGCTCAATCGCATCTGTGGCGACAGTGCCGAAAGTCCCGAGGCACTGCTGAGCTTACTCAAGACGTCGGCAGAATATTCGACCGTAACACCTCTAATCGGAACGGCTTCGACGCTGGGACAGCACGCTCATGTGGGCGGCGAGCGATTGGAGCGCCTGAGGGGGTGGACACATCTGCAACTTGCGTGCTCTATCGATGACGTCATCTTGAACCAGCACTCATTTAAAATCGAAGAGGCCACCTCACACACGCTTCCTGGGTTCGCATCCGTTCATGCGAGTGGGTTTCATACCAAGCCAGAGCATCGTCAGATGAGCCAGGCTTCGTTCGCGGGACTGATGTCAAATGACCGTCTTAAAATCTACGTTATTGAAGTGGATGGGCGGATTGTCGCTGGAGCGCTGATGTACCTGGCCAGCAATGGAATTGCCTACCTTGGGACGGCGGCTACACAAAAAAGTGCGCGGGGTTTGGGCTATCACACAGCCCTGATAGGTCATCGAATAGCGCAAGCGAAAAAACATGGCAGTGTTGTGATCGCTGCAACTGCGCTTGCCAGCTCGCAAAGTCGCCGTAATTTGAAGCGTTTTGGGCTAGCGACGTCCCATGTTCAAGCGCTATATCGCTTGGCAATCATCTGATCAAAAAGCAAATCGCCGAGCTTCTACAACGACTCAGCGATTAATCGCGCTTTTGAGTTGCTTTAAATCAGTGGGTGGGCGCCTCTCGGTCCAGCAGCCTGGCGGTCAGAAGCACGCCCAGTTCGCTCAGTTGGTGGATCGCCAGTGCGACATCGCGGTGTTTGCCGTTGAGGTCTTCGGACAGGTCGAGCAGCAAGGTGCTGACGCTGGTGAAGGTTTCGTAGCTGTTGGTGATGAGGGCTTCTTTGCTGGCGTTGGGAGAGACGGTGAAGAGCATGTTTGAATTCCTGAGTGTGGCTAGCTCCCTTCAGCTACTAAACAGAAGGGTGGCAGCTGTGCGCAGGTTAGTAGACCGGGGAATCCAAACGAAAGCCGGCGCACCCGAAGGTGCCCTGCGCACAGCCGCCATCAAGCACAGACAGGAACGTCTGATTGATGCAGCTCATGCACTGTGGTCTGGATAAACCGTCAGGCTACTAAACCCGATCGCCGAGAGATTCAACGACCGAGTCACCTTAAATTCGGCTACCCCAGCGCACAAGCCGGCGAATTCTGACGCAAGCGTAGGCAGTGGAGCAAGGTGCCGCAGGGGATTGGGAATTTTCCTTCAGCTTCCACGCGGCAGCACCAGCGTGTTGCAGGCGGCACTCTTCGCCGCAATCGAACTGCACACAACGCTCCAGCCACAGGTGTGGAGCGTCGGCGGCATGCGAAGCTGCGACTATCTACTCGCGCATGTGTTGGACGGCGCAGGGAATGAAGGCGAGTGCCTTGTTGGTACGTGTGTCGAAGGCCAGGTCATTTTATGGGTAGGCGATTTAGTCCACGGTGTCATTTTGTAGTGATTTGATCCTTATTCATTTCTTCCATCAATGCTTGACCACCGGAATCGCCGGAAACTGAAACCCGTCGTCCACCCTTTTTTGGGTGAAGTCGTCGCCGCCTTGCGCCTTGCTGCGGTAAGTAGTGGCGGTTAGCTCGATGATTTCATACGCGTCATTAAGGTAAGGGTTTCCGGGTTTGGCGGCAGTGATCTGCTCCCCCACTTGTTTCCCGGTAGTGATAGTGAAGTAGATCTTGCCGGACACTCCCCATAGGCCAAATTCCTTTTGCTCAAACCATTGGCCCGATTTGTCGGTCACGCGGAACTTCACATTGAACGTGCCATCGGCGCGACGTTCACTCAGTTGCTGCGTACGTTTACCGTCGAGGGTGGTCGCTTCGCCGTACCATTTACCGATCATCAGGGCGTGTTCCTGTCCCTGAAGGGTAGAGAGGGGTTTTACGGCATGGATAAGGGGTTGTTGACCACAGCCGGACAGGCATGTGAGGGTAAGCGCTAAAGCGAAAATCTTGAACACGTAAATTCCTTGGCGAATTAGCCCGCAGCCTGTCGATGCTTCTCAACTGGGAGACTCGGCCGATTTACTTGGTAGGCAGGTAGTTAACTTCAATAATAGTCAGGGTGATACCAAATGGTCACCCGTTTTCGGTGTGCCATAAGGTAGTACGCGTCTGCTTTCGGCCAAGAGCTGCTCTCATTTCAGCAGTAATTGGAAAGTGAAGACTGTGTACTAGCACAAGTCAGAGGGAGCATTTCTTCATTGAGAGCCGTAATCGCTGCCATTCATTCCAGCAGTCCTCGGCAACTAAATCCCGGAAACCACGTTTGTTCTCCATATTCAAGGCGACGCCGAGTGGAACTGCAACACACGTCGCTTGATCACGGATCTTGAGCACCTCGGTCTCAGTGAGTGGAAAGCCTTTGTTCGTTTCGGCGTTTTGCAAAGCCACCGATAGCGCCGGAATGAATACAACGCAAAGCTGTTCCGTCATCTGTTGCTAGCCTCACTCGTGCGCAAAGGCAGAAAGATTACGCTGGTTGCTTAGTCACGGCTATTGGCAAGAGAGTCCATGATAGCTGCCACTGGCGTATCCACGGTCCACACATCAAGATCCTCAGAGAACTCAGGAAGGGTTTCACGCCCCATCAGAGAGAATTGACCTCAATGGAAATTCAACGGATCACGCATCTGCCGCCACAAATCCTCGATCTTGAGAAAACGGCGGTTGCAGAAGGCTTCAGGTTTCTCACCCGGCTGACTTCAGAATGGCAGTCAGGCACCAATCGCTTCGATGGGCCTGGCGAATGCCTCATGGCAGCGTATCTGAACCAGCAGCTTGTAGGCATTGGAGGATTGTCTGTTGATCCGTTTACGCATGACCGTACAGGAAGACTGCGACGTGTGTATGTAGTGCCCATATCACGGGGGCAACAGGTTGGCCGGAGATTGGTTAACGCGCTGCTTGCCCACGCCGCATTGCATTTTGAAAGTGTGCGTCTCTACACCGATACCTTCGAGGGGAGCACTTTTTACCTGCGCTGCGGCTTCATTCGAACAGAAGACGTTCACGCGACACACATCGTGCGGATCACAACCTCTGAGTTTGTAGGTTATCGACCAGAAGCAGACGGTGAAAGCAAGCGGAGAACGGTAGGGAGCGGAGGTGAACTGGCCTAATGATCCCGGACACCTCTTAAGGGCGATATGATTCGCCCAATCAGGAGGTTCCAAATGCAACAGCGAAAGACCTATACCCGCGAGTTCAAGCAACGTGCTGCAAGCATGGTTCTTGATGATAACTGCTCAGTTCCCGACGTCTGTGCATCGATGGACGTTGGCCCTACGGCTCTGCGCCGCTGGGTTGATCAGGTTCGTAAAGAGCGTCACAAAGGGCAGCCAGTGGCAGGTACCAAAGCTATCAGCGACGAACAGCGAGAGCTTCAACAGCTACGAGCCAAGGTCAAGCGCCTGGAGACTGAGGCTGAAATCTTAAAAAAGGCTACGGCTCTCTTGATGTCGGATCCCGATCGTTTTTCCTGATCGAGGAACTGAGGGAGTCGAGTTCATATCCGACCAGCCTGCTTTGCAGTGCGCTAGGCGTTTCTCGCAGCGCGTTTTATGACTGGATTAAGCGTCGCTCAGCGCCGAATGCCGAGCGTGACGCGCTTAGAGCAAAAGTCGTGCAATTGCATGTCGAAAGCCGGGAAAGTGCAGGCGCGCGGATGATCTCTCAGCGCTTGAAGGCCCAGCAGATCAAGGTGGGAAGGTATTTAGTTGCAAAGCTCATGGCGGAGGCAAATCTGGCCAGCAAACAGCGCCGCCGCCATCAGTATCGTTCTAGAGGCGTCGAAGCATTTGTGGCCAAGAACCTGCTCGAGCGTAACTTCGAGCCAACCGCAATTAATCAGGTCTGGTGCGGCGACGTTACCAGCCTGATGGTTGGGAAACGCTGGTATCACTTGGCAGCGGTGATCGATCTGTTCGCCCGCCGAATCGTTGGCTGGGCATTTTCTCTGATCAATGACGCCAACCTGGTAAGCAAGGCGCTGAGAATGGCGGTAGAGGTTCGAGGCAAACATGCAGGCTTGATGTTTCATTCGGATCAAGGCTGCCAATACACCAGCCAGCTCTTTCAGTCCGAGCTGCTGGAGCATGGAATAACGCAAAGCATGAGCCGCAGGGGGCAGTGCTGGGACAACGCGCCAACAGAGCGTTTCTTCGGGACGCTCAAATCAGAGTGGGTGCCCACCAAAGGCTATACGACAGTTGAAGAAGCCAAGCAGGATATGACCCGCTTCTTCATGCGATACAACCGAATCAGGCTCCACAGCTACAACAACTACCTGTCGCCAATAGCCATGGAGCAGGAGGCGGCTTAATCACCGTAATCGGTGTCCGGAAAAACTTGACCAGAACAAGGACCCCCCCCAAAAAAAACAAAATGGCCTCCTGTGACGGTTGAAGGGGGCTGAGCAAAGTTTATCGGGGCAGCTTGGCAATCACCTTGATCTCGAAATCAAAACCGGACAGCCAGGTCACGCCGATCGCGGTCGCCGTCGGGTAGGGCGCTTCGCCCCAGTACTCGGCCACCACTTCCCAGATCGTTTCGAATATCGAGTCGGGGTCTACCATGAAGATGGTCGTGTCGACCACATCCTCGAAACTACTGCCGGCCTCAGTCAGGATCGCGTTGAGGTTGGCGAAGGCCAGGCGAACCTGTGCCGCGAGGTCCGGTTCGGCCGAGCCATCCTTGCGGCTGCCGACCTGACCGGAGACGAACAGAAAACCGTTGGAGCGAATCGCGGGTGAGTAGCGGTGCAGCTCGTAGAGTGCATGGCGGTCAGGCGGGAAAACCACATCACGTTTGCGGGTCATTACATACTTCCTTCGGGGCCGACACGGCCCGCTATTTACGAGGGAGACAGTGTAAAAAGACGAGCGCCCCCAATAAACGCGCAACGCTGGTCATGACTGTTTGTAGAATCCAAACTATCCAGACTCCAGTGAGGCGTGAAATGGACCGTTTCGATGCAATGCAGGCCTTTGCCCGAGTGGTGGAAACCGGCAGCTTCACCAAGGCGGCAGCCACCCTGCACATGAGCAAGACCACCGTGACGCAGCTCGTTCAGCAGTTGGAAGCGAGGCTGCGTGTGCGCTTGCTCAACCGCACCACGCGCAAGGTCAACGTCACCGCCGATGGCGCGGCCTACTACGAGCGCGTCATCCGGCTACTGGTCGATATGGACGACGCCGAGACCAGCCTGTCCAGCGCCTCGATGACGCCGCGCGGGCGCCTGCGGGTGGATGTGCCCAGCCCGTTTGCGCGCATGCTGCTGATACCCGCCTTGCCGGGCTTCTTTGCCCGCTACCCGGAAATCCAGCTGACCCTGGGCGTGAGCGATCGGATTGTCGACATCATTGGCGAAAACGTCGACTGCGTGGTGCGCGGCGGCGAAATCACCGATCAGTCACTGGTGGCAAGGCATGTGGGCGATCTGAACATCGGCATGTACGCCGCGCCCGATTATCTGCAGCGCTTCGGTACGCCAGTGCACCCCCATGAACTGGAGGAGGGCAGGCACAGCACCGTGGGCTTTCTCTGGTTTCGTACGGGCAAATCCTTGCCCTATGCGATGCAGCGTGGTGAGGAACGCATCGAGACCCAGGGGCGCCCGCAACTGACGGTCGACGACGGCAATGCCTACCTCGCCGCCGGCCTGGCGGGTCTGGGCATGCTTTGGCTACCGCAGTACATGGCCAAACCGCACCTGGTCAGCGGCGAGCTGCTGCCGCTGTTCGAGGACTGGCACATGGCGCCCATGCCGATGTACCTGGCCTTCCCGCCGAATCGCCATGTCAGCGCCAAGGTGCGGGTATTTATCGACTGGGTGATAGCGCTGATGGCCGAGCATGCGCCGGTGGTTAAGTGAAAACAGGTGTAAACCCCTTTCAGGACTAGGCACCCACGGCTTCGACAGGCGTTTGCCCACGAGCAAAACGCGTCGCTGAGGTCTGCAGCAACAGCACGACCGACAGGGTCACCAGCAGGAACGGCAGCAGCCAGGCGTTCTCGATGATCGCCAACTGCAGACTGAGGATCAGCAGCAGCATCGGCGTCGCCAGGGCGTTTGCCTTGCTCACGTACAAACCGACGGCCGCTTCGCTGTAGCGGCAGGCAATCGCGACACGAATATGCACACGCGCACCGCCAAAGGCCATGCCCAGAATTAGAAGGCTCAGCGCTTTGAGAAACAGCGAGTCCGGCATCAGCCACCACATTGTGGTGGAAATCACCGCCAGTGCAGTCAGCGCCGACAGGTAAACCAGCAGGTTACGGCCGGTATTGGCGATGATGACCAACACACCGATCAGCGCCATGCCCAAACCGAACACGGCATCCAGGATACCCAATTCAAACAGCGTCCATCCGTGATTCGATACGTACACGGGCAGCATGAAATTGAACGCGCCTAGAATCGGCCAGATCAGCACCATCGGCACAAACAAGGTCATCGGCAGTCTGGCGGGAGCTGCTACTTCGAGCTTCTCGCGTACATCCATGGGCAGGCCGTTGCGCGTGTAGCAAATACCCGCAACCAGCAAAAAACCGCTGCTCAGTACAAGGGAAAAACCAATGCCGGTCAGAATCGGCATCAAACCCGCTGCCAACAACGGGCCGATCATCAGGGCCGCCTGGCTGGTGGCCGTGGTGGCGCCACTGATCCGCCGTACCTTGGTTTCATCCATGCCTCGTTGCAGCTGGGTAAACCACATGTCCAGGCTGGCCTCGAGGGACATGATCATCAGCCATACAAAGAGGTTGGTGATCAGCAATCCGAGGGTAAAGTTTCGCGAGAACCCGGAGATCAGCGCCAGGCCCGTCAGGCACAGTATGAACAGGCTGCTCATCTGGCGTCCGGTCATGTGGTGCGACAGGCGCTTGATCATCATCGGGGTGATGAACGCCGGTATGAACGAGCAGAAAATCGCCAGGGCCAACGGCAGGTAGTCGCCATCGTTCTGTTTGAGAATGGTCCAGGTCAACGAGACCAGCAGTGCGCCGGAAAACAGGCGGTAGACCGTCGAGCAGAACAGGAAAATGGCCAGCTCTTTTGCGGTGCTTGGGTGTTCACTCATGTCATCGATCCTTGCCCTTGAGTACGCGCGATTCATCGAATTTGAACGGCCGACGTCAGCCCCGCAGCCGCATTGAGCGGTGCAGAAGGCTGGCGTGGATCCGGGCTGGCTGGGTGTCAGGCGAACGTGCGCATGACCTTGAGGGTTTTCTCGATATCTTCAGGGGTGTTGACGATCCCGGCAGAGAAACGCACCGTCGAATGGCGATACGGTGTGGCGCTGGCGATGATCTTCTGCGCTTTCAATTTCGCCACGACATCCTTAGGCGTCCAGCCTTTGACATCGCAGCATACGATGCCAGCGGAAAACTCGGCGGAGCGGGGCGTGTGCAGGTGCACATTGGGCAGCTTCGCCAGGCCTTCTTTCAGTTGACCGTTGAGTTCGGCGACGCGGTCGGCGATGCGCTTGCGCCCGATTTTCTTGACGAACTCGAACGCCTCGATCACGCCCCACTGGTTTTCAAACGCCAGGAATCCGCCAGGGCTGACCCAGGCGGCCTGCGTTTCACCTTGCGGATCGCGTTGCTGGCGCCAGGCATTGCCAGGCTCGGCGGCCATAATGGTAGGGATGGTGGGAGTGATCTGTGCCCATTGTCCTTCACGTGCCCAGACCAGCCCCGTGCCGTGCGGGCCAAGAATCCACTTGTGCGTGCCGGCGCTGAAAAAATCGCAGCCCAGGCTGGCCACCTGCGCCTCGGAACAACCGAAACCGTGCACACCGTCGATCACATAGATGATCTTATCGGCTTCAGCGCGATCACGATTGAGTCGGGCCACAAGGGCACCGATGTCCTTGAGCGGTAAGCGCACGCCGGTGCCCGAGTGCACCCAGGTCATGGCCAGAATGCGCGTCGAGGGTTTGATGGCTGCTTCTATGCGCGCGACGATCGCGTCGACACTGACATCCTCTGGCCCTTCGTACAGGTCGATGCGACGGATGCTCCCACCCCATTTCACCACTGCCAGGCGCATGGCCTCGTCGTGGGTATACCACTCGTGATGGGTGGTCAGGATTTCCTGATCGGGACGCAACTTCAGGCCGTTGTAAATCATCGCCAGGCCCTGCGTGGTGCTGGTGGTCAGCGCGATGTCCTCGGCCCGACCACCGGTGTACTCCGCCGCCGCAGCGCAAACCTTGCGCCAAACCATGTCTTCGGGTTTGGCGAACATATTGTCTTCAAGGTAGGTGTAAGGGTTTTCGTCGAAGGCCTGGCGGTGGCGCGCCATCGCATCGCGTACCGGCTTGGGGTTGGAAGCCAGAAAGAAATTGGAAATGTGCACAAATTCCGGCGACAGCTTGAACTGCGCCCGTACCGACGCCCAATCGGCGGGGTCAAGGGGTGCTACGGTTTCATCCTGGGCGGGCGCTTGGCCCACCTGTGCCTTTACTACACCTGCAAACATGCTGCCTCCAATCAGGGTCGCTCCTACACTGGCGCCCATAAAATCACGTCTTCCCAGACTCATACGGTTCTCTTTCAATTCAAATTGAAGTACGCGCAGGACGCGCGAAAATAGCACTGAAAATACGCTGACCATAGAGGCCGACGGCCAGGCCGAGTACGATCAGCACCACCGCCAATACTTTGCTCACCGGCACACTTTCGTTGAACACCACTACCGAGCCGAGCATGCCGAAGATCGGCACCAGCAGAGACAGTGGCGCCACGGTGGAGACCGGATAGGTCTTGAGCAGCGAGTTCCAGATCCAGTAAGCGAACAGCGTGTTGGGGTAGACCTGGAACAGGATCGACAGCACGGTAGTCGTGTTTACCTGACTGACAAACGCCGTGTAGCCGGCGCTGCCGTTCACCGCGTAATCGAGGGCGAACAGCGGAATCGGCGCAAACGCGCTGGACCACACCAGAAAGCCGAAGACATCCTTGGTGCTGGCCTTCTTGTTGATGATGTTCGCAACGCTCCAGGACGCCGCGCCCACCAGCACCAGCAATACGCCGGTCAGGCTCACCGAACCGTCACTGATCTTGATGATGCATAGCAGCCCCGCGAGCGCGATCAACATGCCCAGCACCTGGAAGCGGGTCAGCGCTTCCTTGAACACCCAACTGCCGAGCAGGATGGTGAAGAACGCGCTGAACTGCAGCACCAGCGACGCGATGCCCGCCGACAACCCAGCCTTGATACCCAGATTGACCACGCCCCACAGACCAATGCCGAACACCAGCCCATAGCCGATGATGTAGCGCCACGGCACGTCAGGTTTACGGATAAAGAACATCGCCGGTAACGCACAGAGACTGAAGCGGATACCCGCCAGGATGAACGGATCGACGGTGGCCAGTCCCAGTTTGATCACCGAGAAATTCACGCCCCAGATTGCCGTTATCAATACAGCCAACACTACGTGCAGTGGTTTCATGGATTATTTGCCTTGAGGAAGGAGGTCGGTGTCACGCTACAGAGGTCAGGTTGTGCGCCAGGCGCACACGTGAAAACAACGATTGCATCCATGCCCGAGTCTGCTGGGGCTCAGCGCTTTTGACGATGCCGGCCAACGGCGCTTCGAACGCCGAATAGGTCACGTGCTCCGGCAACAGTGCGCCCACTGACAGTTCATTCCATTGCACCACCTGCGCACTCGCGCGCAGCTCTTCGGCGCCGTCCAGGCCCTGGTAGATCCGCTCCGGATGGGTGTGCCCCGGGAACACAAACCAGCCGAAACCCAGGTCGTCCTGCTGGCGACTGAAGGCCGAAAGGTCCAGTTCGCCGTCTACGTGAATGCGTAACTCCAGCGACGGCAAGTGGATGCCCGTGGCAAGCTCATAGGTCGCGACCACATCCGCGCCACCGACCCGGTTGCCGACTTCGAGAAACACCGGCTCGTCGTCCGCCATGATCGCTTCGAGATGAAACGCGCCATTGTGAATCTGCACCGCTTGCAGCGCCGCGCTGACCCACTCCTGCATCGACGCCGTGGTTTCGATGTGCCACGAACCGAGCGGTTGGCCGCGCTCCATGTAATCCAGGCAGGTGCCTACGTATTCGCTGGACAGCAGGGTGATGACCCGACCGTTCAATACCAGGCCGTCGAAATGGCGGATCGCGCCGCTGATGTACTCTTCGACCTGAAACTCATCAACGCGTAGCGCGAGACTACTGATCTTGTGCCTGATCTCATCGAAGGCGTGAGCCGTTTGCTCATGAATGCTGACGTCCATGCTCGACGCACCGCTGTGAGGTTTCAGCACGGTTGCGCCAGTCCACGGCACATGGCCTTGCAGCAACAGATAGCGCTCCAGCGACATGAAGCGCGGTACACGCAGATGCCGGGCCTGAACCGCGGCTTTCATCTCCAGCTTGTTGCGCGCCAGGGTCACCGACTGCAACGACGCACCTTCGATATTCAGCACTTCGCGCAGACGCGCCGCGTCGAGCAATTCGTACTCGGACATCGATATGACGCGATCAAAGGTTTGTGGGCTTTCGGCCAGCCACGCCAGCGTTTCATCGAAGGCGCTGTTCAGCCCGGCTCGCACCACGCTGTGGCAGCGTAGGTCGGCGGGGAGCGTATCGATTGCCGATTGTTTGCCAATGTACGTGACATCGTGCAAGTCATGGTCAATCCCGCGGTGGTACTCGATACGCGGATACGGGACACGGTGAAGAATGAGGATTTTCATGCCGGGGATCTCAAAGCGTATTAGAGAGAAGTCAGGACGCGACCTTGAACAATTGCGCAGCGCGCAGGTGACGGTTCAGTACCGTAAGCCACTGTTCGCGCAGCACCGTCACCAGATCGCAGATGTCGATGCGAGCGTCATGCAACGCGACGCAGGCATGGGCCACGAAGTCGCTGTTGTCTCTGGGGGTTGCATGGATCAGCCGTGAATGGCCGATGATCCAGGCGCACTCGAGCAGTGTGATGTCGTCCTTGGCCAGCTCGAGGGTCTGCGCGGCCAACGTCAGCGTGTCATCAACCAGGGTGCGGATGTCGCCCAATTCGACCACGTCGAGCGTCATGTCCTCGGGTACGCCGAACATCACCGTGGCAGCGCTGCAGGTTGCCGGCGGCAGCTCCTGCGGCACCGACGCGCAAAACACCGAATCGACCCATGCCGCATACAGATCGACGCCATGTACGGCGTGCGCCAGCGTCCAGATTTTCATGCCGCCGGGACGACGGTTAGGCTCGATCACGGCCGTTTGGTAACCGGTATCGCTAAGTTTGATCTCGTTGTGAAACGGGCCGATTCGCTGGCCGACCAGACGATTGACCTGCTCGCCGGTTTGACGAATCGCCTGACGCTCTGGCTCGCTGAGGCGGGCGGGCAGGATCTGCGCTACTTCCACGGGATAACGTCCGGTGGCGCTGACTTTTTCCGTGATAAACCACAGCTCGCCCAAGCCGTCATAAGAGTATTCGCGGGTGAAGGTGATGAACGCTTCTGCCAACACACCGCCCTCCAGGTAGGGCGCCACTTCGTCAAAGGCCTGCTCGCAGTCGCCCCCCGGGGCGATCACCACCACCCCGCGATTGTTGCCTTCACACGCCGGTTTGATGACGAAGCCGCGTTCCTGGCGCAGGGCGAAATTGCGCACATCGTTGATGCATCCGATCTGCTGGAAGTCCGGCAGCACGACCCCCAGCGGCTCAAGCAGGGGACGGTCGCGACGTTCGGCGATGCGGTAGGCCAGTTTGTCAAAGGCGCCCAGCGCCAGCTCGGCGTCGTCCACCGGCAGGCCGAGTTGTTCGAGCAGGGCCGCACCGCTGGCGACTGCGTTGTCGGAAAACACCATTGCGGCACTGATCCTGCCCGCGTCCTCGCCCAACTGACGCAGCGCATGGAGGACGAATTCCGGGTCCAGCGGGTCGGCATCGATGACCCGGTCACTGATCTGCAGGTCATGATTCTGAGGATTGTCCCGAACCAGCCAGGTCTCGGCGCCCCATTGCTGGCGCGCATAGTTGCGCATGTGCAGAACATCGCCGATTCGGCTCAGGTTGTAGTCCACTATTAACAATACAGGCGCACGCAGCGGCATGTTCGTCATCCTCAAATGCTTGGAATTGTTCATGGACAGCAATGCTGTTCCAGGCGCTTGCTCAGCGGGATTTCAATGGATTTCAACGTCGTACTGGATGTCCAGCGCCGTGGCGGAAAGACGCGCCAGACGCTCAAGTTCCGTTGCCTGACGGTCTCGGTCGAACGTCCACAGCAACTGGCCCAAAAACACCTCACGGGCATGCGCGGGAATCACATCGCCTGCTTTGAGCAGGATGTGTTTCACCACTGGTGCCAGGGGCAGGTCATTGAGGGTGACCGAACTCAGCGTTCCCGGTTTGGCGAAATAAACTCGGAAAAAAGTCGCTGTGGTCTGTGCGCTGCTGCCGTCCGCCTGCCAGCCAAATTGGCTCAGGCGTTGCACAAGCGCTTCGCGGGGCAGGGCGTCGTCCTGACTGGCCAGAAGCAGATCCAGCCACAGTGAGAGCATGCTGTGGCCGCCGGTGACTGCCTCGACGCTCTGAGAAATCAAGCTGCCGCCAACGCGTGGGTTGATCTCGATCAGGTCCCAGTGTTGCCCGGTGAAACGCGCTTCAACGTGGTAGCAACCCCACTTGAGCTCCAGGCAGCCCAACACGCTCTTCAGCCACTGCAAGCCCGCCGCAATCTGCGCCTGGTCAACGCTTGCCGGCGGCGTGGTGCAACTGTCCTCCAGCACCGTGTCAGCGGTCTCGGTCACTTCGTATTTTTCATGGACGGCCACGACATGCGCCTGACCATCGACCAGCAGCATCTCGAAACTGAATTCCTGGCCGGCGATGTAATCCTCGGCCATGAACTGCAGACCGTCGTTGAAGGCCGAGGCATACACCGTGTCCTCGACCGAAGCCTTGCGCAATTCCTCAAGCGCTTCCCAGGTGGTGTCCTTGCGCATCGGAAACGCCGCATACGAAGCGATTCCGTGGATCGGCTTGATGAAGTAGCGCTGGTTCCGCGCTTGCAGTGTCTCCAGCACCGGTGCAGTCAATGCATAGGCATTGGCTTGCGATAATCCTGCCTCGGCCAGTTGGTTGCGCACCTCAAGCTTGTTGCGCAATGCCAGTGCCTGTCGGGCATCGATGTCATAGGTTCCGAGCGCGGCGTTGGCTGCGGCCATCAGGTGTCGATAGCCTTCCCACACACTGATGCAGCAGGTGACCTGCTCGCCGGACTTGCGCAGCGCCTGGAGTGCGTTGTTCACGTCTTCCAGTCTCAACTGGTGAGCGTCTGCGGTGTAGAGCCGGTCCGCCCAGCCCTGAATCTGTTCCAGGCGGGTCGGCACGTGTTCCGGAAGCGGCAATGAACTCAATACGAAACACCGGAGCTGGCGGCGATGCAGCTCCTCCTTCAAGTCCTCCAGGAAAGAAAAGCCGCAATGGCTCAGGATCAGAACGCCGGGTCGATTTGAATTCATTGCCTGCTCCATGGCTTAAGCTGCCTTGTGTTGCGGCTTGGCCAGGGTGTCGATGTACAGCTCGCTGAAATACATGGCGAGAATTTTCTGATGCTCAGCCAGGTAGCGTTTCAGGGCTTCGATGTCCTGCTCACCTTTGATCAGGAAGCGCAGAGCGGCCCAGACTTCGCCCGGGTGGTCGTCGTTGATATCGGTGTGAGAGTGGGAAACCTGACCGATGATGTTTTTCTCGCCAACCGAGGCCTTGAGGGCTTCGAGCTTGCGGGGTTCGAGCTTCACGTTCACGTACTCGACCAAGTAGGAATAGGCAACGACGCCCAGTGGGCCTTCGTGGTCCAGCAGGTAGGAGAAGAAGCCCGCCAGCAACTTGGTGGACAGGTACGGTTCGGTGGCCAGGAACTCTTCGCGGCTTACGCCGACACGTTCCAGATCCTGAATGAACAGGTCGTCATGGAGCATTTCTTCCTGTTCGTAGTGGGCCCAGATCTGTGCAGCTTCCGGGCTGACCTTGGCCACATCGACCAGCGCTTTTGCTTCAGCCACGCGCAGCAGACGGATGCGCCATGCGGTTTCGACCAGGTGACGTTTGTAGTACGCACTGTTGACGTCTTTACCTTCCAGGTGAGCGGCTTGAGGCACGGTTGCGTACCATTGCTCTACCTGCGTATCGATAATTCGGTCAATTTCCCCACGCAGATTCAATGACGCGGCAGCATTGAGGAAAGGAGTGCGATCACCATAGCCAACATTCTTTACACGGTTAAGCATAATCAAGCCTCTGTATTGGGTTTGTTTTTAACGCGTTAATTAATGAACCGACTTCAACTGCAACTATCAGCCAATGACTTCAATGGCTAATTCACCTCTTATCAAGCATTGGCACGCCAGGCGGTATTCTTCGCCGGTGTAGCCCAATACTTCGATAAACGCTTCTTCATCGCCGTGCCGAGGGTTTAACGCCTCAAGACCCGATTTGACTTTGATCAGACAGGCGCCGCAGGCCCCGACGCGGCAGCCCAGCGGGATCACATTCTTGCCGCCGGCTTCCCACTCGATATCGGTAATAGGCGAGTTGACCGGCAATTGAAACTCGAGTTGATGCGACGCAATAGTGAGTGTGTGCAACGCCATACTGACCTCGGTTGATATTAAAGTGTGTGTGGCAGGCCCACAGTTTCACGCCATCCGTTAACTGGCGAACGCGAAAAGTTTGTTGATGTTGGAACGTTATTTGGAAGTCAGTCCCAGGTAGATCCAGTACAGCAGGGCAACTGCGCTGATGGCGGCACCCAATAGACAAACGGCGACCCAGCCAAAGTGTGCATAAGTATAAGTAGCGGCTATTGCACCCAGACCACTGCCCACCGAATAGAAGCACATGTAGGCGCCCACCAGTCTGCTCTGGGCATCGGGTCGTGCGGCGAAGATCAGGCTCTGATTGGTGACATGGACGGCTTGCACGGCGAAATCCAGCAGCACCACGCCCACCACCATGGCGAACAATGAGTGTTCAACGAACGCCGTAGGCAGCCAGGACACGGTCAACAGCGCCAACGCGACGCCCGTGGTGCGATTGCCGAGCCCTTGGTCGGCGAGCCGTCCGGCCCGGGCCGCTGCCAGCGCACCGGCCACGCCGGCGAGTCCGAACAAACCAATCTGGGTGTGTGACAGCGACAACGGTGGCGCGCTGAGTGGCAGTACCATCGACGTCCACAACACGCTGAACGCGGCGAAGATCAGCAGGGCGAAGGTGCCCCGGACCCGCAATGTACGTTCGGTCAGGTACAACTGGAACACCGATCGCAGCAATTGCCAGTAGCCGCCTTTCGCTGGTGGCGCGGTGGAGGCAGGCATGGTGCGCATCAGCACCAGTGCCATGCCGATCATCAGGGCGGCCGAGACAAAATAAACGCCGCGCCAGCCGGCCAGATCAGCCACTGCACCCGAGACGAAGCGGGCCAGCAGAATGCCCAGCACCACGCCACTGGTCACGGTGCCGACGGCTTCGCCACGCTGTTCGGGACTCGCCAGCGAAGCGGCGTAGGCGACCACCACCTGCACCACGACCGCCATCAGGCCCACCAGCACCATCGCGCCGAGCAGCATGCCCCAATCCTGCGCCAGGCCAACTGCGCACAGGGCCAGAGCCGACAGCAGCATTTGTGTAAGGATAAGTTTCTTGCGATTGAGCAAATCACCCAGCGGAACGATGAACAACAATCCGACGGCATAACCGGCTTGTGTCGCCGTGACTACGACACCAATCGTGCCCGGCGAAACCGACAGGCTGGCGGCCATCGATTCCAGCAAAGGCTGGGCGAAGTAGACGTTTGCGACCGCCATGGCGCAGGTGATTGCAAAAAGAAAAGTCTGATAGCGACTGAGCCTGGAGGTGTCCCGGGTTTGGGGGGCTTGCATGTGCCCACCGCTGGTTTTTTCGGCTTCGATGTCCATCTTTACCGGGGCATGAGACTTGAAAGGCATCACTCCATCCTTGGAATATGTGGTTTTGAAAGGAAACCGATTCGTTGATTTTTATCCAATGAGGTTGTTAAATGCAACCAAATTTGTAAAACATTTTCGTCTGAGGTTAGAACTTTTCTCGCTTCCTACTGACTCGCCTCCAGGAGACCCATGGCCAGACAGCAATTACTGGCGCAGAGCGAATGCCCGGTCGCCCGCACGCTCGAAGCAATTGGAGATCGCTGGGTATTAATGATCATCCGCGACGCGTTTGACGACGTTCGCCGCTTCAGTGAATTTCAGAAACGTCTTGGTCTCGCCAAGAACATCCTCACGGTCAAGCTCAAAATGCTCGTCGAGTTGGGCGTGTTTACCATTCAGCCGGCATCCGACGGCAGCGCCTATAAAGAATATGTACTGACTGAGATGGGGCGCGCGGTGTTTCCCATCGTCATCAGCATGCGCCAGTGGGGGGAGCGCTACTTATTCAAAAAAGGAGAGAGCTACTCGGTGCTGCTCGACAATGAATTGTCGGAGCCGGTAGAAACCATCGCCGTACGTTCCAGGGCGGGCAAGGTGTTGACCCCGGCCGATTGTCATCGGCGGGTCGTCAAGCACTGGGGTTGAGGCGAGTCGGAATGAACTTCAGTTTCGCCGCGGCTGATCTGCGGTAGAGTCGAGGCGCTTAGAGCTGATCCCCAGGAATTCCCATGACCTTGACCGTCGACGCCTTACTCGAACTGGCCATGACCAACCCTATCAACGCTGAGATTACCGCACGCTTGCCTTCGCTCGGGGTAGAGCAGTGCCTGCTCACGGCGGGCTGTCTGTTTCAGGCGGTGTGGAATCATCAGGCGAATCGCCCGGTTGATGAAGGGGTGAAGGACTACGACGTTTTTTACTTCGACAAGGATTTGTCCTACGAGGCTGAGGATGCGGTGATTCGTAGGGCCGAGCAATTGTTCCAGGACCTGGGCGTCAACGTGGAGGTCAAGAACCAGGCTCGGGTTCACCTCTGGTATGGACAGCGGTTTGGCCGGCCATACCCTCAGTTGCATTCGGCCAGGCAAGGGGTGGACCGTTATCTGGTAGCGGGCACGTGCATCGCCTTGGACATTGCCACGGGGGAGGTGTATGCGCCGTACGGGTTGGCAGACGTGGAGCAGGGCGTGCTGCGCATTAATCCTGAGCATGCGGAGCCGGAGCTGTTTTTGCACAAGGCCCGCAGTTATCAGGCACGCTGGCGTTGGCTCAGGATTGTGCAACCGGGAACAGCCGAATAACCCGCCGAGGGCTGTCTAGAGCTGGGCCTGTCACGATGGCCCTGCAAACCGAGATCCCGCCGACACCGCCGATCCCCTGTGGGAGCTGTCGAGCCCCGGCGAGGCTGCGAAAGCGGTGTGTCAGGCAATGAAGATGTTGACCGTGCCGCCGCCATCGCAGCCTCGCCGGGGCTCGACAGCTCCTATATTTGAGTGCGTTGCGGGTGAGACCTGCGCTCGCCTCGATGGCTCTGTAAACCGAGATCCCGCTGACACCGCCGATCCCCTGTGGGAGCTGTCGAGCTTTAGCGAGGCTGCGAAAGCGGTGGGTCAGGCAATGAAGATGTTGACTGTACCGCCGCCATCGCAGCCTCGCCGGGGCTCGACAGCTCCTACATTTGAGTGCGTTGCGGGTGAGACCTGCGCTCGCCTCGATGGCTCTGTAAACCAAGATCCCGCTGACACCGCCGATCCCCTGTGGGAGCTGTCGAGCTTTAGCGAGGCTGCGAAAGCGGTGTGTCAGGCAATGAAGATGTTGACTGTGCCGCCGCCATCGCAGCCTCGCCGGGGCTCGACAGCTCCTACATTTGAGCGGCGTTGCTGTTCGGATCTGCGCTCGTCTTGATGGCCCTGCGAACCGAGATTCGCGCTGACACAGCCAATTCCTGTGGGAGCTGTCGAGCTTTAGCGAGGCTGCGAAAGCGGTGTGTCAGGCAATGAAGATGTTGACTGTGCCGCCGCCATCGCAGCCTCGCCGGGGCTCGACAGCTCCTACATTTGAGCGGCGTTGCTGTTCGGATCTGCGCTCGTCTTGATGGCCCTGCGAACCGAGATTCGCGCTGACACAGCCAATTCCTGTGGGAGCTGTCGAGCTTTAGCGAGGCTGCGAAAGCGGTGGGTCAGGCAATGAAGATGTTGACTGTACCGCCGCCATCGCAGCCTCGCCGGGGCTCGACAGCTCCTACATTTGAGCGGCGTTGCTGTTCGGATCTGCGCTCGTCTTGATGGCCCTGCGAACCGAGATTCGCGCTGACACCGCCGATCCCCTGTGGGAGCTGTCGAGCTTTAGCGAGGCTGCGAAAGCGGTGGGTCAGGCAATGAAGATGTTGACTGTATCGCCGCCATCGCAGCCTCGGCGGGGCTCGACAGCTCCCACATTTGAACGGTGTTGCTGTTTGGATCTGCGCTCGTCTTGATGGCCCTGCGAACCGAGATTCGCGCTGACACAGCCAATTCCTGTGGGAGCTGTCGAGCTTTAGCGAGGCTGCGAAAGCGGTGGGTCAGGCAATGAAGATGTTGACTGTACCGCCGCCATCGCAGCCTCGCCGGGGCTCGACAGCTCCCACAGTTGAACGGTGTTGCTGTTCAGATCTGCGCTCGTCTCGATGGCCCTGAAAAATCACGATCCCGCTGACACAGCCAGTCCCCTATGGGCGCCGCAGTGGTTTTGGCTTCATGACGTGGGGAAGCGACGGCCTGCCTGTCATTTTTGGGGCGTACATTGAATTTATCTGCGCTAGTTTGAGTCATTGAAAGCAGAGCGTTGCTTTCCACCCACTCGACCTCAAGGACCGATCATGACCTTCTTCATTTTCCTGCTCGCCTGCGCCGCCGCCGCCAGTACTGGTGTGATTTTCAAACCCGGCGCCTGGTACGAATCCCTGGTCAAGCCCGGCTTCACTCCGCCCAATTGGTTGTTCCCGGTGGCGTGGACGATCATCTATCTGCTGTTGGCCTGGGCCGGTTACCGCTTGAGCCTGATCCCCGGCAGTGAAACGGTGTTGGCACTGTGGGCGGCGCAGATTGCGTTGAATACGCTGTGGACGCCGGTGTTCTTCGGCGCGCATCGCTTGCTCGCGGGGATGGTGATCATTGTGCTGCTGTGGCTGACCGTGGCGGCGATGGTGGTGCTCGCGGTGCGTTTGGACCTGATCACCGGCTTGATCCTGTTCCCGTACCTGGCCTGGCTGTGTGTGGCGGCGGCGTTGAATTTCTCGATCCTGCGTAACAATCGCTGATGGCTTACCAACACTGGCCCGCCAGCGAGCCCGAGCTGGCGCAGATGCGCCGCTTCAATCAAACGCTGGCGTGGATGCCCCGCTTCAAGGTGCGCAACCGCGTCACGCCGCGGCTGATCCAGGCGCTGCTGCGCACGGGCCAACGGTTCAAGAAGGCGCCGGTGGTGGAGCGCCGGCTGGTCGGCTCCGTGCCGGTGCGCATCCTGCGGCCGGCCGGTACGCCCAAAGGCGTGGTGCTGGACATCCACGGCGGCGGCTGGGTGATCGGCAATGCGCAGATGAATGACGACCTCAACCTGGGCATGGTACGCGCGTGCGACGTGGCGGTGGTGTCGGTGGACTATCGGCTGGCCGTCAACACGCCGGTGGAAGGGCTGCTGGAAGACTGCCTGGCTGCCGCGCGCTGGCTCCTGGAGGACTGCCCCGAGTTTGCCGATTTGCCGGTGGTTTTTGTCGGTGAGTCGGCCGGTGGGCACCTGGCGGCGGCGACGTTGCTGGCGCTCAAGCAGTGGCCGCCGTTGCTCAAGCGCGTCAGTGGCGCGGTGTTGTACTACGGCGTTTATGACCTGACCGGGACGCCGAGCGTGCGCACTGCCGGGCCGCAGACCCTGTTGCTGGATGGTCCGGGCATGGTAACGGCGCTGCGCTTGCTCACACCGGGGATCACCGATGAAGAGCGTCGCCAGCCGCCGTTATCACCCTTGTATGGGGACTTTGCAGGCATGCCACCGGCGCTGATGTTCGTAGGCGAGCTTGACCCGCTCAAGGACGACACGCTGCTGATCGCCGAGCGCTGGGCAAACGTTGAAGCGCATCTGTTGCCCGAATCGGCTCATGGGTTCATTCATTTTCCCGTGGCGATGGCAGACCGCGTATTGGTGTACAGCCGTGGGTGGATAACGGCGCGTCTGCAACACCCTGGTGCGCTCTCGCAACCTTCGACGCCTTCGGGCTCAGGTTGAACGCAGGCGCAGAATCTGCGCACCGTCGAATGGATCTGTCAGGTAATGCCCCTGCACGCCGAATGTCTCTTGTAACCGCTCCGGTGTCAGTACCTGCAGTGGCGTGCCCAGCGCCACCAATCGCCCACGATCCAGCACGGCCAGGCGATCACAGGTCAGCGCCTGGTTGAGATCGTGCAAGGCAATCAGAGTGGTAACCGGTAGCGCTTGCACGCCTTTGAGAATCGTCAGTTGGTGCTGGATATCCAAGTGGTTGGTCGGCTCGTCCAGCAGCAGAATCTGCGGCCGCTGCGCCAATGCGCGGGCGATATGCACGCGCTGGCGTTCGCCGCCGGAGAGGCTGCGCCAGGCGCGGTGGCTCAGGTGGGTGGCGTCCACGTCGTGCAGGGCCTGGCGTACGATGGCGTCATCTTCGCTCGACCATGGGCTCAGCGCCGACAGCCATGGCGTACGGCCCAGGGCAACGGCATCGAACACGCGGATGGCGTCGTCGGTATCGGCCTGTTGCTCCACCACGGCCATTTGCTGCGCGATAGTGCGGCGGGACAAGTCGCCTAAACGCTGATCGCCCAGGCGTACCTCGCCGTTGGCCGGTGTACGCAACCCCGCGAGCAACTTGAGCAAGGTCGACTTGCCCGACCCATTCGGGCCGACGATGCCCAGGGTTTCACCCGACGCGACCTGCAGGTTAATGTCGCGCAACAGCTGCGCCTCACGCACCCTGAAGCCCAGCCCGCTGCAACTCAATACATTCATCGCGCGTTTCTCCGGCCAATCAGGATCAGCGCAAATACTGGCGCACCCACCAGTGCGGTGACCACGCCCACTGGAATCACCTGGCCTTTGATCAGGGTGCGCGACAGCACATCGGCGGCGATCAGAAACAACGCGCCGCCCAGGGCGCTGGCGGGCAACAAACGCGAGTGCGCGGTGCCGAGTATCAAGCGTGCGGCATGGGGGATCACCAGCCCGACAAACCCGATAGAGCCGACAATCGACACCATCACCGCCGTCACCACCGCCGCGCAGCCCACCAGGACAAACTGCACGCGCCGCACCGGGATGCCGAGGGAGGCCGCCGAATCGGTGCCGAAGGTAAACGCATCCAGTGCACGCCGATGCCACAAACACACCACCAGCCCCGCGAGCGCCACCGGCACCGCCAGCCACACCGATGGCCAACGCACGCCGCTGAGGTTGCCCAACAGCCAGAACATGATGCCGCGCGCCTGTTCGGAGCTGGCGGATTTGGTGATCAGGAACGCGGTGAGCGCATTGAACAGCTGCGAGCCGGCGATGCCGGCGAGGATGATCTGCCCGGTGCCGCTGGACGAGCCGCTGGCCCGCGCCAACAGAATCACCAGCGCGAACGCGGCCATGGCACCGACGAATGCGCCGGCCGACAACGAAATCAAACCGCCGCCCACGCCGATCAACGCAATCAGCACCGCACCGGTCGAAGCGCCGGCGCTGATGCCCAGCAGGTAAGGGTCGGCCAACGGGTTGCGCAGCAATGATTGCAGGATCACCCCACAGGTCGCCAGGCCCGCACCACAGGCGCCGGCGACCAGGGCGCGGGTCAGGCGGTAGTTCCACACCACGCCTTCATCGATGGGGTCGAGTGCGTAGCCGGCCGCCCAGAGTTTGTTGGCGAGCACCTGCAGCACCACCTGCGGCGAGATGGCGGTTTCGCCGATGGCCACACCGGCAAGCAGGGCGACCAACAGCAGCGTGAGGGCGAGCAGGGTCCGTATCATTGCGGCAGGTCGTAGCCGTCGATGGCGGCAGACAGTTGTTCAAGGCCATCGAAGGTGCGCAGGCTGGCCTGCAGCGCCAGGGCATCGAGGATGATGATGCGGTTGTGCTTTACCGCGTCCATGTTGCGGGTCACCGGATCGCTGCGCAGGAAGGCCAGTTTCTTTTCATGGTCGTCGGCGGGATAGCGGCGGCGGTCCATGCGCGCGATCACCAGAAAGGTGGGGTTGGCCTTGGCGATGGTTTCCCAGCCGACGGCAGGCCATTCTTCATCGGACTGCACCACGTTGCGCAGACCGAGGGTTTGCAGCATGAGTTCGGGAACGCCTTTGTGGCCCGCCACGTACGGGTCGCTGGCCATTTCTGCGCTGGAAAACCACACCAGTGCGCTGGCCTGCTTCAAACCTTTGCGCTGCGCGGTGGCAATGGATGTGGCCAGGCGCGCCTTGAGTTGGTCGGTAAGCTGCTGGCCGCGAGCTTGCACGTCGAAGATCTCGGCCAGTTGGCTGAGGCTCTTGTAGATAGTCTCGATACGGAACGCTTCCAGTCGCGTGCCGTCGGCGCCCACCCGATTGTCCTTGGCTTCGCAGTCCGAAGGTAGCAGGTAAGTGGGGATGTTCAGCTCGTGAAACTGTTCGCGGGTGCCCACTACGCCTTGGGGGCCGACCACCCATTCCAGCTCGGCGGCCACCAGTTGCGGGCGCTTGGCGATCACCGCTTCGAAGCTCGGTTCGTTATTGGCCAGGCGCTCGACGTTGTCGTTCTGCGCCTTGTACTGCGGCAAAACATCGTTGAACCACAGCGAGGTGCCGACCACTTTATCGCCTACGCCCAACGCATACAGCATCTCGGTGGCGGCCTGGCCAATGGTCACGCTGCGCGCTGGCGCTTGCTGAAACGTGATGGGGTTGCCGCAGTTTTCCAGCGTCAGCGGGAAGTGGGTAGGCGCCGCTTGGGCCAGGGCACAGCAACCCAGGCCGATGATCAGGGCCGTAATGCGTGGCAGCATGGGGCAATCTCCGTTTGAACCGTAGGTGAAGCAGGGGAGGTACGGTACGGAAAAACACCCACGAGCGCTGCCGGCCGGGCAGGGCAAGGATGGCCTTCCCGGACACCCCGCCGGTTAGTCAGTCACTGGGCCGGCAGGTCTCCTGACTGATGCGTCGTCGCCATGCTCCGGCCTTCCCGGACAATGTCCAGTGGCAGTGGGGAGCAGGCTCGGCACCTACAGTTGCGGGGGCAGTTTCGATTGACGTCGCGGGCGGCGTTTCGAATTCCCTATTAGTCCCGTGGGGGAACCGGCGGCGCTATGGTAGTTGATTCGGCCCTTGAGAGGGAGGTCGAAGTGACACCGGTCACAGGCGGATATCCCCAGGCTCGCGGATCAGCGCTTCGATGCGCGTTCCCGTGGCGCGCTCTTCGTTGCTGAAGCCGTCGTAGTCGGCGAGGTTGCCGAAGTGGATGCCGGTCAACTGTTCGATCTGGATCACGCTGCGCTGGTAGGTCCTGAGCGGGCCGAACACCAGGTCCAGTTGGCCCAGTTCGCGGCTCTGGTCGATCATGTAGGCGCTGGCCGAGGGTTTGCCGTCGTCGCTGAGGTAGGCCACGACTTTCCAGAACGCCTTGGGGATTTTCACGCCACGGTACAGGCGGTCGTCGTCGGCGAACACCGGGCCGGTAAATACGCTGGCGCGGGCTTTCCAGCGCTGGTTGTTGTCGAGAATGTAGTCTTCCAGTTCCAGCCAGGTCTTCTGGTTGAAGCCGCTCATCTGCGGCGAGCAGTTGGTGAAGTGGAACGTGTCGCCATTGGCGGTGTTCGCGTCGTCGCCCCAGTTGGGGTCCTGGCGCCGCACCAGGTGGCCACGGTCGAGGCCATTGCCGGCGTAAAGGTCTTCGCCCACCTGGGCGTCGATGGGCAGGCGACCATCGTAGGCCCAAGTGTCGTTGCTGCGCACGATATCCACGTGTTTTGCGCCGTCGATGTTGACGCCGACACACAGGGCCAGCCGTCGGGAGCGCGACATGCTGATGGAAAAGTGCGTGTAGTCCAGGCGCCCGGGCTGGGCGTCGCTTGCCTGGGCCGGGTCCAGCGTGGGCCAGGGCACCCCGAAGCTGCCGAGAAAATCCTCGGCGTAGCCGCGGCGGTCTTGCAGGTCCTTGGCTGCGGTGACGCGTGGCGCCGTGGCCCTGGCTTCCAGCAGGGAGCGCGTGGGCGTGATCAAGGGCCGAAGGTCAGCCAGCCTTGGGCGGTAGGCCAGGTCGATTTTGACGTTGCGTGTGGGCATTGGGTATTCCTCATGGGTATCGGATAAACACGACTGCAACATGATTTCATGACAATTTGGCCCAGGCGGCAGACTCGGGTCTATCCTGAACTCGTTAACCGGCCGTTCACCACACGCCAAAAAGGAGCCAGCTTATGTGTGTTCGCCAACCGCGTAATCCGATTTTCTGCCTGATCCCGCCGTACATGCTCGACCAGATCGCGCGCCACGGCGATAAAGCGCAACGGGAGGTCGCGCTGCGCACGCGCGCCAAGGACAGCACGTTCCGCTCGTTGCGCATGGTCGCCGTACCCGCCAAAGGCCCGGCGCGCATGGCGCTAGCGGCCGGCGCCGAGAAACAGCGCTCGATCTACAGCGCCGAAAACACCGACAGCCTGCCGGGCAAGCTGATCCGCGGCGAAGGGCAACCGGCCAGCGGTGATGCTGCGGTGGACGAGGCCTATGACGGCCTGGGCGCGACCTTCGACTTTTTCGACCAGGTCTTCGACCGCAATTCCATCGACGATGCCGGCATGGCCCTGGATGCCACCGTGCACTTCGGCCAGGACTACAACAATGCGTTCTGGAATTCGACCCAGATGGTCTTTGGCGATGGCGACCAGCAGCTGTTCAACCGTTTCACCGTAGCGCTCGACGTGATAGGCCATGAACTGGCCCACGGGGTCACCGAGGATGAAGCCAAGCTGATGTACTTCAACCAGTCCGGTGCGTTGAACGAATCGCTGTCGGACGTGTTCGGCTCATTGATCAAGCAATATGCATTGCAGCAGAAAGCTGAAGACGCCGACTGGCTGATCGGCAAGGGGCTGTTTACGAAAAAGATCAAAGGCACCGCGCTGCGCTCGATGAAGGCGCCCGGCACCGCGTTTGACGACAAGTTGCTGGGCAAGGACCCTCAGCCGGGGCACATGGATGACTTTGTGCAGACCTATGACGACAATGGCGGCGTGCATATCAACTCCGGCATTCCCAACCATGCGTTCTATCAAGTCGCCACCCGGATCGGCGGCTTTGCCTGGGAGCGCGCGGGGCGCATCTGGTATGACGCGTTGCGCGATGCCAGGTTGCGGCCGAACTCGGGGTTTCTGCGTTTTGCACGTATCACGTACGATGTTGCCGGGCGTCTGTATGGCGCGAACAAGGATGAGCAGAAGGCCGTGAAGGAAGGTTGGAAAGCGGTGGGTATCAACGTCTGACAATCCGCCAGGGCGGTGAGGAACAGCGATGCGAATCTCGATCAAGGAAAACGGCGGCCCGGCGTTCTTTCCGGGCCTGGCCCAGCCTCGCAGCGTGGAGCTTGATGCACTGCCCGAGCAGGATCAGCAAGAGCTTCGGCAGTTGGTCGAGGAATCGAAGTTTTTCCAGTTGCCGCAAAGTACCCAGCCCTCCGGCAATCCGGGCCAGGTGCATTACACGCTCACCGTGACCGAAGGCGAGCGTGAACACACGGTGTGCGTCCTGGCGCCGGTGAAGCCGCAGGCGTTGGATGGGCTGGTGCAGTGCGTGCGCCGGCATATCCGCTGTTGATACGGCCCTTCAGGGCTGTCTGGATCCAAATGTGGGAGGGGGCAAGCCCTCTCCCACATTTGATGTGTGTTGACGCCAGGGCTGTTTATTTACGGTCGAACCACACCGTCTGCGCATTGCAGAATTCGCGCACGCCGAAGTGCGACAGTTCGCGTCCGAACCCGCTTTTCTTAATGCCACCAAACGCCACCCGAGGGTCGGAGACGCTGAACGCGTTGACGAATATCCCACCGGTTTCCAGTTGGTTGGCGATGTCCCGCGCTTTCGCCGGGTCGGCGGTGAAGATACTGGCGGTCAGGCCGAATTCGCTGTCGTTGGCCAATGCCACCGCATGGTCGGCGTCGCGGGCGGTGATGATGGACGCGACGGGGCCGAACAGTTCCTGTCTGAACGAAGTCATCTGGTCGGTGACGTCTGCCAGTACGGTGGGCTCGTAATAGTTGCCTGCGCCAGCCACTTTGTTGCCGCCCAATAACAGGGTCGCGCCTTCTTCGAGAGTGGCCTGGACCTGGCCGTGCAGCTCATCGCGCAGGTCGAAGCGCGCCATGGGGCCGATGTAGGTGGCAGCCGAGGTCGGGTCGCCCATCACCAGGTTGCGGCTGGCTTCGAGGAACTTGGCGGTAAAGGCTTCGACCACACCGGCTTCGATGATCAAGCGTTTGGCAGCAGCGCAGACTTGGCCGCTGTTCTGGAAGCGGCCGATCAGTGCGGCTTGTACGGCAGCATCGAGGTCGGCGTCGTTGAGCACGATGAACGGATCGGAGCCGCCCAGTTCCAGCACGCATTTCTTCAAGGCTGCACCGGCCTGGGAGCCGATGGCAATGCCGGCGCGCACGCTGCCGGTGAGGGTGACGGCGGCGATGCGTGGGTCGGCGATGGCGCTGGACACGCCCTCGGTGGTGACGTTGATCACCTCGAACAGGCCTTCAGCGAAGCCGGCCTTTTGGAACGCCTGTTGAATCAGATAGGCGCTGCCCATCACGTTCGGCGCATGTTTAAGCACGTAGGTGTTGCCGGCGAGCAGGGTCGGTATGGCGCCGCGCAGCACTTGCCAGACCGGGAAGTTCCACGGCATCACGGCAAGGATCGGGCCCAGCGGGCGGTATTCGATCTGGGCGCTGCCGTTGTCCACCAGCGTCGGCTCCGGCGCGAGCATGGCCGGGCCGTGCTCTGCGTACCACTCGCTGAGCTGGGCGCATTTTTCGATTTCGGCGCGGGCCTGGGCAATCGGTTTGCCCATTTCCAGGGTGATCATCTGTGCCATGGCTTCGGCCTGGTCACGCAGCGCGCTGGCCAGGGCCAACAGCAATTCGGCGCGCTGACCGACGGGTTGGCGGCGCCAGGTGCGGAAGGCAGCGGTGGAGCGGTCGAGCGCGGCATCCAGCTGCGATGGGCTTTCGTACACGTAGCTGGCAACGGTTTCGCCGTTGGCCGGGTTGATCGACAACGCGTGGGTCTGGTGAGAAATAGCGTTCATGGCACCGTCCTGCTGGGATGATTGGAATGGAGCCCAGCGTACGGCGCTGTACCTTTTCTGGAAACTGAATAATATTAAGCAATACATTCACGATTGGAGAATGATTTGGACCTGGTGCAATTGGAAATCTTCAAGGCCGTTGCCGAGCAAGGCAGCATCAGCGCCGCCGCGCAGTTGATTCATCGGGTGCCGTCGAACCTGACCACGCGCATCAAGCAGTTGGAGCAGGATTTGGGCGTGGAGTTGTTCATTCGCGAGAAGAGCCGCCTGCGCCTGTCACCGGCCGGGTGGAATTTCCTCGGCTATGCGCGACGTATTCTCGATCTGGTACAAGAAGCCCGCGCAACGGTGGCGGGGGAGGAGCCCCAGGGCGCGTTTGCCCTTGGTTCGCTGGAAAGTACCGCGGCGGTGCGCATTCCCGCGTTGTTGGCGGCGTATAACCAGAAGCACACCAAGGTCGAGCTGGACCTGAGCACCGGCCCGTCGGGCACGATGATCGAAGGCGTGTTGTCTGGGCGGCTGACGGCGGCCTTTGTCGACGGGCCGGTGCTGCACTCCACTCTGGAAGGCGTGGCGGTATTCGAGGAAGAAATGGTGGTGATCGCACCGCTGCACCATGCGCCGATCACGCGGGGGCGGGAGGTGAATGGCGAGAATATCTATACCTTTCGCTCGAACTGCTCCTACCGGCATCACTTTGAGCGTTGGTTTTCACAGGATGGTGCGATGCCGGGCAAGATCTTCGAGATCGAGTCGTATCACGGCATGCTCGCGTGCGTCAGCGCCGGGGCAGGGCTGGCGTTGATGCCGCGCAGCATGCTGGAAAACATGCCGGGGTTTGCGGCGGTGAGCGTGTGGCCGCTGGCAGACAGCTATCGCGTGCTGAACACTTGGCTGATCTGGCGCAGGGGCACGGTGTCGCAAAGTTTGAACAGCTTCGTAAAACTGCTGGAGGAGCGCGGCTTGGTAGCAGCCTGAATCAATGTGGGAGGGGGCTTGCCCCCTCCCACATTTTGATCTTCATCAGCCGCCAAATTGCAGAGTGCCCATGGCCAGCTTGGCCATGATTGCTGTTGCGCCCAGTTGCACCAGCCACAACGCAAGACCACCGAGGAACACGCCCAGTGCCACTTGCAGCACCAGGCTTTTCTGGCGCTTGGCTTGGGGCGCACGTGGTGCATAGTCGTGCAGTTCGTCGCGATCGGCGCGCAGGTCCAGGTCGTCGTTTCTCATAGGGTTCTCACAGCAAAAGGGCAGTCGGTGTCCAGTCTAGTGGTTCGCCAACAAAAAGGGGGAAGCCATTGGCTTCCCCCTCGTATGACGCCTGCAGGTTTACAGCACCTGAACGATGGCTTTGGTCACTGCACCAATGTTCGACTGGTTCAGCGCCGCCACGCAGATACGCCCGGTATCCAGCGCGTAGATGCCGAACTCGCTGCGCAACCGAGTGACTTGCTCAACGCTCAGGCCGGAGTAGGAAAACATCCCGCGCTGGCGACCGACGAAGCTGAAGTCGTGGCCCGGAGCCGCCTTGGCCAGTTCGGCCACCATCTGCTCGCGCATGCCGCGGATGCGCAGGCGCATTTCGGCCAGTTCCGCTTCCCACTGGGCGCGCAGTTCAGGGTTGTTCAGCACCGCGGCAACGATCGCCGCGCCGTGGGTCGGCGGGTTGGAGTAGTTGGTGCGGATCACACGCTTGACCTGGGACAGGATGCGCGCGCTTTCTTCCTTGGAGTCGCTGACGATGGACAATGCGCCCACGCGTTCGCCATACAGCGAGAACGACTTGGAGAACGAGCTGGACACAAAGAAGGTCAGGCCCGATTCCGCGAACAGGCGCACGGCGGCCGCGTCTTCGTGGATGCCGTCGCCAAAGCCCTGGTAGGCCATGTCGAGGAACGGCACCAGGTTCCTGGCCTTGACCACGTCCAGCACGTTCTGCCAGTCGGCCGGGCTCAGGTCGACGCCGGTCGGGTTATGGCAGCAGGCGTGCAGTACCACGATGGACTGTGGCGGCAGGGCGTTGAGGTCTTCGAGCAGGCCGGCACGGTTGACGTCGTGGGTGGCGGCGTCGTAGTAGCGGTAGTTCTGCACCGGGAAACCGGCGGTTTCGAACAGCGCGCGATGGTTTTCCCAGCTCGGGTCGCTGATGGCGACGACGGCGTTTGGCAGCAGCTGCTTGAGGAAGTCAGCGCCGATTTTCAATGCGCCGGTACCGCCGACGGCTTGCACGGTGACCACGCGACTGGCTTCGAGCAGCGGCGAATCAGCACCGAACAGCAGGGTTTGCACGGCCTTGTCGTAGGCGGCGATCCCGTCAATCGGCAAGTAGCCACGGGCCGCGTGTTGCGCCACGCGAATGGCTTCCGCTTCGGCAACGGCACGCAAGAGTGGAATCTTCCCCCCCTCGTCGCAGTAAACGCCCACGCCAAGGTTGACCTTGGTGGTTCGTGTATCAGCGTTGAATGCTTCGTTGAGGCCCAGGATTGGATCGCGTGGTGCCATTTCGACAGCGGAGAACAGGCTCATTTTTGCGGCAGCTCTATGGGGGAAGGGAGGGACGTGTCGCGCTCCAGCCGGTTGCACTAGAGCGGTGCACAAACGGGGAGCTAGTATAGAGGCCATGACGGCTGAGGGCGACAGCCGAAATGGCTTTTCGGCCAAGTTTTTCGGTTTATTTGCCGACCGTTAGTCTTATTGCAATATTGACCCGGACGGCAGGTAGGACGATTGCCTTGAAACCGGTCACATTCGTCACCACTACTACGGCTATCATGGTTTTTTCCTGCAGCCTGCGATGACTTTTCGCGGGTTGCTGAGCTATTTCGTCCCTGGCGGTGTTGAGTCTGGGGTGACCACACGAGGTACGTTATGTCGGATTTCCAGCTCGTCACCCGTTTCGAACCCGCCGGCGATCAACCGGAAGCCATTCGCCAGATGGTCGAAGGCATCGAGGCTGGCCTCGCGCATCAAACGTTGCTTGGGGTGACCGGTTCAGGCAAGACGTTCAGCATCGCCAACGTGATCGCGCAGGTGCAGCGCCCAACCCTGGTGCTGGCGCCGAACAAAACCCTGGCCGCGCAGTTGTATGGCGAGTTCAAGGCGTTCTTCCCGAACAACGCGGTGGAATATTTCGTTTCCTACTACGACTACTATCAGCCGGAAGCCTACGTGCCGTCCTCCGATACGTTTATCGAGAAGGATGCGTCGATCAACGACCACATCGAGCAAATGCGGCTGTCGGCGACCAAGGCCCTGCTGGAACGCAAGGATGCGATCATCGTCACCACGGTGTCGTGCATTTACGGCCTGGGCAGCCCCGAAACCTATTTGAAAATGGTGCTGCACGTCGACCGTGGCGACAAACTCGACCAGCGCGAACTGCTGCGCCGCCTGACGAGCCTGCAGTACACCCGCAACGATATGGACTTTGCCCGCGCCACGTTCCGCGTGCGCGGCGATGTGATCGACATCTACCCGGCCGAATCCGACCTTGAGGCGATCCGCATCGAGTTGTTCGACGACGAAGTCGAAAGCCTGTCGGCCTTCGACCCGTTGACCGGCGAGGTGATCCGCAAACTGCCGCGCTTCACCTTCTACCCGAAAAGCCACTATGTGACCCCACGTGAAACCCTGATGGGGGCCATCGAGGGCATCAAGGTCGAGTTGGCCGAGCGCCTGGAGTATCTGCGCGCCAATAACAAGCTGGTGGAGGCCCAGCGCCTGGAGCAGCGCACCCGCTTCGACCTGGAGATGATCCTGGAGCTGGGTTACTGCAACGGCATCGAAAACTACTCGCGCTACCTCTCGGGGCGCGAGTCCGGCGCGCCGCCGCCGACACTCTATGACTACCTGCCGCCGGACGCCTTGCTGGTGATCGACGAGTCCCACGTCAGCGTGCCGCAAGTGGGTGCGATGTATAAGGGCGACCGTTCCCGCAAGGAAACCCTGGTGGAATACGGCTTCCGCCTGCCCTCGGCGCTGGATAACCGGCCGATGCGTTTCGACGAATGGGAGGCGATCAGCCCGCAGACCATCTTTGTCTCCGCGACGCCTGGCAACTACGAGGCCGAACATGCCGGCCGGGTGATCGAGCAACTGGTGCGGCCGACCGGCCTGGTGGACCCGCAAATCGAAATCCGCCCGGCGCTGACCCAGGTCGACGACCTGCTGTCGGAAATCAACAAGCGCGTGGCCCTGGAGGAGCGTGTGCTGGTCACCACCCTGACCAAGCGCATGTCCGAAGATTTGACCGACTACCTGGCCGACCACGGCGTGCGCGTGCGTTACCTGCACTCTGATATCGACACCGTGGAGCGCGTGGAAATCATCCGTGATCTGCGCCTGGGTACCTTTGATGTACTGGTGGGCATCAACCTGCTGCGCGAAGGCCTGGACATGCCGGAGGTGTCGCTGGTGGCGATCCTGGACGCGGACAAGGAGGGCTTCCTGCGCTCCGAGCGCTCGCTGATCCAGACCATCGGCCGGGCGGCACGTAACCTCAACGGCCGGGCGATCCTGTATGCGGACCGCATCACGGGGTCCATGGAGCGGGCGATTGGCGAGACCGAGCGCCGTCGCGAGAAGCAGATTGCGTTCAACCTGGAACATGGCATCACCCCCAAAGGTGTGTTCAAGGATGTCGCCGACATCATGGAAGGCGCCACCGTGCCCGGCTCGCGCAGCAAGAAGCGCAAGGGCATGGCCAAGGCGGCGGAGGAAAGCGCCAAGTACGAGAACGAACTGCGCTCGCCGAGTGAGATCACCAAGCGGATTCGGCAGTTGGAGGAGAAAATGTACCAACTGGCGCGGGATCTCGAGTTCGAGGCCGCGGCGCAGACGCGTGATGAGATTGGCAAGCTGCGTGAGCGGTTGCTGGCTGTCTGATTGGCGGTGACTGGGCTGGCCTCATCGGGGGCAAGCCCCCTTCCACATTTGAAAGTGTTCACAAATCGAGATGGGGGAGACGGCAGGTTGCTGGCTGTCTGATTGGCGGTGACGGGGCTGGCCTCATCAAGGGCAAACCCCTTTGCACACCTTTTTGATGTGTGAACGCATTCAAATGTGGGAGGGGGCTTGCCCCCGATGGCCGCGCCTCGGTTTTCCAGAAATCACCCAGGCTGTTACCATTCGCCCCTTGTTTCAATTTTCAGTTTTATCGCCCATTCGAGACCTGCCATGACCACCGTCCGCACGCGCATTGCGCCATCGCCTACTGGGGATCCCCACGTCGGCACTGCTTACATCGCCTTGTTCAACTACTGCTTTGCCAAGCAGCATGGCGGTGAATTCATCCTGCGGATCGAAGACACCGATCAACTGCGCTCCACCCGTGAGTCGGAGCAGCAGATTTTCGATGCCCTGCGCTGGCTCGGCATCACCTGGGCGGAAGGCCCGGATGTCGGCGGCCCTCACGGCCCGTATCGTCAGAGCGAGCGCAGCGACATCTACAAGCAGTACACCCAGCAACTGGTGGACATGGGTCATGCATTCCCCTGCTTCTGCACCGCTGAAGAGCTGGACCAGATGCGCGCCGAGCAACAGGCCCGTGGCGAAACCCCACGCTACGATGGCCGCGCGCTGCTGTTGTCCAAAGAAGAAGTGGCCGCGCGCCTGGCTGCCGGCGAGCCCCATGTGATCCGCATGAAAGTGCCGAGCGAAGGCGTATGCGTGGTGCCGGACATGCTGCGCGGCGACGTCGAGATCCCGTGGGATCGCATGGACATGCAGGTGCTGATGAAGACCGACGGCTTGCCGACGTACTTCCTGGCCAACGTGGTGGATGACCACCTGATGGGCATCACCCACGTGCTGCGCGGCGAAGAGTGGCTGCCATCGGCGCCCAAGCTGATCCTGCTCTACGAGTACTTCGGTTGGGAACAGCCGCAGCTGTGCTACATGCCGCTGCTGCGTAACCCGGACAAGAGCAAGCTGTCCAAGCGCAAGAACCCGACTTCGGTGACCTTCTACGAGCGCATGGGCTTCATGCCCGAGGCGATGCTCAACTACCTGGGCCGCATGGGCTGGTCGATGCCCGACGAGCGCGAAAAGTTTTCGCTGCAGGAAATGGT
Source organism: Pseudomonas sp. R5-89-07 (assembly GCF_003851685.1). Classification (NCBI taxonomy): domain Bacteria; kingdom Pseudomonadati; phylum Pseudomonadota; class Gammaproteobacteria; order Pseudomonadales; family Pseudomonadaceae; genus Pseudomonas; species Pseudomonas sp. R5-89-07. The sequence continues at coordinate 3,935,478 of NZ_CP027727.1, read as the reverse complement.
CGATAACTTCGACCTGTCCCGCGTCTCCCTGGGCGGTCCGATTTTCGATATCGAGAAGCTGTCGTGGCTCAACGGCCAGTGGCTGCGTGACCTGCCGGTAGAGGAGTTCGCCAGCCGTGTGCAGCAATGGGCGCTCAACCCCGAATACATGATGAAAATCGCGCCGCTGGTGCAGGGCAGGGTGGAGACGTTCAGCCAGGTCGCACCGTTGGCCAGTTTCTTCTTCGCCGGGGGCGTGAACCCGGACGCCAAGCTGTTTGAATCGAAAAAGCTTTCGGCCGATCAGGTACGCCAGCTGATGCAGCTGATCCTGTGGAAGCTCGAAAGCCTGCGCCAGTGGGAGAAGGATGCGATCACCGCGACGATCCAGGCGGTGGTCGAGTCTCTGGAACTGAAGTTGCGCGATGCCATGCCATTGATGTTTGCCGCGATCACCGGGCAGGCCAGTTCGGTGTCGGTGCTCGATGCGATGGAAATCCTCGGCCCGGACCTCACGCGTTTCCGTCTGCGCCAAGCCCTTGATTTGCTTGGCGGTGTCTCGAAGAAAGAAAACAAAGAGTGGGAAAAGCTGTTGGGCGCTATTGCGTAAACAGACGGTGGTAAGGACGAAACCCCGGTTTTCCGGGGTTTCGACGGTAAGTGATTGTTATCCCGGCAAAAAATTTTGAAAATTGTTGAAAATAAATTTGACACGTTTCCAAACCGCCATTAAGATTCGCCCCGTCCTCACCGATGAGGGGCTATAGCTCAGCTGGGAGAGCGCTTGCATGGCATGCAAGAGGTCAACGGTTCGATCCCGTTTAGCTCCACCAATTTACAGGTTCAAGGTCTGGCCACACCGTCCTTGAATCGATCGGCACTCAGCGCCGATCAGTTGTACAGAAGGTTTTGTCCCCTTCGTCTAGTGGCCTAGGACACCGCCCTTTCACGGCGGTAACAGGGGTTCGAGTCCCCTAGGGGACGCCAGTTTCAACAAGCAGCTCGAAAGGTCTGCTGCGCCGCCAGGCGAAAAATCGGGGCTATAGCTCAGCTGGGAGAGCGCTTGCATGGCATGCAAGAGGTCAACGGTTCGATCCCGTTTAGCTCCACCAATTTACAGGTTCAAGGTTGCGGCCACACCGTCCTTGAATCGATCAGCACTCAGCGCTGATCACTGTACAGAAGGTTTGTGTCCCCTTCGTCTAGTGGCCTAGGACACCGCCCTTTCACGGCGGTAACAGGGGTTCGAGTCCCCTAGGGGACGCCACGATTACCCGCTTTGCGGGATTTTTAAGGGTCATTCAATTATTGAATGGCCCTTTTGTTTGTCTGGCGTTTGGCCAATTCTTTGCTCACTTCCTTTCTTCTGTTCTGACCAATGGTCATGCTAGTCGCTTGCGCAATATTATTATGGTAATAATATTACTCCACGAGAGACGGAGGCTTTGATGAGCGATAAGAAAGCACAAACTCGCGAACGTATTTTGCAGGCTGCCAGCTCGGCATTGATCCAGCGTGGCCCGGCTGAGCCGAGCGTCGGTGAGGTCATGGGGGCGGCGGGGCTGACGGTGGGTGGTTTTTACGCGCACTTTGAAAGCAAGGATGCGCTGATGCTGGAAGCGTTCACTAAATTGCTGGCCAAGCGCCGCGCGGCGATCGAAGAAGTCGACTCGCAGCTGTCCGGCGAAGAGCGCAGAAGCCTGGTGGCGGCGTTTTACCTGTCGCGCAAACACCGCGACTCCACCGCCCAGGCGTGCCCGCTTCCTGCGACTGTCGGCGAGATGGGCCGTTTGCCGGACGCATTTCGTCAGGTGTTGAGCGAACACTGCGAGTTGATGGCGGCCCAACTGGCGGCCAGCCCGGAGGATACCGACAAGGCTCTGGCCGACATGGCGCTGATGGTCGGCGGCCTGACGCTGGCGCGGGCCCTGGGTCCGGGCGAGCTGTCCGATCGCGTGTTGCGCGCTGCCAAGTCGGCGGTACGCTGAAGAGGGTTCAGAGCATGGGCAGCTTGACCTGGGTTCGTGGCTTCAATCGCACTGTTGGCCGGCTTGCACCGCAAACGGTGGCCAACAGCATGCGTCGCACCTTCATGACGCCCCGCGAGCTGCCACCGCGTGAGTGGGAGCTGCCGTTACTGGCGCAGTCGGAGCGCATTACCCTGCGTTTCGGCCTCTCGGCGCTGCGCTGGGGCCAGGGGCCTGCAGTGTTGCTGATGCACGGTTGGGAAGGGCGGCCCACGCAGTTCGCCAGCCTGATCACGGCGTTGGTGGATAACGGCTATTCGGTGATTGCGCTGGACGGCCCGGCCCATGGGCATTCGCCGGGGCGAGAAGCGCATGTGCTGCTGTTCGCGCGGGCCATGCTGGAGGCGGCGGCTGAGCTGCCCCCGCTGCACGCGGTGGTCGGCCATTCGATGGGCGGCGCCAGCGCGATGCTGGCCGTGCAATTGGGGCTGCGCACGCAGGCGTTGGTGAGTATCGCTGCGCCGTCGCGGTTCCTGGACGTACTGCGCGGTTTCACCCGAATGATGGGGTTGCCACCGCGCGCACGTTCGGCATTCATCCAGGAGGTCGAGCTGGCCTTCGGCATGCCGCTCAAGCACCTGGACGTCGCGCACTACCACATGAATCTCCCCGGCCTGATCGTGCATGCAGAAGACGATACGTTCGTCCCGGTCAAGGCCTCTCTAGCTATTCATGAGGCCTGGTTCGACAGCCGGCTGCTGCGGCTGGAGCAGGGCGGGCATCAGAAGGTCCTGGCCGACCCGCGCGTGATCGAAGGCGTGCTCACCCTGTTGGCGAGCTGCCATTTACAGCAGCGCCAAACCGCCTGATACACTGCGCCCGCCGACATCAATCGACTGGAGCAAGGCATGGGCTGGGATTTGGCAACGCCGTTCATTATCGATCTGCAGGTCGCCCCTGAGGACATCGACGGCCTCGGGCACGCCAATAACGCGGTGTATGTCTCCTGGCTGGAGCGTTGCGCCTGGCGTCATTCCCAGCGCTTGGGGCTGGACCTCACCGAGTACCGGCGCCTGGACCGTGCCATGGCTGTGGTGCGTCACGAGATTGACTACCTGGCGGCCGGCTACGAAGGCGATGAACTGCAACTGGCCACGTGGATCGTCGACTGGGACCAACGTCTGAAGATGACGCGGCGTTTCCAGCTGGTACGCCCGCGTGACGGCGCCACCCTGCTGCGCGCGCAAACCACCTTTGTGTGCATCGAACTGTCCAGCGGCCGACCCAAACGCATGCCTGCCGAGTTTGTCGAGGGTTATGGGCCTGCGCTGACAGGGGGTTAACGGTTGTTGCGGGAAACCCAGTAAACTGCGCCACGATTTTTGTTGAGTGTTTTCCATGCAAATTGCTTTGGCGCCCATGGAGGGGTTGGTCGACAACATCCTGCGGGACGTGTTGACCCGCGTGGGCGGTATCGACTGGTGCGTGACCGAATTTATCCGCGTCAATGACCGCTTGCTCACCCCTGCCTATTTCTACAAGCTCGCCCCGGAACTGTTGCACGGCGCCCATACCGCGGCGGGCGTGCCGCTGCGCGTTCAATTGCTGGGCTCTGACCCGGTATGCCTGGCGGAAAACGCCGCATTGGCCTGCGAGTTGGGGTCGCAGGTGATCGACCTCAACTTTGGCTGCCCGGCCAAGACCGTCAATAAGTCCCGCGGCGGTGCAGTACTGCTCAAGGAGCCGGAGCTGCTCAACCGGATCGTCGAGCATGTTCGCCGCGCAGTCCCTGCCCACATCCCGGTAACCGCCAAGATGCGCCTGGGCTTCGACAGCCCGGATGGTGCGCTGGTCTGCGCCACGGCGTTGGCCGAAGGCGGAGCCGCGCATATCGTGGTACATGCGCGTACCAAAACCGATGGCTACAAGCCGCCGGCCCATTGGGAGTGGATCCCGCGTGTGCAGGACGTGGTCAAGGTGCCGGTGTTTGCCAATGGTGACATCTGGAGCGTCGAAGACTGGAAACGCTGCCGCGAAGTCAGCGGCGCCGAAGACATCATGCTGGGCCGCGGCCTGGTGGCGCGCCCCGACCTGGCGCGGCAGATCGCGGCGGCGCGCGCAGGGCAAGAGGTGGTGGAGATGACCTGGACCCAGATGCAGCCGATGCTCCAGGAATTCTGGACCCAATCGGTGGCGCAATTGACTGAGCGCCAGGCGCCCGGCCGTTTGAAGCAGTGGCTGGCGATGCTGACGCGCAACTACCCTGAAGCGGTGGAGCTGTTTACGGCGATGCGCCGCGAGACCGACCTGGAGCAGGTCAGTCGCCTGCTGGGAATGCCTCATCCCATGGTTGCCTGAAGTCAGTCAATTACACGTTTTTATCGCTAGTACCCATGAAGGCGCCACTGCAGGCGCCTTTTTTTCGTCGGCGAGTTAACACAAGTGAGCGACGAGTAAACGCGTGCAATGTTATCGACGAGTGACACGCCTACCGAGTATTAGCGCATGTGACCACGCTTGAGTGTCAACAAAGCCATGAATCAAGGCGTGGTGGAAGTTGTCCATGAGGCAATGTCTGATAATGCGCTTTGGTTTGCTTATATGAACTGCGATTTGCGGAACTGGATAGCCTAACTCTCCACGAATGGAGGGACTGTGATGCAGCACTGTTGTTATTCAGTCATAAAACTATCACTCCCTCTGGCCAGTAATAGGTCAGGTTGTATGAAGTAAAGGAATATTGCGAATGTCTATGTCGATTAACACTCCGCCAATGGCAAAGTTCGATACATCTGCCGTTGATCAGCAAGCGGTTTCAAAAAACAAGGCTGTTATAGATTCGAATACTCAGTCCCTCGGTACAACGCCTCCTCAGACGTCACTGCGCCCCGATGGCACTCAAGGTTTGCACAATAGGGTAGTCACTCCCGAGACTGCGCTGGCACAGTTATTCGATATGCTCGAAGGTATCTTCAAGGCCATGCGCGATATATTTTCGGGCAAAACTGCGCTCAAGCCCGACTCAGGCAAACTGCCGATCACACCGGATACCAACAAGGAGCTGGCCAGGCCGGATGCGGGCAAGCTGCTGGTGAAACCGGATACCAGCAAGGAACCGACTAAGCCGGGTGTAGATAAGCTGCCAGTGCTGCCGAACACCCGCAAGGAGCTGACCAAACCGGATGCAGGCACGCTGCCGGTGGTGCCGGACGCCGGTAAAGAACTCACCAAGCCGGATGTGGACAAGTCGCCGGTGCTGCCGAAACCCAGCGATTTGCCGGTCTTGGTGCCTGACGGTAATAAGCCGCGCCCGCTGCCATTCCCGCCAACGGTGCCCAAGCCTGAGGTCAGCGTGAACAACGACCCCAAGGCGAACGTACAGGTGAATGTGGTCGTCAGCCATTGCCACTGCCCTGATGGAAAAGTATTGCCGGAGCGATTGCCGACCCCAAAGGTTTCCGTAGATACCCGTCCCCAGCCGCCCGTATTGCCAGACGCCAAGCCCCAGCCACCGGTGCTGCCCGGTAATTTTCCAAGGCCGAACGTTCCAATGGATACCAAGCCTCAACCCGCAGTCTTGCCAGATAACAAGCCAGCGCCATTGCCCGACGCTCCCACGCCAGATCTGACCAGTCCTGGCCCTGTCGACGATCGATCTGCTGGCAGGCATGGGCGCTTTAATCATCGGCTAAGTTCCAGGTTTTAAAGAAAACCATCGCGCTTCAGTCTTTTTATAAATGCAGGCACTTTTTTTCGGAAGTGTATTTCGAGGAGGTGCCTGTGTGTGGAGAACTCTATGTCACTCTTTCCCATTAATAATATTGCGCGTGTCATTGACGTAAGGCGGTCACTGCCGATCGAATCGCTCAGTGCAAGTAATGAGCGAACTATTGAAGCCAATGTCAGTCGCGAGTCGATCAGCGCTACGCCTGTTATGGCCTATCGTGATAGGCCGCAACATTCGGCGGGTATCGGAAATGACTCGGAAGCGATCAATGCGGTCGTGGCTTTATTCACTTCGTTCTTCACTCAGTTGCTCGCTCTGGTAACGGATAAAAAAGAAAGGAATAGGCCTGACGGTGTTCCTTTACCCTCACCGGTTGTGCCGCAGGTAATTCCCCAACCGGTGTTACCGAAACCTGATGCCACAGCGCAGATCCCTGGTTTGTCGGGAAAGCGCAACGGCGCGAAGCCCGACAATATCTGGAGCGGCTTTCGCCAGGGCCCGGATGGCAATTGCGTGACGGTGTCGGCTATCAAGGCTGCGATGTATCGATTCGGTCAAAGCCCGACCGATATTTTCAAGGAGGTGGCGAGGACGCACGACGGTTACCAAGTGGTCATGCGCGATGGCTTTCGGCTCACGTTGACCGACCGCGAATTGGCCGAGGGTGCCCGGGGCGCCCAATTCAACGGGCCTGACAAAGGCATGCTCAAGGATGCGCAGTTCCTGTTCGCGGTGAGCGCCAAGCGTGCGCAGATGGAAAACAATGATGGTACGGCCGGTCGAAGTTATCAGGCAGCCATTCGCAGCCTCAACAACGGCGAAGATGAGACCGGTCCGGGAGAAGGCTTTCTGCGCCTTGGGTTGAGAAGCCACATGAAACGCGTGCCGGTGCGTGAGCTTGCCCAGGGGCAGATAGGCATGTGCAACCGGACCGGCCATTCGGTGGCGGTCATCAACGGCCGCGAGGAGTTATGGGGGAAACAGGGGCGGGTCCCCACGCATGGTCAAGCCGTTGCACTGATTTGACCATGATGCACCTGGGCAGGGATAACCCAGGCTGCACTCTGTTTCAACACGGAGTTTCAAAATACCCCTATCCCAGCAACTGCCTGAACCCCTCTATCGGCAATGGCCGACTATGCAAATACCCCTGATACAAATGGCAGCCGAGCCTTTGCAGGAACGCCAATTGCTCCTCGGTTTCCACGCCTTCGGCAATCACCTCCAGATTCAAACTGCGGGCCATGGCGACAATGGCGCGGATGATTTCAGCGTCATTGGGGTCATGAGTCGCGTCGCGCACGAACGACTGGTCGATTTTCAGCGCATCCACCGGCAAGCGCTTGAGGTAGGTCAGGGACGAGTAACCGGTGCCAAAGTCATCCATCGCAAAGCTCACGCCGAGTTTTTTCAAGCGGCGCATCTTCATCACCGTGTCGTCCAGATTCTGGATCACGATGCCCTCAGTGATTTCCAGCTTGAGCAAACTGTAGGGCAGTTGGTGCTGGGTGAGGCTACGCTCGACCCGTTCCACAAAGTCATTCTGGCGAAACTGCCGGGGACTGATATTCACGCACAGGCTGAAACTCAGCGGGTCCACCAGACCCTCGGCAATCAACCGCGCAAAGGCGCCGCACGCTTCATCGAGAATCCAGGTGCCCACCTCCAGGATCAAGCCGCTGTCCTCCAGCACCTTGATAAATTCCGTCGGTGACTGCGCGCCCAGTTGCGGGTGCTGCCAGCGCACCAGCGCCTCGGCGCCGACGATCCTGTTGCCGCGCGCATCTACCTGGGGCTGGTAGTGCACGCTGAATTCGCCGCGTGACAAGGCCAGGCGCAGGTCGGTTTCCATGCGCAGACGCTCGCTGGCGGTTTTCTGCATGCTGTTATGGAACATTTGGGTGGTGTTGCGCCCGGAGTCCTTGGCGCGGTACAAGGCGATGTCGGCGCGCTTGAGCAGATCGGCGGGCGTGGTGCCATGGTCAGGAATCAGTGCCACACCGATGCTTGGCGTCACCTGCAAGCGGTGGCCGTCAAGGAACATCGGCTCCGAGAGCAATTCACGCAGGGTATCGGCCAGTTCCTGCACCTGGCCGCCGACTTGCGTTCTTGAACCCTCCAGGCCGCTGAGCAGCACCACGAACTCATCACCGCCCAGGCGCGCCACGGTATCTTCCATGCGCACACTGGCTTCCAGGCGTGCGGTGACGATTTTCAGTACGGTGTCGCCTACCGGGTGGCCGAGGGAGTCGTTGATATGCTTGAAGTGATCAAGGTCGAGAAACAGCAGGGCACCGCGCAGGTTGTGGCGCTTGAGCAGGGCGATCTGCTGACTCAGGCGGTCCATCAGCAGTGCACGGTTGGGCAGGTTGGTCAGCGGGTCGTGATAGGCCAGGTGGCGGATCTGTGCCTGGGCATTTTTCAACAGGCTCACGTCACGCGCGGTCAATAGCAGGCACGGCGTTTCGTTCAAGGTAATCGGTTCGACCGACACCTCTACCGCGAGCACCTCACCCCGTTTGTTGTGCCAAAGCATTTCCAGGTGATGGATGCGTCCCTTGATCTCGAGTTCGGCCAGCAGCGCGGTGCGCTGGTTTTCATCGGCCCAGATGCCAATCTGGTACAGGGTGAGGCCGATGGCTTCTTCGGCGCGGTAGCCGGTCAGGCGGCAAAACCCATCATTGACCTCCACATAGCGACCGGTGTCGCGCTCGGTGATTGAAATGGCGTCGGGGCTGGAATGGAAGGCCTTGGCAAACTTCTCTTCACTGGCCTTGAGCGCCGCCTCCGAGCGTTGTTGCTGGGTGATATCACGCAGGGTGGTCACGATGCACGGCTGCTCACTGACCTTGATCAAGCGGCTGGAAATCACGCAGGTCAGGCTCTGGCCATTCTTGGCGTGTACGACGATGGCCACATTGCTCAACGACTGCTCGCGGATCACCTGCTCGATGCGTTGCAGGCGCTTGCTTGATTCATCCCACAGGCCGATCTGCTCGGCGCTTTTGTCGAGCACTTCGGCGGCTGTCCAGCCAAAGGTCTGGGTGAACGCTGGATTGATCTCGGTAAACGCACCGCTGTCCAGACACGTGACGCAAATAGGGTCGGGGCTGGCCTGGAACAGGCTGGCGAATTTCTCTTCGGAAGCGCTCAGGCGTAGCTCGCGCTCCACCTGGTCGGTGATATCGAGCAGGGTGCCGGCCATGCGCAGGGGCTTGCCGGACTCATCGCGATACAAGCGTGCGCGGCTTTCCAGGTAGCGCGGGCTGCCGTCTTCCAGCAGCACCCGATAGGTCAATTGGTAATTGCCGTCCGGGCCTTCGCGCAGGGTGCGGTAGGCATGGCGCATGCCCTCGCGGTCTTCATCGGACATGCCTTCAAAAAACGCATCGAATGATTCGTGGAACGGTTCGCACGGCAGGCCGTGGAGCTGCGCGGCACGGGCCGAGCCGTAGAGCATGCCGCTAGGAATGTGCCAGTCCCAGGTGCCCAACTGTGCCGAGTCCAGCGCCAGGTCCAGGCGTTCCTGGCTGTCCTTGAGTGCTTGCTCGGCGTTCTTGCGCTCGGTGGTGTCGAGGAAGGTGCTGATCAGATAGGCCTCGCCCTCGAGCTCGACCTTTTGTGCACTGAGCGTGCCGTCATGGATCTGGCCGTTGCTGGCGCAGAACTGCACTTCCATGGTGATGGACTCACCTTTGCGCTGGGTGGCCTTGACCAGTTGTGCGCGTTGCTCCGGGTGGCGCCACAGGCCCAGCTCCAGGGTGGTGCGGCCAATCGCTGCAGCCACCGGCCAGCCGAACAACATTTCGAAATGGTGGTTGGCTTCGCTGATCAGGCCGTCGGTCTGGCGCGTTAGCAGCACCATGTTCGGACACAGGTGGAAAAGCGTGGCGAAGCGCTTTTCCGAATGGCTGAGGGCGTGTTCGCGCTCGCGTTGGTGAGTGATCTCGCGGATCACGCCGATCATGCGGCGCCGGCCGTTTTTGTCCGGCACCAGGCTGCCGTTGATCTCCAGCCAGTGCAGGCTGCCATCGGGCCATTGAATGCGGTGGTGCATGGCCTGTTCGACCGGCTCGCCAGCCAGCACCGCATGAAACGCCCGCACCACGCGAGCGCGGTCTTCAGGCGCCAGCAAGTCGAGGTAATTGAGGTCGTTGGACAGTGGCTGGCGAGGATCGTAGCCAAACAATGCCTGAGTGCCACGTGACCAGCTGATTTTTCCCGTGTCGATTTCCCAGCACCACGCGCCCAGCCGCGCGGCATTGAGCGCCGACAGCAGTTGCGGTGCGCTGTCCCAGCGTTGTTCCGCCTCTTGAGGGTCCAAGGCGTATATGCGGGGCAGCGGTGGTACGGAATCGACGGGGTTAGGCATTATTCAAAGGGCCTTGGCTCGATGGGAAGACAGCGCGGTTTACTTAAAAACCGAGGCCGCACAATGTCATGCCGGTACCCCTGGCAAATCGACCTGTGCATCCAACAGGCTCATGAAAGCCCGCGCAGCGTTCGACAGCGTCCTTTCGGTGTGCACGATATAGCCTAGCTGGCGACTGAGCTGTATGCCCGGCAAAGCGATACTTGCCACCTGGTCATCGAGCATGGTGCGTGGCAATACGCTCCAGGCCAGGCCGATGGACACCATCATCTTGATCGTTTCCAGGTAGTTGGTGCTCATCGCGATGTTCGGCGTCAGCCCTTGGGCTTCGAACAGGCGGCTGACAATATGGTGGGTAAAGGTGTTGCCGCCGGGAAACACCGCAGGGTGCCCGGCGATATCGGCCAGGTTGACGGTGCCGTTGCTGATCAGGCTGTGTTCGGGAGCTACCACGAAATCCAGTGGGTCGTCCCACACCGGCGTCGCGCGCACCAGGTTGTGCGGCTCGGGCGCGAGGGTGATCACCGCGACTTCGGCGCGGCCGTGGAGGATTTCTTCGTAGGCCACTTCCGAATCGAGGAATTGGATATCCAGCGCCACGTTGGGGTATTGCCGGGTGAAGGTGCGCAGGATCGGCGGCAGGCGATGCAGGCCAATATGGTGGCTGGTCGCCAGCGTGAGGCGCCCGCTGACTTCTCCCGTCAGGTTGGTCAGGGCGCGACGGGTGTCATCCAGCACATTCAGGATCTGATAGGCACGCGGCAGCAAGGCCCGCCCGGCTTCGGTCAGACCCACTTCACGGCCCAGGCGGTCGAACAAACGCACCTTCAATTGCTGCTCCAGGCCGGCAATGCGTTTGCTGATGGCCGGTTGGGTCAGGTGCAGGCGCTCACCGGCACCGGAGAAACTGCCGGTCTCGGCGATAGCGATAAAAGCATTGAGGTTGGCCAGGTCCATGGTGCTATTCCAATTGGTAATCCAAAGCATAAAAAATATGAATTTGAGTTATTTAATGTAGCGCCATACCATCAGCCTCACAAGCCAAAGGGTTATTGAAAAGCCCGGCGCAAAGAAACACCGCTGATGAGGACCGACTGATGGCCGGCAAAACGCTTTACGACAAGCTTTGGGATTCCCATGAAGTGAAACGGCGCGATGATGGGTCGTCGCTGATCTATATCGACCGTCACATCATCCATGAAGTGACCTCGCCCCAAGCGTTCGAAGGCCTGCGGCTGGCCGGGCGCAAGCCATGGCGCGTCGACTCGATCATCGCCACGCCGGACCACAACGTGCCGACCACCCCGGAGCGCAAAGGCGGGATCGACGCCATCGTCGACACCGTGTCGCGCCTTCAGGTGCAAACCCTCGACGACTACTGCGATGAATATGGCATCACCGAATTCAAGATGAATGACGTGCGTCAAGGCATCGTCCACGTGATCGGTCCGGAGCAGGGCGCGACCTTGCCCGGCATGACCGTGGTCTGCGGCGACTCCCACACCTCCACCCACGGTGCCTTCGGTGCCCTGGCCCATGGCATCGGCACCTCGGAGGTGGAGCATGTGTTCGCCACCCAGTGCCTGGTGGCCAAGAAAATGAAGAACATGCTGGTGCGCGTTGAAGGCCTGTTGCCGTTCGGTGTGACTGCCAAGGACATCGTGCTCGCGGTGATCGGCAAGATCGGCACTGCTGGCGGTAACGGGCATGCCATCGAGTTCGCCGGCAGCGCGATTCGCGACCTGTCTATCGAAGGCCGCATGACCATCTGCAACATGTCCATCGAAGCCGGCGCCCGCGTGGGCATGGTGGCGGCTGACGAAAAAACCGTTGAATACGTCAAGGGTCGCCCATTCGCTCCGCAAGGCGCTGATTGGGACGCTGCGGTGCAGGCCTGGAAAGACTTGGTGTCTGACGCCGATGCGGTGTTCGACACCGTAGTCGAGCTCGACGCGACTCAGATCAAGCCGCAAGTCAGCTGGGGCACGTCCCCGGAAATGGTGCTGGCCGTCGACCAGAACGTGCCGGACCCGGCGCAGGAAGCCGACCTGGTCAAGCGCGGTTCCATCGAGCGTGCCCTCAAGTACATGGGTTTGAAGGCCAACCAGGCGATTACCGATATTCAGTTGGATCGCGTGTTCATCGGCTCCTGCACCAACTCGCGGATCGAAGACCTGCGCGCCGCCGCCGTGATCGCCAAAGGTCGCAAGGTCGCCTCGACCATCAAGCAGGCCATCGTGGTGCCAGGTTCCGGCCTGGTCAAAGCCCAGGCCGAAGCCGAGGGCCTGGACAAGATCTTCCTTGAAGCCGGTTTCGAATGGCGTGAGCCGGGCTGCTCGATGTGCCTGGCGATGAACCCGGACCGGCTGGAATCCGGCGAGCATTGCGCCTCGACCTCCAACCGTAACTTCGAAGGGCGCCAGGGCGCCGGTGGCCGTACCCACCTGGTCAGCCCGGCCATGGCTGCCGCTGCTGCCGTCAACGGTCGTTTCATCGACGTTCGCGAATTGATCTAAAGGAAAACCCGATGAGAGCTTTTACCCAACACACAGGTCTTGTCGCGCCGTTGGACCGTGCCAACGTCGACACCGACCAGATCATCCCCAAGCAGTTCTTGAAATCGATCAAGCGCACCGGTTTCGGCCCCAACCTGTTCGACGAGTGGCGCTACCTGGACGTGGGCTACGCCTACCAGGACAACTCCAAGCGCCCGCTGAACAAGGACTTCGTGCTCAACGCCGAGCGTTACCAGGGCGCCAGTGTGCTGCTGGCGCGGGAAAACTTCGGCTGCGGCTCCAGCCGTGAACACGCGCCTTGGGCTCTGGAAGAATACGGCTTTCGCAGCATCATCGCGCCGAGCTATGCCGACATTTTCTTCAACAACAGCTTCAAGAATGGCTTGCTGCCGATCATCTTGAGCGACGCCGAAGTGGATGAGCTGTTCCAGCAAGTGGAAGCCAACGTGGGCTACCAACTGACTGTCGACCTCGCCGCGCAAACCGTGACCCGTCCGGACGGCAAGGTGTATCACTTCGAAGTGGATGCCTTTCGCAAGCACTGCCTGATCAACGGCCTGGACGATATCGGCCTGACCTTGCAGGACGGTGACGCGATTGCGGCGTTTGAAGCCAAGCATCGCGCTAGCCAGCCTTGGTTGTTTCGCGATTGATGTAGGCAGGGGGCAAGCCTCCTCCCACAGGTGTACGCATTCCAAATGTGGGAGGGGGCTTGCCCCCGATGAGGCCAGTGTTAACAACACAAAAATCCAGGGGAAACACCATGACCAGCACCGCCCACACCCAAGTCGTGCAAAAACAATTCGGCGAGCAAGCCGCAGCCTATCTGAGCAGCGCCGTACACGCCCAGGGCACCGAATTCGCGCTGCTGCAGGCCGAACTGGCCGGGCAGGGTGCGGCGCGACTGCTGGACCTGGGTTGCGGTGCCGGTCATGTGAGTTTCCACGTTGCACCACTGGTCAAGGACGTAGTCGCCTATGACCTGTCCCAGCAGATGCTCGATGTGGTCGCCGCCGCTGCGCAAGATCGCGGTTTCACCAATATCAGCACCGTTAAGGGCGCCGCCGAACGCCTGCCGTTCGCCGATGGCGAATTCGACTTCGTGTTCAGCCGCTACTCCGCCCACCACTGGAGCGACCTCGGCCTGGCCCTGCGTGAAGTGCGTCGAGTACTGAAGCCCGGTGGCGTGGCGGCGTTCGTGGATGTGTTGTCTCCGGGCAGCCCGTTGCTGGACACCTACCTGCAAACGGTCGAAGTACTGCGCGACACCAGCCATGTGCGCGATTATTCTGCCGCCGAGTGGATGCGCCAGCTCAGCGAAGCCGGCTTGCATGTGCGCAACAGCAGCCGCCAGCGCCTGCGCCTGGAATACACCTCGTGGGTCGAGCGCATGCGCACGCCGCCGGCCTTGCGCGCGGCGATCCTTGAGCTGCAGCAGGCGATGGGCCAGGAAGTACGCGACTATTACGAAATTCAAGCCGACGGCACCTTCAGCACCGACGTGCTGGTGGTGTGGGCCGAACGCTGATTGATCTTTCCCGACTTGCCAAGGGCAGGTCGCTCGATGAAATGAGGAACCCATGAGCAAGCAGATTCTGATTCTCCCTGGCGACGGTATTGGTCCGGAAATCATGGCCGAAGCGGTCAAGGTCCTTACACTGGCCAACAGCAAGTACAGCCTGGGCTTCGAGCTGAGCCACGACGTGATCGGCGGCGCAGCCATCGACAAGCACGGCGTGCCCCTGGCCGACGAGACGCTGGAGCGTGCCCGTGCCGCCGATGCCGTGCTGCTGGGCGCCGTGGGTGGCCCCAAGTGGGACAAGATCGAACGCGATATCCGCCCTGAGCGCGGCCTGCTGAAAATCCGCGCGCAACTGGGGCTGTTCGGCAACCTGCGCCCGGCGATCCTCTACCCGCAGTTGGCCGATGCGTCGAGCCTCAAGCCGGAAGTGGTCGCGGGCCTGGACATCCTGATCGTGCGCGAGCTGACCGGCGGTATCTATTTCGGCTCGCCACGGGGTGTGCGCGAGTTGGAAAATGGCGAACGTCAGGCCTACGACACCCTACCTTACAGCGAGAGCGAAATCCGCCGTATCGCCCGTGTCGGTTTCGACATGGCCCGCGTACGCGGTAAGAAGGTCTGCTCGGTGGATAAAGCCAACGTCCTGGCCTCCAGCCAGCTGTGGCGCGAAATCGTCGAAGAAGTCGCCAAGGACTACCCGGACGTCGAACTGAGCCACATGTACGTCGATAACGCCGCGATGCAGCTGGTGCGCGCGCCCAAGCAGTTCGACGTGATCGTCACCGACAACCTGTTCGGCGACATCCTGTCCGACCAGGCGTCGATGCTCACCGGTTCCATCGGCATGCTGCCCTCGGCGTCCCTGGACACTAATAACAAGGGCATGTACGAGCCTTGCCACGGCTCGGCGCCGGACATTGCCGGCCAGGGCATTGCCAACCCGTTGGCGACGATTCTGTCGGTGTCGATGATGCTGCGTTACAGCTTCAACCTGAGCGACGCGGCGGACGCGATCGAGAAGGCCGTGAGCCTGGTGCTGGACCAGGGCCTGCGTACCGGCGACATCTGGTCGCAGGGTTGCACCCAGGTAGGCACGCAAGAAATGGGCGACGCTGTAGTCGCCGCGCTGCGGAATCTGTAATCTCTCGGGCCCGCTTGCAGTTGTCGCTGCAAGGCGGCCCACTTTTTAACAAGGTGTAGTTGCGATGAAACGTGTAGGTCTGATCGGTTGGCGCGGTATGGTCGGTTCCGTGCTCATGCAGCGGATGCTGGAAGAGCAGGATTTCGATCTTATTGAGCCGGTGTTTTTCACCACTTCGAACGTAGGTGGCCAAGGTCCGTCCGTGGGCAAGGACATTGCCCCGCTCAAGGACGCCTACAGCATTGAAGAGTTGAAGACCCTCGATGTGATTCTGACCTGCCAGGGCGGCGACTACACCAGCGAAGTCTTCCCCAAGCTGCGCGAAGCCGGCTGGCAGGGCTACTGGATCGACGCCGCGTCGAGCCTGCGCATGCAGGACGATGCCGTGATCATCCTCGACCCGGTCAACCGCAAGGTCATCGACCAGCAACTGGACGCCGGCACCAAGAACTACGTCGGTGGCAATTGCACCGTCAGCCTGATGCTGATGGGCCTGGGCGGCCTGTTCGAGGCGGGCCTGGTCGAGTGGATGAGCGCCATGACGTATCAGGCAGCTTCCGGCGCCGGTGCGCAGAACATGCGCGAGCTGATCAAGCAGATGGGCGCCACTCACGCCGCGGTTGCCGATCAACTGGCCGACCCGGCCAGTGCGATCCTGGATATCGACCGCCGCGTGGCTGAAGCCATGCGCAGCGAAGCGTACCCGACCGAAAACTTCGGCGTGCCCCTGGCCGGTAGCCTGATCCCCTGGATCGACAAGGAACTGCCGAACGGCCAGAGCCGTGAAGAGTGGAAGGCCCAGGCCGAGACCAACAAGATCCTCGGTCGCTTCAAGAGCCCGATCCCGGTGGACGGCATCTGCGTACGTATCGGCGCCATGCGCTGCCACAGCCAGGCGTTGACCATCAAACTGAACAAGGACGTGCCGATCGCCGATATCGAAGGGCTGATCAGCCAGCACAACCCTTGGGTCAAGCTGGTGCCGAACAACCGTGACATCAGCATGCAGGAGCTGAGCCCGACCAAGGTCACCGGCACCCTGAATGTGCCGGTAGGCCGTCTGCGCAAGCTGAACATGGGCAGCCAATTCCTCGGCGCGTTCACCGTTGGCGACCAACTGCTGTGGGGCGCGGCCGAACCGTTGCGTCGTATGTTGCGGATTCTGCTGGAGCGTTGATCGCTTGCAGGCTTTGAAAAACCCCGCGTTCTGGTGACAGGCGCGGGGTTTTTTATGGTTCTTCGGGCCCTATCGGGGGCAAGCCCCCTCCCACATTTTGGCCTGTGAACACATTCAAGTGTGGGAGGGGGCTTGCCCCCGATAGGGCCATCAGTCACACCCCAACCCCCAGGTTAATTGCCTCACCCCCGGCCAACCGGTAAAGTGCGGCTCCCCGCAATGCCCGAGGCAGCCCCCATGACCCAGACCTTTGAAATCGCCGTGATCGGCGCCACCGGTACCGTTGGCGAAACCCTGGTGCAGATTCTCGAAGAGCTGGACTTCCCGGTAGGCACTTTGTATCTGCTGGCGGGCAACAACTCCGCCGGTGCATCGGTACCGTTCCGCGGCAAGAACCTGCGGGTAAAAGAAGTCGATGAGTTCGACTTCAGCAAGGCGCAGTTGGCCTTCTTCGCGGCCGGCCCGGCAGTGACCCTGAGCTTCGCCCCACGTGCCATCGCCGCCGGTTGCTCGGTGATCGACCTGTCGGGCGCGTTGCCTGCCGAGCAGGCCCCGCCAGTGGTGCCCGAAGCCAATGCTGCTGAGCTCAAAGGCTTGAAAAAACCCTTCCAGGTCGCAAGCCCCAGCCCGTGCGCCACCCACCTGGCGGTGGTACTTGCGCCACTGCGCGGCCTGCTGGATATCCAGCGCGTGAACGTCACCGCCAACCTGGCCGTGTCTGCCCTGGGACGCGAGGCCGTCAGTGAGCTGGCCCGGCAAACCGCCGAGTTGTTGAATGTGCGCCCGCTGGAGCCGACCTTCTTTGATCGGCAAGTGGCCTTCAACCTGCTGGCACAAGTCGGCACGCCAGATGCCCAAGGTCATACAGCCCTGGAGAAACGTCTCGTACATGAGTTGCGTACCTTGCTGGAAACACCGTTGCTGAAGATTTCCGCAACCTGCGTTCAAGCCCCGGTGTTTTTTGGCGATAGCCTGACTGTGTCACTGCAGTTGGGGGCGCCGGCCGATCTGGCTGAGGTGAGCCGCATGCTGGAGGCGGCGCCTGGCATCGAGCTGGTGGAAGCGGGCGACTACCCAACGGCAGTGGGCGATGCGGTGGGTCAGGACGTTGTCTATGTAGGACGCGTACGCGCAGGTGTCGACGACCCGGCGGAACTAAATCTGTGGCTGACGTCAGATAACGTACGCAAAGGGGCTGCGCTGAACGCCGTGCAGCTGGCGCAGTTGTTGATAAAAGGCCTTGCGTAAAAGATACTTGGCGTCAATTTGTAGATTGATTCTCACCAAGCGCTATGCTTGGCCCAAAGCGGAACAGAAGCGCGTCGGTGACCTATCGGCTCGCCATGCCTCTTATGGCAGCGGTTACCAACCTTCTCGCAGGCCGGGGAGTGTTCAGACAAAGGATGAGGCTATGGTTCAAGTTCGCAAACTGGTGTTAGCAATAGCGGCCGCCTCGGCGCTGTCCTCCGGTATGGCGCAGGCGCTGCAACTGGGGGAGATGACCCTCAAGTCGACATTGAACCAGCCGCTGTCGGTGGAAATCGAGTTGCTCGACGTCGGTGGCCTTACGGCCTCCGAGATCACCCCGAGCCTGGCCTCGTCCCAGGCGTTCGTCGATGCCGGTGTCGACCGCCAGGCCTTTCTCGACGAGCTGACCTTTACGCCAGTGGTCAATCCCAATGGCCGTAGCGTGGTGCGTGTCACCTCCAGCAAACCGCTGCCTGATTCCTATGTGCGCTTCCTGTTGCAAGTGCAGTGGCCCAATGGCCGACTCATGCGTGACTACAGCGTGCTGCTCGACCCTGCCAAGTTCGACCAGCCAGCACCGACCGCCAGCGCGCCAGCGCCGCGCTTGAGTGCGCCGGTCGGCACTGCGTCCGTCGCCAGCAAGTCTGCGCAACATACCACCACCGCTCGCGATACTTTGTGGGAAATTGCCGAGAAAAACCGCAATGGTGGCTCTGTGCAACAGACGATGCTGGCCATTCAGGCGCTCAACCCGGATGCCTTTGTCGATGGCAACATCAACCGCCTGAAAACCGGCCAGGTCCTGCGCCTGCCGGACACCGTGCAAAGCACCGCACTGGCGCAACCGCAAGCGATCGCCGAAGTGGCTGCGCAGAATGCCGCCTGGCGCCAGGGCCGCCGCACCGCTGGCCAGCAAGTGGCGGGCAAGGCCCAGTTGGATGCGACCAAGCGCACCGAGACGGGCAATGCGCCGTCGAGCACCAACGCCAAGGACAACTTGAGCCTGGTTTCGGCCGAGGCTGCCAAAAAAGGTGCAGCGGGAAAGGTGGGTGATAGTCGCGCGCTGGGCGACAAGCTGGCAATGACCCAGGAGCAGCTCGACACCACACGCCGCGACAATGAAGAGCTCAAAAGCCGCGCGGCAGATTTGCAAAGCCAGTTGGACAAGCTGCAAAAGCTGATCCAACTGAAGAATGACCAGCTGGCCCGGCTGCAGGCCGAGAAAGGTGATGCGGCGGTGCCCGCAGCGGCGGCGACGCCTGCCCAGTTGGCCGGTGAGCCGGCGCCAGCTGCCGCCACTCCGGCAGCCCCGGCCGCGGTGGCGGAGCCTGCTCCGGAGCCTGCCAAGCCGGTTGTCGCGCCTGCGAACAACGAAGGCAAATTCAACGAGCTTTTGACCAACCCTGTCGTGCTCGGCGTCCTCGGTGGCGCGGCGGTCATTCTGGCGTTGCTGCTCCTGCTGCTGTGGGCGCGCCATCGTAACGCCCGTCGTGAAGAGGAAAAACACCTGCGCATGGCGCGTGCCCTGGCTGAAGAGCCGGAGTTCACTTCCAATATCGAACGCGACCTGCCGTCCGACAGTTTCGAAGGCCTGGAAGTGCCGCCGCCAAGCGTCGCCCTGGCGGCCGCGCCTGCTCCCGCACCTGCACGTGCTGCGGTGGCTGAGCCCGTAGCGCCGACCGTCGCCTCCGTGCTGGCGCCGCTGGCGACTGCCGTGGCCCCGAGTTCCAGTGACGCGTTGGCACAGGCCCAGTCCCATATCGACCGTGGGCACCTGAACCAGGCGGCTGACGTGCTAGAGCAAGCCATCAAGCAGGAGCCCAAGCGCAGCGACCTGCGTTTGAAGCTGATGGAAGTGTATGGCTTGCAAAATGACAAGAACGGTTTTGTCAGCCAGGAGCGTCAACTGGTGGCCAATGGTGAAAACCACGCCCAGGTCGAGCAACTCAAAGGCCGTTTCCCGGCCATGGCGGTGTTGGCGGCGGGCGTGAGTGCCGCAGTCGCCGCCGCAGCCCTGGACGCGCAGTACGTCAAGGATTTGCTGGAAGACAAGCCGGCCGCGCCAGAGCCAGCGCCAGAGTCTTTCGATACCGATTTCGACCTGAGCCTGGACGACCTGGAGGCGGCATCGCCGGCTGAGGTCAAGGACGATCAGCAGACATTCGAGACGCTTCTTCAGCAGCAGACCGCCGCCAACAACAGCGCGGACGACCTCTCTGACTTTGACCTGGACCTGCAATTGGATGCACCGGCGTCCGCGCAGTCCGATGATGACTTCCTGTCGGGACTTGAAGGGCAGATGAAGGACGTGCAAGCCGTCGAGCCGCCGACCCTCAGCCCCGCAGCGCTGGATGACTTCGATCTGCCGGAAGATTTTGACCTCTCCCTGGCGGATGAGCCCGAATCGGCGGCCAAGCCAGATGCCTTCGCTTCGGAGCTGGACGACGTCAACGCTGAGTTGGACCGCCTGTCCCAGAGCCTGGAGCATCCGTCCATGGAGCCGTCCTTCACGGCTGAAGACGCGGCGATGGGTGATGATGAGCCCGAGTTCGATTTCCTGTCCGGCTCCGATGAAGTCGCCACCAAGCTCGATCTGGCCCAGGCCTATATCGACATGGGGGATGCCGATGGCGCCAAAGACATCCTTTCCGAAGTGCTGACCGAGGGCAGCGAGGTTCAGCGCGGCGAGGCCAAGGAAATGCTCGGCCGATTGGCGTAAGCCAGGCAATGAACAATGCGGCGACCTTCGGGTCGCCGTTTGCTTTTGTGGGGGGGCGGGCTTGGCCGTGATGCGGGCGGCGTGGTCTTCCAGTAAAATCGGCCGGATGTTATCTCAGGCAAGCCAGCTTTGCCGCAAACCTGCATAATGCCCGCCTTTGCGCAACTCATCAGGCTCTCAGTTCTTGGCAAATATAGATAACGCGGCTGCCGAAATGGCGGCCGCAGGCTTTTACCGCATCGCCCTTGGCGTGGAATACAAAGGCTCGCGCTACCGCGGCTGGCAGCGCCAGGCCTCCGGCGTACTGACGGTGCAGGAAACCCTGGAAAACGCTTTGTCGAAAGTCGCTGACTCGCCAGTGTCGCTGATGTGTGCCGGGCGTACCGACGCCGGCGTGCATGCCTGCGGCCAAGTGGTGCATTTCGACACCCAGGCCGAACGCTCGATGAAGGCGTGGGTGATGGGCGCCAATATCAATCTGCCCCATGACGTCAGCGTCACCTGGGCCAAGGTCATGCCGGCGCACTTTCATGCGCGCTTCAAGGCCATCGCCCGGCGCTACCGCTACGTGATCTACAACGACCAGATCCGCCCGGCGCACCTTAACCAGGAAATTACCTGGAACCACCGCCCGCTGGATGCCGAGCGCATGGCCGAGGCCGCGCAGCATCTGGTGGGTGTGCATGATTTCAGCGCATTCCGTGCCGGCCAATGCCAGGCCAAGTCGCCGATCAAGGAAGTCCATCATCTGCGCGTGACCCGTCATGGCAAGATGATTGTGCTGGATATCCGTGCCGGGGCGTTCTTGCATCATATGGTGCGCAACATTGCGGGCGTGCTGATGACCATTGGTACCGGCGAACGTCCGGTGGAATGGGCCAGGGAAGTGCTGCAAAGCCGCATTCGCCGTACTGGTGGGGTCACGGCGCATCCGTTCGGCCTGTATCTGGTGGATGTCGAGTACCGCGACGAGTTCGAGTTGCCGGAGCGTTTTATCGGGCCACACTTCCTCACCGGTTTCAGTGAACTTGGCGGCTGACGCCTGTAAAAGCTTTTGTTACCATCCGGGGCTTTCTCGGTTCAATCCCTGAGGTTTCTACGATATGTCAGCCGTTCGCAGCAAGATTTGCGGGATTACCCGCATCGCAGACGCGTTGGCGGCGGTCGAGGCGGGGGCGGATGCCATTGGCCTGGTGTTTTATGCCAGGAGCCCGCGGGCGGTGAATGTGTTGGAGGCACGGGCGATCATCGCCGCGCTGCCGCCGTTCGTGACCACCGTGGGCTTGTTCGTCAACGCCAGCCGTTGCGAACTCAATGAAACCCTGGATGCCGTGCCGCTGGACATGCTGCAGTTTCATGGCGACGAAACCCCGGACGAGTGCGAAAGCTATCAGCGCCCCTATATCAAGGCGCTGCGCGTCAAGGCCGGAGACGATATCGCCGCAGCCTGTGCCGCCTACGCTGGCGCCCGCGGGATTCTGCTGGACACCTACGTCGAAGGCGTTCCCGGCGGCACGGGAGAGGCGTTCGACTGGTCGCTGATTCCGCAGGGCCTGAGCAAGCCGGTTATCCTGGCCGGTGGGCTCACCCCGTTGAATGTCGGCGCGGCCATCGAGCAGGTCCGGCCATATGCCGTGGATGTCAGCGGCGGGGTGGAGCAGGGCAGGGGCATCAAGGATCACGACAAGATTCGCGCATTCGTGCAGGCCGTGCGCAACAGCAGCGGTGCGATGTGACGGCTGGCAGTCTGCCGCCGTCCATAACTACCACTGTGTAAAACAGCACCGGCGCCGCCTGCGGGAGGCCCGGAAATGAAGTGGCAACCCTGCGCTGGCAGGTTGTCTGGAAGGCTGAGGATGCAGGTGGGAAATGGCTGGTCGAACGTCTGACCCCGTCCCCCCGGCGTCATCGCCACATATGAATTTAGCTCAAGGGCATACGCGGGGCTGTGTTCAAGCCACCGGTACTGGAGAAAGAAAGCATGAGCAACTGGTTAGTAGACAAACTGATCCCTTCGATCATGCGTTCCGAGGTGAAGAAAAGCTCGGTTCCTGAAGGTCTGTGGCACAAGTGCCCATCCTGCGACGCGGTGCTGTACCGCCCGGAGCTGGAAAAGACCCTGGACGTTTGCCCCAAGTGCAACCACCACATGCGTATTGGCGCACGCGCCCGTATCGACATCTTCCTCGACGCCGACGGCCGTAACGAGCTGGGCGCTGACCTGGAGCCGGTCGACCGTCTCAAGTTCCGCGACAGCAAGAAGTACAAGGACCGTCTGGTCGGCGCGCAGAAGCAGACCGGCGAAAAAGACGCGCTGGTCTCCGTCAGCGGCAAGCTGCTGGGCATGCCGGTGGTGGTTTCGGCGTTCGAGTTCTCCTTCATGGGCGGCTCCATGGGTGCTATCGTCGGCGAGCGTTTTGTGCGCGCCGCCAACTACGCCCTGGAAAACCGCTGCCCAATGATCTGCTTCGCCGCCTCGGGTGGCGCGCGGATGCAGGAAGCGCTGATTTCCCTGATGCAAATGGCCAAGACCTCGGCGGTATTGGCGCGTCTGCGCGAAGAAGGCGTTCCGTTCATCTCGGTGCTGACCGACCCGGTCTACGGCGGCGTTTCCGCCAGCCTGGCGATGCTGGGCGACGTGATCGTCGGCGAGCCAAAAGCGCTGATCGGCTTTGCCGGTCCGCGCGTCATCGAGCAGACCGTGCGTGAAAAACTGCCGGAAGGTTTCCAGCGCAGCGAGTTCCTGCTGGAGCACGGCGCCATCGACCTGATCATCCCGCGCGGTGAGCTGCGTCCACGCCTGGGTAACCTGCTGGCGCAAATGATGGGCCTGCCGACGCCAGTCTACGTCGCGCCTAAAGTCGAACCGATCGTCGTGCCGCCGGTGCCAGCAAACCTATGACCCAACGTACCCTGGGCGAATGGCTCGCCTACCTTGAGCAGTTGCATCCGTCCGCCATCGACATGGGCCTGGAGCGCTCGCAGCAGGTAGCGGCCCGCCTTGGGTTGGGGCGGCCGGCACCGCGTGTGATCACGGTTACCGGCACCAACGGCAAGGGCTCCACCTGTGCCTTTGTCGCGGCGCTGCTGCAAGCCCAGGGGCTCAACGTCGGTCTGTACAGCTCGCCACACCTGCTGCGCTACAACGAGCGGGTGCAGCTCAATGGCGTCGAAGCCACCGACGCGCAGCTCTGCGAAGCCTTCGCTGCCCTCGATGCAGGGCGTGGCGAGACTTCCCTGACCTATTTCGAGATGGGCACGCTGGCAGCGTTGTGGCTGTTCGAGCGTGCGCAACTTGATGTCGTTGTGTTGGAAGTGGGCCTGGGCGGGCGCCTGGACACGGTCAACGTGGTGGATGCCGACCTGGCATTGGTCACCAGCATCGGTGTCGACCATGCCGATTACCTGGGCAACACCCGCGAATCCGTGGCTTACGAAAAGGCCGGCATCTTCCGCCAGGGCAAGCCTGCCCTGTGCGGTGACCTCGACCCGCCGCAACCCTTGCTGGACAAGGTGCGCGAGCTGGATTGCCCGTTCTTCCTGCGCGGGCGCGAATTCAACCTCGAGATTGGCGACCAATATTGGCAGTGGTCCGGGCGTGATGCTCGCGGCCAACCAGTAGCGTTGCGCGATTTGCCGCTGCTGAACTTGCCGATGGAAAATGCCGCGCTCGCGCTGCAAGCCTATCTGTTGCTGGATCTGCCGTGGGATGCCGTGCAAATCGCCGCAACCCTGTTGGCAACGCGGGTAGTGGGGCGCCTGGATCGGCGTGCTGTCGAGTGGCAGGGCAAGCGTCTCAACCTGCTGCTGGATGTCGGTCATAACCCGCATGCCGCTCAATACCTGGCGCAGCGCTTGGCGCGAACGCCGCTGTCTGGTCGCCGCCTGGCGGTGTTCGGCTTGCTGGCCGACAAGGATCTGGACGGCGTGGTTGCGCCGCTGCTGGGCAGCGTGCAGTCCTGGGCGGTTGCACCGCTGGACACGCCGCGTAGCCGTCCTGCGGCTGAGCTGGAAACTGCCTTGCAGAACCTTGGTGCGCCGGTGACGTCGTATACAAGCGTTACCGCGGCCCTTGAGGCGCAGTGTGCGGTGGCGAAGGCCGAGGACGAGATTCTGTTGTTCGGATCATTTTATTGTGTTGCCGAGGCGCTCGAATGGCTGGCCCGGCGCTCCACGGAGGAAGCTGCACATGGCATTACTGGATAGCGCATACAAGCAGCGAATGGTGGGAGCCCTGGTGTTGGTGGCATTGGCGGTGATTTTCCTGCCGATGCTGTTTTCCCGTCAGGACGAGCAGCGTCAGGTGGTGGTTGAAGCGCCCGCTGCGCCGCAGGCACCGGTGGTTCCCCAGGTTCAGGTTGAGCCGGTGGTGGTGCCTGAGCCCCAGGCTCTGCCTGAAGAAGAGCCTGTGCCGACCGATGAGGAGGTCGCTGCGCAACAGGAACCGTCCATGCCGGTGCAGCCAAGCGTGCCGGTGGTCAAGCCGACCCCCGCGCCGGCTGTTGCCGCCAAGCCAGTGGCGCCAGCGCCTGCGCCTAAGCCGGTGGCGCCACAGCCTGCCGCGCCAGGCAAGCCGGACGTAGGTCAGAGCCGCATCGACCCGAATGGCTTGCCGATCAGTTGGTCGATTCAAGTGGCCAGCCTGGGCAACCGCGAAGGCGCCGACGCCCTGCAGAAAAAACTGCGTGCCCAGGGCTACAACGCTTACATCCGCAGTGCCGATGGCAAGAACCGAGTGTTTATCGGGCCGCTGATCGAGCGCGCCGAAGCCGACCGCCTGCGGGACTTGCTGGACCGCCAGCAGAACCTCAAGGGGTTCGTTACCCGTTTCCAGCCTGAGCGCGGCTGACTCAAGCTGGCAACCGGTCTAAATGTGGGAGGGGGCTTGCCCCCGATAGCGGTGGGTCAGCCAATTACATCTGTTGACTGTCACACCGCCATCGGGGGCAAGCCCCCTCCCACATTGGTTTTCAGCGGTCTTGAAATAGCGTTCACACCGCCCCATCTATTGATTTGCAGAGCACCCGCAATCACTGCTTACCGATAGCCCGGCGCTCTGCTAAAATGCGCCGCCTTATCCGTACGTAGGCTGCACTGTGCCATTTACCTGGGTTGATTGGGCGATCGTTGCAATCGTCGCCATCTCCGCTTTGATCAGTCTGAGCCGCGGCTTCGTAAAAGAAGCACTGTCGTTGCTGACCTGGATCATCGCAGGAGTCGTAGCCTGGATGTTCGGTGGTTCACTGTCGGTCTACCTGGCCGGTTACATAGAGACACCTTCGGCTCGCGTCATCGCGGGCTGCGCCATCATGTTCATCGCCACGCTGCTGGTGGGGGCAATGGTCAATTATCTTATCGGCGAGTTGATACGTGTCACCGGCCTGTCCGGGACCGATCGATTTCTCGGCATGGCCTTCGGCGCCGCGCGTGGCGCGTTGCTGGTGGTCGTGGCGGTCGGGCTGTTGAGCCTGGGGCCGGTACAGCAGGATTCGTGGTGGCAGGAGTCGGTACTCGTGCCAAAATTTCTATTGGTTGCAGACTGGTCCAAGAACCTCATATTGGGGTGGAGCAGTCAGTGGCTGGCCAGCGGAATCAGCGTACCCGCTGATCTTCCGTTCAAGGAACACCTCTTGCCGGCCAAAACGCCTCAGTAAGAGTGTTCAGTCAAGATCCATTAAGTAGGGGTTGCGTCGCATGTGTGGCATCGTCGGTATCGTCGGTAAGTCGAACGTGAATCAGGCGCTGTATGACGCGCTAACCGTCCTCCAGCACCGCGGCCAGGACGCTGCCGGTATTGTGACCAGCCACGACGGCCGGTTATTCCTGCGCAAGGACAATGGCCTGGTGCGTGACGTGTTCCACCAGCGTCACATGCAGCGCCTGGTCGGGCACATGGGCATTGGCCATGTGCGCTACCCGACCGCCGGTAGCTCCACATCGGCCGAAGCTCAGCCGTTCTACGTCAACTCGCCTTACGGCATTACTTTGGCGCACAACGGCAACCTGACCAACGTTGAACAGCTGGCCAAGGAGATTTACGAATCCGACCTGCGCCACGTCAACACCAGTTCCGATTCGGAAGTGCTGCTCAACGTGTTCGCCCATGAGCTGGCCCAGCGCGGCAAGCTGCAGCCGACCGAAGAAGACGTGTTTGCCGCCGTGATCGACGTGCATAACCGTTGCGTGGGTGGCTACGCGGTCGTGGCGATGATCACCGGTTACGGCATCGTCGGTTTCCGCGACCCCCACGGCATCCGCCCGATCGTGTTCGGCCAGCGTCACACCGACGAAGGCGTCGAGTACATGATCGCCTCCGAAAGCGTGTCCCTGGATGTGCTGGGTTTCACCCTGATTCGCGACCTGGCACCGGGCGAAGCGGTCTACATCACCGAAGACGGCAAGCTGCACACCCGCCAGTGCGCCGTTGCGCCGAAACTCACGCCCTGCATCTTCGAACACGTCTACCTGGCGCGTCCGGATTCGATCATCGACGGCGTTTCGGTGTACAAGGCACGCCTGCGCATGGGTGAGAAGCTTGCCGAGAAGATCCTGCGCGAGCGTCCCGAGCACGACATCGACGTGGTCATCCCTATTCCGGACACCAGCCGTACCGCTGCGCTGGAGCTGGCCAACCATCTGGGCGTCAAGTTCCGCGAAGGCTTCGTCAAGAACCGCTATATCGGCCGTACCTTCATCATGCCCGGCCAGGCTGCACGCAAGAAGTCGGTGCGCCAGAAGCTCAACGCCATCGAGCTGGAATTCCGTGGCAAGAACGTGATGCTGGTGGATGACTCCATCGTACGTGGCACCACGTGCAAGCAGATCATCCAGATGGCCCGTGAAGCCGGTGCGAAGAACGTGTACTTCTGTTCCGCTGCGCCTGCCGTGCGCTACCCGAACGTGTATGGTATCGACATGCCAAGCGCCCACGAACTGATCGCCCACAATCGTTCTACCCAGGACGTGGCCGACCTGATCGGTGCCGACTGGTTGATCTACCAGGACTTGCCGGACTTGATCGAAGCGGTCGGCGGCGGCAAGATCAAGATCGACGAGTTCGATTGCGCCGTGTTTGATGGCAAGTACGTGACCGGGGACGTTGATGAGGCCTACCTGAACAAGATCGAGCAGGCGCGCAACGACTCGTCGAAGATCAAGACCCAGGCGGTCAGCGCGATCATCGATCTGTACAACAACTGAGTAAACACCGGCCCTGAGGGGCCGGTTTTGTATCTTAAATAAAGAATTCGAGTAAGGAGTCGCAGCATGAGTCAGGAATGGGATGCCGGTCGTTTGGACAGCGACCTCGATGGCGTAGCTTTCGATACCCTGGCTGTGCGCGCCGGCCAGCACCGTACCCCGGAAGGGGAGCACGGTGACCCGATGTTCTTCACCTCCAGTTATGTGTTCCGCACGGCTGCCGATGCGGCAGCGCGCTTTGCCGGTGAGGTGCCGGGCAACGTCTACTCGCGCTATACCAACCCGACCGTGCGTGCGTTCGAAGAGCGTATCGCCGCCCTGGAGGGGGCTGAGCAGGCGGTCGCCACGGCGACCGGCATGGCCGCGATCCTGGCAGTGGTGATGAGCTTGTGCAGCGCTGGCGACCACGTGCTGGTATCGCGCAGCGTGTTCGGTTCGACCATCAGCCTGTTCGAAAAGTACTTCAAGCGCTTCGGTATTGAAGTGGACTACGTGCCCCTGGCGGATTTGTCCGGTTGGGAGGCGGCGATCAAGGCCAATACCAAGCTGCTGTTCGTTGAGTCGCCGTCCAACCCGCTGGCTGAACTGGTGGATATCGCCGCGCTGGCCGAAGTGGCGCATGCCAAGGGCGCGATGCTGGTCGTCGATAACTGCTTCTGCACCCCGGCCCTGCAACAGCCGCTCAAGTTGGGCGCGGACATCGTGGTGCACTCGGCCACCAAGTTCATCGACGGCCAGGGCCGGTGCATGGGCGGTGTTGTTGCCGGGCGCAGCGAGCAGATGAAGGAAGTGGTGGGCTTCTTGCGCACCGCCGGCCCGACCCTGAGCCCGTTCAACGCCTGGATCTTCCTCAAGGGCCTGGAAACCCTCGGCCTGCGCATGAAAGCCCACTGCGCCAACGCCCAGGCGCTGGCCGAGTGGCTGGAGCAGCAGGACGGGATCGAGAAAGTGCATTACGCCGGCCTCAAGAGCCATCCCCAGCACGCATTGGCCCAGCGCCAGCAGCGCGGGTTCGGCGCGGTGGTGAGTTTTGAAGTGAAGGGCGGGAAAGAGGGCGCCTGGCGCTTTATCGATGCCACGCGCCTGATCTCGATCACCGCCAACCTGGGTGACAGCAAGACCACCATCACGCACCCGAGCACCACCTCCCATGGGCGCCTGGCGCCGCAGGAGCGTGAAGCCGCCGGCATCCGTGACAGCCTGATTCGCGTCGCGGTCGGTCTGGAAGATGTGACGGACTTGCAAGCCGACCTGGCCCGCGGGCTGGCGGCCTTGTGATCGAGTGGTCCATGGAAGCCGCAGCGGCCACTAACGGGCGCGTTGCGCTGGTGACCGGCGCGGCGCGGGGCATTGGCCTTGGGATCGCCGCGTGGCTGATCAGCGAAGGTTGGCAGGTAGTGTTGACCGATCTGGATCGCGAGCGCGGCTCCGTGGTGTCCAAGGTGCTGGGCGAGAATGCCTGGTTTATCACCATGGACGTGGCCGACGAGAAGCAGGTGGCCCAAGGTGTCGCTGAGGTGCTGGGGCAGTTTGGGCGCCTGGACGCGTTGGTATGCAACGCGGCGGTGGCCGACCCGCGCAATATCACCCTGGAAAGCCTCGACCTGGCGTACTGGAACCGCGTGCTGGCGGTAAACCTCAGTGGGCCGATGCTGCTGGCCAAGCACTGTGCGCCGTACCTGCGCGCCCATGGTGGCGCTATCGTCAACCTGGCCTCGACCCGGGCCCGCCAATCGGAGCCGGACACCGAGGCCTACGCGGCGAGCAAGGGCGGCCTGCTGGCACTGACCCATGCGTTGGCGATGAGCCTGGGCCCGGAAGTGCGGGTGAATGCGGTCAGCCCTGGCTGGATCGATGCGCGTGATCCTGCTGCGAGGCGTGCCGAACCGCTCACCGATGCCGATCATGCCCAGCATCCGGCGGGCCGGGTGGGGACGGTGGAGGACGTAGCGGCCATGGTGGCGTGGTTGCTGTCGCGCCAGGCCGGGTTTGTCACGGGCCAGGAGTTCGTGGTGGACGGCGGCATGAGCAAGAAGATGGTCTACGAGCACTGAGGTGCAGATTCAAGTCGCAACCTGCAAGCTGCAAGTGAAAGCAGATTTTCGGTGGCTTTGAACTTGCGGCTTGAAGCTTGCTACTTACCGCTGTTTTTGAAAAAAACTCAATCCTGCTATTGACTTAGGTCCGCTACCTGCGTAAATTTCGCGGCCTCAACGAAGCAAAGGGTGATTAGCTCAGCTGGGAGAGCATCTGCCTTACAAGCAGAGGGTCGGCGGTTCGATCCCGTCATCACCCACCACTTCTTGAGAGTTTTGCCCTTGTGGCAAGACGCAACGTTAAAGGTTGCACCGACGCGCAGCGGTAGTTCAGTCGGTTAGAATACCGGCCTGTCACGCCGGGGGTCGCGGGTTCGAGTCCCGTCCGCTGCGCCATATTTTCCAGGTTCGATTCGTCGGATTTGAGATTGAACAGCGAAAGCTGATCAGTCAGATGTTTAAAGGTGATTGAGGGTTTACGCTCAGTCAGCCAAGCGATACGCAGCGGTAGTTCAGTCGGTTAGAATACCGGCCTGTCACGCCGGGGGTCGCGGGTTCGAGTCCCGTCCGCTGCGCCATATCAGCCTCAAGGCCCACTGAACGCCTTGAAGCACAAAGAAAGCCATTGGCTGACTTTGATTCGATAGCAAAGACCCTGGTCGAAAGACCGGGGTTTTTTGTATCTGCGATTTGGCTATCCAACCAGGGAGCCGGTGAACCGACTCCCGTTGTGCGTCAAAAGCCCAGCTTATCCCGCAGCCCGTAATACCACGCGCCCATGGCGGCGAAAGGCGTGCGCAGCAGCTGCCCGCCTGGGAACGGGTAGTGGGGCAGGTCGGCAAACGCGTCAAAGCGTTCAGCCTGCCCTCTCAGGGCTTCGGCCAGGACCTTACCCGCCAGGTGGGTGTACGTCACGCCATGGCCGCTGCAGCCCTGGGAGTAGTAGATGTTGTCGCCAAGACGGCCGACCTGTGGCAAGCGCGACAAGGTCAGCAGGAAATTGCCGGTCCAGGCGTAGTCGATCTTTACGTCCTTGAGCTGTGGGAACGCCTTGAGCATCTTCGGCCGAATGATCGCTTCGATATTCGCCGGGTCCCGCGCGCCATACACCACGCCGCCGCCGAAGATCAGGCGCTTGTCGCTGGTAAGGCGGTAATAATCGAGCAGGTAGTTACAGTCTTCGACACAGTAGTCCTGCGGCAGAAGTGTCTTGGCCAACTCGTCGCCCAATGGCGCGGTGGTGATGACTTGGGTGCCGCACGGCATCGATTTCGCCGCCAGCTCCGGCACCAGGTTGCCCAGGTAGGCATTGCCCGCGACGATAATGAATTTGGCCCTGACCTTGCCCTCGGCGGTATGTACCACCGGATTGGCGCCACGTTCAATACGCACCGCTGCCGATTGCTCATAGATCGTGCCGCCCAGGGACTCGACGGCTGCCGCCTCGCCCAGTGCCAGGTTAAGCGGATGGATATGCCCGCCGCTCATATCCAGCAGGCCGCCGACGTAGTTGTCACAGGCCACTACTTCGCGGATACGGCGCTCGTCCAGCAGTTCCAGTTGCGTATGGCCGTAACGCTCCCAAAGGCGCTTCTGCGATTCCAAGTGGCCCATGTGCTTGCTGTTGAGGGCGGCGAACACACCGCCGTCCTTCAAGTCGCACTGGATCTGATATTTAGCCACACGCTCCCGGATGATCCTGCCGCCCTCGAAGGCCATCTCGCCCAGCAACTGCGCCTGCTTGGGCCCGACGCTGCGTTCGATGACGTCGATGTCGCGGCTGTAGCTATTGACGATCTGCCCGCCATTGCGGCCAGACGCACCAAAACCCACCTTGGCGGCTTCCAGGACCGTCACGCGAAAACCGTTCTCCAGCAAAAACAGCGCGCTGGAAAGGCCGGTATAGCCGGCGCCGATCACACAGACATCGGTTTCGATCTCACCTTGCAGCACCGGACGCGGCGGAACCGCGTTCGCGGACGCGGCGTAATAGGACTGGGGGTAGGGGGTGTTCGCCATCCTGGAACCTCTGTTTTATATTTTTTACGAGTGCGGCGATCCTACCTGAGTTGAAAAACGGCCGCCAGCCACCCGCAAATCACGGGTACGCTGCGGGCGAATAAAAAATTCGCATATTCATAGGGTTAGCTGCAAAAAAGATGTTGACACCCCTACGGAATTCCGTAGAATGCCGCCACACAGCAGGCACGTAGCTCAGTTGGTTAGAGCACCACCTTGACATGGTGGGGGTCGTTGGTTCGAGTCCAATCGCGCCTACCAAACAAAATCCGCTCTGCTGGGCGGTCTAGAAGGGCTCACCGAAAGGTGAGCCCTTTTTTGTTGTCTGGAGTTCATGCAGAACGTTCACAAAATATAGACTTCGTTCACACTGAGCAATGTGAATGCAGGTAATGGCCCGATCCAAGGCTAGCAAGTCTTCCGTACCAAGGTAGGGCAGATGGGTCGGGCTGAGTATATCTATCCAAAAGAGATGCTAAAGCAGCGGTGTGGGTTACTGTGTGCAGGGCTGAGACGGGCGTGAGATTAATGCAAGTCTCGCCGCACGGCTGTTGCGAAGATAGGTAATGCGAGCGAACAGACCGGCATCTTGAGTGGCGAAACTCATCAGTCCGAGAATCTCTAGATCCGTCCAGAACAACACAATGGCGTCGACGAAGCCAGCCAACAGCCCAGCACTGATCTGAAGGGACTCTATCGATGTATCACGAGCCACAGGGTGCTGCGTTGATTGGATGTCGTGCTGTGGCCATAGCTCTGGGTATAACTTGAGCAGCTGCCTTGAAGACTTTCCATCACCATGCCGACATGCATTGCCCAAAAGTTGCAACTTGTTCAGGGTGGCGTAGGAATCAAAGGTGGTCAGGTCAGCCCCACGAATGTACTGAAAGAGATTGTTGGTCTTCTCGCCCCAAGTCATATGCTCAAGATCGTCGGCTGTCACATTCTCAATGCTTAGGGAGCTGACACAGTGACCAAGGTAGCGGCGAAGTTGTTGCTCCCAGAGAGATTGGATTGACAGGCAGAACGCCATATTCGTCTTGTTGATTAGGTCGCGATGGTCGGGAGCCATTAAGCCGCTCATCACCAGATCACCACTGCTCGCCAGCTCTAGGTATTTTTCTTCCAGTGCCGACAGCGACGGCCTTACCACCAGATCAAAGAATTCTTCGGCGATATCACCGTTACGATAGGCATACGCGTCAGCCCAACCGTGCTTCCATTTGTACGCGCCTGTCATGCCTTTATCCTGATAGTGGTTGGAGTTGCTTTCCGCAGGATCCCATGTAAGCGTCTGGGGAAGACACCTGTCCTAAAACCTGGTCTTGGTGCGTTCACCGGCGATGGAAAGGTACAATTTATCCCTTATTTCGCTGAGACGGATTTCATGCATTTATACATCGTGCGGCATGGTGAAACCTGGGCTAATGCCGAACATCGATACCTTGGATCTCTTGATCCAGAGCTAAACGCGCTGGGCCGCCAGCAAGCTCAAACTCTTTGCGAGCGATTGCCTGCAAGCCTTGACGTACTTGTCGTTTCTCCACGCGTCAGGGCAGTACAAACCGCGAGTATTCTGAACGAACGCCTGAAGCTCTCACCTGAAATAATGGACTGCTTCAGAGAGCGGGATGTCGGCGTTTTCGAGGGGTTGACCCAAGGCGATGCCAAGAAGCGCTATCCGCAACTCTGGTCGCAAAACATCACTCGACTTTGGGATGCTGGGCCGACCGATGGTGAGTCGATCTCTGACGTCGTGAAACGAGTGCGAGACGGTTTAGCTGAGCTGGAATCGAAATATCCTTCCAAAACTGTTTTGCTTGTAGCACACGGCTTTGTTGCAAAAGTAGTCCGAGCACTGGCCATAGGAGACTTTTCAGACTTCTACGAATGGCAACTTTCAAACGGTAACATGCTGTTTTTGCAAAGCTTCAATATACCTACACAAGATCTTGAAACTCTGAGGCGCTCTCTACCCATAGCGTGATGTGGGCTGCTGCCAGCTTTGCGGCAGCAACTCGCAATCTCACTTGCCCGCTGCGTCGGTAGGCGAGTCAGCACGTCCTTCAAATACGCATACGGATCATGCCCATTCATGCCGCACTACCGGATAGGTCTAGCCTTTTGATAGTGAATGATTGGCGTATGAGACTGGTTAGGTTGCAGGATAGTGTCAAAATACTATATTCGAAAAGCCTTACGGGGATGGCGAACACATGAATCACTCAGAGCTCACCTTGAGCTTCTGGGGGGGCGCCCCTAAAGACATTCCTGAGGCCAGATAACGTTTCTGTTTCCGGCTTCCACACTGAGCAATTACGACCTTAAAAAGGGAATAAAATGTTTACAGATATTAACCCTGGCCCGAAGCCAAAACGAGAAGATGGTAAAGATGATCGTCGGCACCATGTAAACCCACCAACCGCCCCGAAGCACCCAACGCTTCCACCGCACAAGCCTTCCAAGTAACCGGTAAGTAGGTTCAGATACATGCGGTGGGGTGACCAGCAAAGCTACGCCAATTCGTTTTGGTATCTGAGTTGGGGTTGGCTCGCCCCACTTCTTAGCGAAACAGCGAGTCGAGATACACCAATTCGAAGCTTGCCTGCTGCTCGAGGGACTTCCGCTCGCGAATGTATTCTCTCCGCCAATCAAAGCCATTACAGTAATTCCGCAAGGTCACTTTTCTAAATCGACGGAGGCGAGAACTGAATATCTACCGGCAACGACTGAAATTCGAGCACACCTTACCCGGTGACACCTTGCGGCGCACTTGAGGACTACGTGTCTCAAATCAACAGAAAAGCGTAGCCACCGACAGCAGGCAAATGATCTGGACCACCATCTGGCAGCGTATCTCGCCAATTGCTGTCGCCATACTGCTCATTTGACCGGCATACATAGCTGGATCCCTCATTGTCGGCAAAAGCGCGATGATCTGTGGAAGCATCATTGCTGAGTATAGAGCCAATCCCGAATCCCTCCAGCTGACCCAGCCAGCGCTGCCAATATCGACAAAATTTATTGGTTTGCAGCAACAATTTTTCTTGTTGGACACCTCCCACCCCGAGGCAGCAAAGTTGCCGCCACCGCTCGACCTTTCGGGTCAACAATAAAAAAACCGAGCCGACTGCACGCCACTTTCATGCTGTGAGCCCTTTGCTCACATCCTGCTGTAATGGCGCCGCAGCGCGCACTAAAGGACCTCTCCGCCATGCAAACTGTTGTGAATTTATGGCCGTTGATCGGCGTACTTGTCATCGTGGTCGGCTTTGTACTGCGCTTCAATCCGTTGCTGGTGGTCACCGCCGCCGCGATCGCGACCGGGCTCGCCGCCCAGTTTCCGCTGGAAAAAATTCTCGCCACCATGGGCGATGGCTTCCTTCAAACCCGTGCGTTGCAATTGATCCTGTTATTGCCGCTGGCGGTGATTGGCCTGTTGGAGCGTCATGGCCTGCGCCTGCATGCGCAGAACTGGATCTCCCGCTTCGAGCGGGCCACAGTCGGGCGTTTGCTGATCATCTATCTGTTTGTTCGTGAATCTACCGCAGCCATGGGGCTGACCAGCTTGGGCGGGCATCCGCAGATGGTGCGGCCATTGCTGGCACCGATGGCTGAAGGCGCTGCGGAAAAACGCTACGGCAAGCTGCCGGACAAGCTGCGTCACAAGGTGTTGGCCATGTGCGCCGCCACCGACAACGTGGGGCTGTTTTTTGGCGAGGACATCTTCGTCGCCTTTGGTGCGATCGCCTTGATGCATACCTTCCTGCTGGGTTCGGGGATTGATGTGGAGCCGCTGCACATCGCGGTGTGGGGCATCCCGACGGCGATCTGTGCCTTTATCATCCATGCCATCCGCCTGCATCGGTTCGATCGAAGGCTGACCCGTGAGATGACCGCCGTGGCCCCCTCGGTGGAGGTCGCACGATGATTATTTCCATTCAATACCTGTACTGGCTGGCCGGTGTGCTGTTGCTGATCACCGCCGGTATGATCCTGCTGGATCGCACCCACCCCAAACGTTGGTCCAGTGCGCTGTTCTGGCTGCTGTTTGCCATTCCGTTCCTGGTGGGGGAGCGTTTGCCTTCGGTGGTCATCGGCGTTGGCGTTGTGCTGATGGCGTTGATTGCGGGCATGGGGGGCGTTGGTCGTGGCCAGCACGCTGAATTGCACGACAAGGCTTCGCGCGCCAGTGCCGGTCGCCTCGGCCACAAGCTGTTTATCCCCGCATTGGCTATCCCGCTGACCACGGTGATCGGCTCGGTGTTGCTCAAGCACACCGAAATCGGCGGGGTGCCGCTGCTTGATCCGAAGAACACCACCTTCGTCTCGCTCGGCATCGGCTGCTTGATCGCCCTGGGCCTGGCCTGCTGGCTGACCCGCGATACGCCCGTGCAAGCCTTGCGCGAATCGCGTCGCCTGACCGAAGCCCTGGGCTGGGCCATGGTGCTGCCACAGATGCTGGCGATGCTCGGGCTGCTGTTCAATGAAGCCGGGGTCGGCACGGCTGTTGCCCACGTCACCACCACTTACATCAACCTGGATTTCAAGTTGGTGGCGGTCATGGTTTATGTGCTGGGCATGGCCTTGTTTACGGTGATCATGGGCAACGGCTTTGCCGCCTTTCCGGTGATGACCGGTGGCGTCGGCGTGCCGGTGCTGGTGGGGATTTATGGCGGCAATCCGGCGGTGATGGCGGCAATCGGCATGTTTTCCGGCTACTGCGGTACGCTGATGACACCGATGGCGGCCAACTTCAATATCGTGCCGGCCGCATTGCTGGAGCTGCCGGACAAGAATGCGGTGATCAAGGCCCAGTTGCCGACCGCGTTGATGATGCTGGTGGTCAATATCGTGCTGCTTTATCTGTTGATGTGAGGCCAGGATGAAAACCCTATTGCTGACAGGCTTCGAGCCTTTCGATCACGACGTAGTCAACCCCTCCTGGGAGGCGGTGCGTCAGTTGGAGGGGGTGGAACTGAGTGAGGGTGTGCGGATCGTCGCGCGCCGATTGCCTTGCGCCTTTGCCACGGCGCCCGAGACCTTGATTCAGCTGATCGAGGAATTACATCCGGCGATGGTTATCGCCACTGGCTTGGGCCCTGGGCGCAGCGATATTTCCATCGAGCGGGTCGCTATCAACGTCAATGATGCACGCATCCCGGACAATCTGGGCGCCCAGCCGATTGACACGGCGGTGGTAGAAGGCGGCCCGGCTGCTTACTTCTCGACACTACCGATCAAGAGCATGGTCAGGGCAGTGCGTGAAGCGGGTATTGCTGCGTCGGTTTCGCAGACGGCGGGGACGTTCGTGTGCAATCAGGTGTTTTATCGATTGCAGCATGCGCTGGCGGGCTCTGAGGTGCGCAGTGGGTTTATCCATGTGCCGGGATTGCCTGGGTCCGGTCAGCCGTCGATGGTGCTGCCGGTGTTGGTGGAAGGCTTGCGTCTGGCGGTCGCGGCAGCCTGGCACACTCAGGTAGATATCGTGGAAGCCGGTGGCCGTGTGAGCTGATTCAATACGCGGTGGTGCAACTTCGGCTACAGTTTTGCAGGTACCCCTCTGGAAGCTACGCCATGATCAAGTGCCCGAAGTTTGTGTCTGTCGTATTGTCGATCGCAGTGTTTGCAGGTAGCGGTGTTGCCTTGGCAGATCCTGGCAATGGCAAAGGCCAGGGGAATAACAAGGGCAATAACCAAGCGGGGCAGGGCCACGACAAGCCTAAGGGCAAAGGGTCGGCAGGTAGTCATGGCCCCAGCGTCGATCGAGGCAGTGTGCTGACCCTGGTGGGCGGAAATCGCGATTATTGGAGCCCGGGGCCCGCGCTGCCTCCGGGTATCCAGAAGAATCTGGCTCGCGGCAAGCCGCTGCCGCCTGGTATCGCCAAGAAACTTGATGGTCGCCTGGCGGGTCGCCTGCCGCATTACGATGGGTACGAGTGGCAGCAAGCAGGCACCGATTTGATTCTGGTAGCCATTGCTACCGGTATCATCTACGAAGTGCTCAACGGGGCTTTTGATTGACGGGGCGCCGCCTCACGCTTTCTGCGCGGGGAAAAACAACTCAAAGCTCGTCACGCCGTTTTCACTGCTGACGCTGTAACGCCCGTTATGCAATTGCATGATGGTTGCCACAATTGACAGCCCCAGTCCGTTGGACTGGGAAGAGCGTTCGCGGGCTTCATCCACCCGGTAAAACCGTTCGAACAGCCGCGGCAGATGCTCGGCGGGAATGGTTTTACCGTGGTTACTGACCCTCAATTTGACGCCCTGGTCATCAGCAATGGCCTGGATGCTCAGCTCCGAGCCCGGCGAACCATACTTGATGGCGTTGGCGCACAGGTTCGCCAGGGCGCGACGCAGAAGCATAGGCTCCGCCCAGATCACGCCTTCGCCTTTGGCGACAATGTGCATGCCCACGTCACCGGCCAGCCCTTCGAAGTAATCCGCGACGCGTTCCACTTCCTGCGATGCGTCCAGCGCCTGGCGTTGGCGCAGCGCACTGGCGGGGTCGGTGCGCGCCAGGAACAGCATGTTATCGAGCATCCGCGCCAGGCGTTCAAGCTCTTCGACATTGGAAGCCAACAGCTGTTGGTAGCTTTCGATACTGCGCTGCTGTTGCAGGGCAACCTGGGTTTCGCCGAGCAGGTTATTGATCGGCGTGCGCAGTTCGTGGGCCATGTCGGTGGAGACTTGGCCCAGTTGTACAAAGCCCTTGGACAAGCGTTCCAGCATGGTGTTGAACGACTCGATCATCGGCAGCAATTCCTTGGGTGCACCCTGGCCGTCGAGGCGTTCAGCCAGGTTGCCGACGCCGATCCCTTGAGCGTGCCGGGCGAGCCGGCGCAAGGGCAGCAAGCCGCGATGCACCAGCAGGTAACCGGCCAAGGCCAGGATGATCGCCGCGATACTCGCCAGGATATAAACGCTCAATCGATAGCTGGCGAGTACGGCGGTGCGCTCGGTCATCAGGCGGCCGCTGGTGACTTGCAGGCTGCCGAGGTCGCCGGAGTCGATGGTTGCGGCCACGGTTGAAAAGGGGATGCCGTTGAGCCCCGGCAAATGCTGCACATCGCTCAACGCCAGTACATGATCCCTGGGCACCGGTTTGATCGACGGCAGTTCGATATTCGCCGGGTTCACCAGCAGCAACGGTTGTTGACCGGGGGCGGCGATACTCAAGACGGATTCGCGATTGCCCAGCATGTTCTGGAACAACTCGGGCTTTGTCTGGATCAGTCCCAGGGTGTTGCTGTCATTGAGCAGGTTGCGCAGTTGATCCACCCGGGCTACTAGCGCGGTGTCGTCGCGGCGCACCAATTCGCGCTCCAGTTCGCGGTACAGGGCCACACCCAGGGTGGCCAGCAAGGCAAAGGCGAGCAGGGCGAAGATCAGCGCCAGGCGCAGGGTCAGCGAGTAATGGCGAGTTCGGTTCATGGCTGGGTATCGAAGCGGTAGCCGATGCCACGTACGCTGTGGATCAACTTGAGTTGGAACGGGTCGTCGATTTTCAAGCGCAGGCGCCGCACGGCCACGTCGACCACATTGGTGTCACTGTCAAAATTCATGTCCCACACCCGCGAGGCAATCAGCGAGCGTGACAGTACCTGGCCCTGGTGTGTGGCGAACAGGTGCAGCAGGGCGAACTCTTTATTGGTCAGGGTGATGCGCGTGCCGGCGCGGGTGACGCGGCGCTTGAGCACGTCGATCTGCAGGTCGGCGATGTGCAGGTGTTCTTCTTCTCGCGTCGGCCCGCGCCGAGTCAGGGTGCGCAGGCGCGCGACCAGTTCGGCGAAGGAGAAGGGCTTGATCAGGTAATCGTCGGCGCCCAGTTCCAAACCCTTGATGCGGTCGGCAATGTCATCTCGGGCCGTGAGGAACAGCACGGGCGTGTCGGCTTCCCTGCGCAAGCGGCGCAGCACTTCCCAGCCATCCATCTTCGGCATCATTACGTCGAGCACGATCACATCGAATGGCGTTTCCAGGGCCTGGTGCAAACCGTCCACGCCGTCGCGGGCCAGGCTCACGCTGTAGCCCAGCTCTTGCAGGCCATTGAGCAGATAATTGCCGGCCTTGGGTTCGTCTTCGACTACGAGGATGTTCATGGGAACTGCCCTGATTCAATGGGTTGCGCAAGTGTAGCTTGATCAATTGTCACTGGCGCAACCGGTGCCTTGCACCCGGTAGTCCAGCACGTGCTCGCGGTCCTGATGGTCCAGGTAGCGCAATTGCGCCGGGACGATACCGCATTGGCCGTTGATGTCGGTACTGGACAGTACCTTGGCGACATCCAGATGGACAAAGAAGCCGCTCTGATCATGGATCACCGGGGCAGTTGGAGTAGTGTCGGCAGCGAAGACCGAACCAGTGGCGAGCAAGGCAGCGAAGGCGAGGGCAAAGCGTTTCATGGCGATATCTCTGTGAAGGTTGGCTGCCGGCTTGGCAGTGAGTTCACAGTAACCAGGCGACCCGAACAGCTAACCAACAGGATGATGACAAGTTCGTCATTCAAGGCTTTGAGCGCGAACCTCGCAGCGTTTACAAGTGCCGAGGTGAGCCGTAGATTGCACGGGGTCAATCATCGCTTGAACACATGGGGAAACCGCGCAGTGCCCAGCCGAAATCCAACCGTATTTACTCAGCGTTACCGTGCCTTTCTGTTCGATATGGATGGGACCCTGCTCAACTCCATCGCCGCTGCCGAGCGTGTTTGGAGCCGCTGGGCCGAACGCCACGGCCTGGATGTGGAGGCCTTCCTGACCACCATTCACGGCGCCCGCGCCATTGATACGATCACGCGCCAGGCGCTTGCGGGTGTGGATGCTGAAAAGGAAGCCGCGTGGATTACCGAAGCTGAATTGGACGACGTCGAAGGCGTCGTGGCGATTCCAGGTGCGGTTGAGTTCTTGAACAGCTTGCCCGCCGATCAGTGGGCGCTGGTTACCTCTGCGCCCAAGGCACTGGCAGTGCGTCGAATGGAAGCGGCGGGTATTTCTGTGCCGGCGGTCATGGTGACAGCCGAAGACGTCGCCAGCGGCAAGCCAGATCCGGCATGTTACGTGCTCGGCGCCCAGCGCTTGGGTGTGCCGGTGCAGGATTGCCTGGTGTTCGAGGATGCGGCGGTAGGTATTCGGGCAGCAGAAGCGGCGGGCGCGGATGTGATGGTGGTGACCTCGACGCACTTGGCTTCAATGGCAACTGAACATGCCTGTATCGACGGGTACGAGCGGCTGCAAGTGGCGCGAGACGCTGATGGCCAGCTGACTGTGCGAGAGCGGTAGAAGATCAGCGTGCCGTTTTTTGCTCGGCGCGATGCGCCTCGCGCTGGCACAGCTTACGCAAGATCGTCTTCTGAATCGGCTTGAGACAGAACGCGAACAGGTAGGCACACAAGAGCAACGCCAAGTCCAGCCAGGAATGGTCTGCCGGGTCGACAGCCCCCTCGACTTCCAATCGCAGGCCATACCCGAGCGCCAGGAAGACCAGCCCAATCAGCAAGGCGATCGTCCAGGAAATGGAAATCATGGGCTGTGTAACGGTTGGCCTCATCGACGTGCTCCTGAATGCACTCGGACCGCAGGATGACGTGGGATTTGGCTGCAAATGATGCAACAAGTTCCGGGCATCACGGCAGTTTCATCTTGCAGCGCAGGGACATGTACGGGGCGCACGGCTCGGATAAGAAAAACGAACGTGCCAATCAGGTTTTCGCCAGCCGTTACGGTGAAGCAAAAGGCTGGCTACTGGGAGGTGCTTCAAGGCGTCTGGTTTTTGTCCGGCGCAGTGAGGCCGGCCTGGATGCGCTGATAAATTTCCTCGCGATGCACGGCAACATCCTTGGGGGCGTTGATGCCGATTCGTACTTGCTGGCCGCTAACGCCCAGAATGGTGATCGTAATGTCATCACCGATGTTTATGCTTTCACCAACTTTGCGGGTGAGTATAAGCATGGACTTCTCCTTGATTACTTTTAAGGACACATGTTCAGACAGGGCAGGTGTCGGATGTGCGTAGCTTACTGCGAAGCGCTTCCCTGTGACTGCCTCTTTTAGGACGCATAGAGGCGACATTAATTCCCATGGCATCATCATACAGGTCGCGATACATCATTCGCATTGTTTAAGCCTACGTTTATGACCGCCAGAATAGACAGTGAATGGTAAAGTCGCCTCTTTATCTTCAAAGGAGCAGGGCAGTGCGTAAAGTAGCGATGGCAATTGCGGTGTTGGCATTGGTCGGGTGCGGCGAAGGTAAACCTGTCGATGCGCCTAAGGCCAAGCCTGTCGTGACTCAAAGCCAGCCACAAACCGGTACGATCTCCGCTCAAGAATGGGATGTATGGGTGGGCCCGCCGGATCACAAGCTGCAGGCGATCACTGACTTGACCGCCTGGCTGCTGGAGCATGGTTTCAATTTCTATATCGTGAAGGTCGACGGTAAAGATGAGGTACTGCTGGGCCCGTTTGCCAGCAAAGCCGAGGCTGAAGCCAAGCAGGCGCTGCTCAACGAAAAGATGGCGCGGGCCAAGAAAAACGACACCGTGTCAGAGGTCATCGAACACAAGGTCGCGCAGTAACGTGAAGGTGGGCGCACGTTGCGCCCACCTTTTAGCCACAGGCCTTGAGATTTACCGGGCCGACAAACTCGTTGCCACGGCCCATCACGCAGCCCACTGTCTGGTTGCGCTGGCGCTCCCAGGCTTCAACCGGGTAGGTCTTGTTCCAGGCTTCATACCGTTGGCGATCCTGTTTTGACAGGCGCAGGCCGTATTGCTTGCTCATATAAAAATAGGTGCGCGCGATCATTCCGCGAATGGACGGGCGTGGCATGACCTTCTTGGCCTTGAAGTCCACCTGGGTCAGGCATGAACCGTACTGCCCGCTTTGCACCGGCAGCCAGCCGAAGCTGAAGTTGTTCCGGTCGCCATTCACCTCGCCGATGCTCGGCACCAGGTTGTGCAGGTCTGCTTCGGCACGCTTGAACACATCATCATGACGCGTGCAGTTTTTACGCCCGCCATTTTGCCAGCACTGACGCTGATGGCCGATCTGCCAGGCGGGCACAATGTGTTCCCATTCGATGCGCGCGGCGCGGTTGGCGTTCTTGCGCGGGATGTAACCGCAGGCTTTGAGGTTTATCCGGTTACCGGTGTATTTGCAGCCGCAGTAGAATTCGGTGGATTGCGGTGCGTAGAGCTTCCAGGCGATTTTCTTGGCTTCACTGAAGGTTCGCGGGGCTTGGGCGTTGGCGGTGACAGCAAAAAACAGGCAGCACACAGCAAAAAAACGGACACTCATTCAATCAATCTTCCTTCGGCACAACCCAGAAAATCTGCACGCCGCCGTCGTCCCGGTAGGCGAGGGTGACGTTGTCGTTTTCTGCAATCTCTTCAAGCAAGCGTGCCCACTCGTCCTCTGGCTCATCCGGCAAACGGAAGATCAGCGCCGCCTTGGCTTTCTGGGCGTTGGTCGAGTTGATGATTTTTTGTACGCGAATGGCCAGGCGTTGATAGGCATCTGGCGCTGCGGGTGCTGCGGAGGAGGGCTTTGCCACGGAGTATTCCTTAGTAAGCTGTACGCACATACAGTATTTAACTGTAGGTAATTTCGCAACTGCTTAAATTCAAAGAAGTCCGTCTGACAGCGAATTTGGAAATTTAGTGTGATTTTTTGCGAGAAACTGTAGGAGCGGGGCTCGCTCCTACAGGTAAAGCCTGGAATCAATATTCCCAGAACATCCGCTGCAGCTCTTTGCTGTCTTGGGTCTTGGTCAGGGCGACCATGGCCAGAATGCGTGCTTTTTGCGGGTTCAGGTCGAGGGCTGCGACCCAGTCGTATTTGTCGTCTGGTTGCTCGGCGTTACGCAGCACCATGCCACCGGCGTTGACGTGAGAAGAGCGAATGATCTGCACGCCTTGCTTGCGCAGTTCCACCAGCGCAGGCACCACCTTGGACGACACCGAGCCATTGCCGGTGCCGGCATGGATGATCGCCTTGGCGCCGGCTTGGGCCAGGGCTTTGTACGCGGTATCGCTCACGTTGCCGTAGCCGTAGGCAATTTCAACGTCAGGCAGGCTCTTGATGGTCTTGATGTCGAATTCCGAATCCATGGTGTGACGCTTGGCCGGCAGGCGGAACCAGTAGGATTTGCCTTCAACAACCATGCCCAGTGGGCCCCATGGGCTCTTGAACGCCTCGGTCTTGATGTTGATCATC
The DNA here is from genome assembly GCF_003851685.1 of Pseudomonas sp. R5-89-07. NCBI lineage: Bacteria > Pseudomonadati > Pseudomonadota > Gammaproteobacteria > Pseudomonadales > Pseudomonadaceae > Pseudomonas > Pseudomonas sp. R5-89-07. Next base: position 3,891,640 of record NZ_CP027727.1, on the reverse strand, counting down.
TTGCTCACGTCGCGACCCGACTGGATCTCGTCGTTCATGGTCACCAGCACGCCCTTGCCCCGTGCGTCCTTGCTGCCCGCGACGGCAACGGCGTTGTACAGGTTGAGCATGCCATCAGCCGACATGGCGGTGCCTGGGCGCATGGAACCGACCACTACGATGGGCTTGTCGGTTTTTTCAACCAGGTTGAGGAAGTAGGCGGTTTCCTCAAGGGTGTCGGTACCGTGGGTGATCACGATGCCATCCACATCTTTATCATCGGCCAATTCGGCGACGCGGCGACCCAGTTGCAGCAGGTTTTCGTTGGTGATGCTTTCCGAAGCAATTTGCATCACTTGTTCGCCGCGTACATTGGCGATCTGGCTAAGCTCAGGAACACCGGCGATCAATTGTTCGATGCCGACTTTGGCGGCCTGGTAGGTGGCGCTGTTGGCTGCGCTGGCGCCAGCGCCGGCAATGGTGCCGCCAGTGGCAAGGATCACCACGTTGGAAAGCTTTGTCTTGGTCTCGACTTCTTTCGCCTGAGCGGCGACGGGGAACAGCAGCAGCAGGGCGAGTGCCCCGGGAACAAAGGTCTTCAATGCAGATTTCATTATTTTTCTCTCTGGTTTTTGATGAGTGCGGTAGCAGGTTCATCCAGAACACCCGGGCGACTCTGAACGCCTCGAGGTGCTGGGAAAGAGCATGATTTGTACCAATCCAATGGTCGTCGGTTATATAAATTAACCTGTTGATTTAAAACAATTAAAATTGATATTCCAGGCTGGTCCGGCACGGCATCGTCCGGCTTTCCGAACGCGAGAACCTTCGGTGTTCGGTTGTCCGAAAACTCTGAAGGGGTTTGTCTCGGGATAGGTGTTAAGCCTGCGCCGATCCTGTCATTTCAGACGGCGGCAACCTGATGGGCGGATTCAGAATGAAAGGTGAGTGCTTGCCGTTGACAAATCTCAACAAGGTTCTCATAGTTCAGCTAACGCAAACGTTTGCGAGACGTTTCTTTGCTGCGAGCGTTGCTCACAATAATCATAAGATCGGAGTACATCCATGAAGCTGCCATTTGCAGGACGTCTTCTTGCTGTCGCTGTGCTTGCTGCCGCATCCGCTGCCCTTCCTCTCTCTTCTGCTTTCGCTGACGACGCTGCCACCAAGCCCAAGGTTGGCCTGGTGATGAAGTCCCTTGCCAACGAATTTTTCGTGACCATGCAAGAGGGCGCCAAGGATTACCAAAAGTCCCACGCCGCCGACTTCGACATGATCACCAACGGCATCAAAAACGAAACCGACACCAGCGCGCAGATCGACATCGTCAACCAGATGATTCTGGCCAAGGTTAACGCCATCGTCATTGCGCCCGCCGACTCCAAGGCGCTGGTCACCGTGCTGAAGAAAGCCTCGGACGCCGGCATCAAGGTCGTCAATATCGACAACCGCCTGGACCCGGACGTGCTGAAAAGCAAGAAACTCGACATTCCCTTCGTAGGCCCTGACAACCGCAAAGGCTCCAAGCTGGTCGGTGACTACCTGGCCAAGCAACTGGCTGCAGGCGACAAGGTCGGTATCATCGAAGGCGTGCCGACCACCACCAACGCCCAGCAGCGCACCGCAGGCTTCAAGGATGCGATGGATGCCGCCGGGATGAAGATCGTCTCCACTCAATCCGGCAACTGGGAAATCGACCAGGGCCAGAAAGTCGCATCGGCCATGCTGAGCGAATACCCGGACCTCAAGGCACTGCTGGCCGGTAACGACAACATGGCCCTGGGCGCCGTCTCTGCCGTACGTGCGGCAGGCAAGGCCGGTAAAGTGCTGGTGGTGGGTTACGACAACATCGAAGCCATCAAGCCGATGCTGCAGGACGGTCGCGTGCTGGCAACCGCTGACCAGGCCGCCGCCCAGCAAGCCGTGTTCGGCATCCAGAATGCGCTGAAGCTGGTCAAGGGCGAGAAGGTCGATGCCACCGATGGCGTGATCGAAACCCCGGTCGAACTCGTTCTCAAGAAGTAATTGCGGCAGTAGCCAACAGCGCCCGTTCGTCCTGAGCGGGCGCCTGGAGATTTTCCTATGTCATCTTCCGCCCCGAACGCTGTCCTCTCGGTCAGCGGTATCGGCAAGACCTATGCCCAACCCGTTCTGTCCGACATCACGCTCACGCTCAACCGTGGTGAAGTGTTGGCGCTGACCGGTGAAAACGGCGCAGGCAAAAGTACCTTGTCGAAGATCATCGGCGGGTTGGTCACGCCGACCACCGGAAACATGCAGTTCAATGGCCAGGCTTATCAGCCCGCCAGCCGCACCCACGCCGAAGCACTGGGCGTGCGCATGGTCATGCAAGAGCTCAACCTGCTGCCCACGCTGACCGTGGCTGAAAACCTGTTCCTGCATAACCTGCCCAGCCAGGGCGGCTGGATCAACCGTAAACAGCTGCGCAAAGCCGCCACGGAAGCCATGGCCCAGGTTGGCCTGGACGCCATCGATCCGGACACGCTGGTGGGCAGCCTGGGTATTGGCCATCAACAAATGGTCGAGATTGCGCGCAACCTGATCGGCGACTGCCACGTACTGATTCTCGACGAACCCACGGCGATGCTCACTGCCCGTGAAGTCGAGATGCTGTTCGAACAAATCACCCGCCTGCAGGCCCGGGGCGTGGCGATTATCTATATTTCGCACCGGCTGGAAGAACTGGCCCGTGTGGCCCAGCGCATTGCGGTATTGCGCGACGGCCAGCTGGTCTGTGTCGAGCCGATGGCCAATTACAACAGTGAGCAACTGGTCACGCTGATGGTGGGGCGCGAGCTGGGCGAGCACATCGATCTCGGCCCGCGCACCATCGGCGAACCGGCGTTGACGGTTCAAGGCCTGACGCGCTCGGACAAAGTCCGCGATGTGTCTTTCCAGGTACGTGCCGGCGAAATCTATGGCATTTCCGGTCTCATTGGCGCCGGTCGTACCGAGTTGCTGCGCCTGATTTTCGGCGCCGACCTGGCCGACAGCGGCACGGTGGCCCTGGGGCCGCAGGCCAATGTGGTGAGCATTCGCTCCCCGGTCGACGCGGTCGGTCATGGCATCGCCCTGATCACCGAAGACCGCAAAGGCGAAGGCCTGCTGCTGACCCAGTCCATCAGCGCCAACATCGCCCTGGGCAACATGCCGGAAATCTCCGCGGGCGGGCTGGTTAACAGCCGCGATGAAACCGCCCTGGCCAAGCGCCAGATCGATGCCATGCGTATCCGCAGTTCCAGCCCGGCGCAGTTGGTGTCCGAGTTGTCGGGCGGTAATCAGCAGAAGGTGGTGATTGGCCGCTGGCTGGAGCGCGATTGTTCGGTGATGCTGTTCGACGAGCCCACCCGAGGCATTGACGTCGGTGCCAAGTTCGACATTTACGCCTTGCTCGGCGAGTTGACACGCCAGGGCAAAGCGCTGGTCGTGGTCTCCAGTGATCTGCGCGAGCTGATGCTGATCTGTGACCGCATCGGCGTGTTGTCCGCCGGACGCTTGATCGAAACATTCGAGCGCGACAGCTGGACCCAGGACGAATTGCTCGCCGCCGCGTTTGCCGGCTATCAGAAACGTGATGCGCTGCTCAACGATACAGCGCCTAGGAATACCCCATGAAAACAACCCTTTCCCCCGGTAAGACTGGCGGCAACTTCTACGGCCTGGGTACGTACCTGGGGCTGGCAGGTGCGTTGCTGGCGATGATTGCGCTGTTCTCGGTACTCAGCGACCACTTCCTGTCCTATGACACGTTCAGCACCCTGGCCAATCAGATTCCCGACCTGATGGTGTTGGCGGTGGGCATGACGTTCATCCTGATCATCGGTGGCATCGACTTGTCGGTAGGTTCGGTACTGGCGCTGGCGGCATCAGCGGTCAGCGTGGCGATCCTGAGCTGGGGCTGGAGCGTATTGCCGGCCGCCGTGCTGGGCATGGGTTGCGCTGCGTTGGCCGGCACCCTCACCGGTTCCATTACCGTGGCCTGGCGGATCCCTTCCTTTATCGTGTCCCTCGGTGTGCTGGAGATGGCCCGGGGCGTGGCCTACCAGATGACCGGATCGCGCACCGCGTATATCGGTGACTCGTTTGCCTGGCTGTCCAATCCGATTGCGTTCGGGATCTCGCCGTCGTTCATCATCGCGTTGCTGGTGATCATCGCCGCCCAGTTGGTGCTGACCCGCACCGTGTTTGGTCGCTACCTGATCGGTATCGGTACCAACGAAGAAGCGGTGCGCCTGGCGGGTATCAACCCCAAGCCCTACAAGATCCTGGTGTTCAGCCTGATGGGCCTGCTGGCCGGTGTGGCCGCGCTGTTCCAGATCTCGCGCCTGGAAGCGGCGGATCCGAATGCCGGCTCGGGCCTTGAGCTGCAAGTGATTGCTGCGGTGGTGATCGGCGGTACGAGCCTTATGGGCGGGCGCGGTTCGGTCATCAGCACCTTCTTTGGTGTGCTGATTATTTCGGTATTGGCGGCGGGCCTGGCGCAGATCGGCGCAACCGAACCGACAAAGCGCATCATCACCGGTGCGGTCATCGTGATCGCCGTCGTCCTTGATACTTACCGCAGCCAGCGCGCCAGTCGGCGGGGCTGATCCATGGCAACGATCAAGGATGTGGCGGCACTGGCGGGTATTTCCTATACCACGGTGTCCCATGTGGTGAACAAGACGCGCCCGGTCAGCGAGCCGGTGCGCATCAAGGTCGAAGCGGCGATCAAGCAGTTGGACTATGTGCCGAGTGCGGTCGCGCGCTCACTCAAGGCCAAGACCACAGCGACGATCGGGCTGCTGGTGCCCAACAGCCTCAACCCGTATTTCGCCGAACTGGCCCGGGGCATCGAGGATTACTGCGAGCGCAATGGCTACTGCGTGATCCTTTGCAACTCCGACGACAACGCCGAAAAGCAGCGCAGCTACTTGCGCGTGCTGCTGGAGAAACGCGTCGACGGCTTGATCGTGACCTCGGTAGGCGGCGATGACAGTGGCCTCGCCGCTGGCTTGAGTGCGGTGCGCACGCCGATGGTGATTGTCGACCGGGCGCTGGACGGTATCGATGTCGACCTGGTGCGCATCGACCATGAAGAGGGCGCTTACCTGGCGACCCGGCACCTGCTTGAATTGGGCCATCGCGACATCGCCTGCATCGCCGGCCCCGCGCATACTCGCGTGGCGCAAATGCGTTTGGCAGGGTATCGCCGTGCGCTGCGCGAAGCCGGTGTTGAAGTAGCAGCTGAGCGTATCCGCGAAAGTGATTTCACCAGTACCGGCGGTTATGCCGCCGCCGTGCAACTGCTCGCGCAACAGCCGCCCAGTGCGATTTTTGCCTGCAACGACATGATCGGGTTTGGCGTGCTGCGCGCCGCAGCAGAGCGCAATATCCGCGTGCCGGGTGAGCTGTCGGTGATTGGTTTCGATGACATTCAAATGGGCCGTTACGTCTATCCGGCGTTGACCACGGTCGGGCAGTCGATCGTGCAGTTGGGTGAGACAGCGGCCGAGTTATTACTGCGACGTATAGCGACACCCCAACTGCCGATCGATCAACGCATCGTGACGCCGAGTATTGTCTTGCGTGAGTCGACGGCGGCGTTGGCCGGCGTGTTCGCCCAATACCGCTGAACCGAATTGATGAGTACTGAAGTATGCCCGCAAAAGTAGTGGTAATAGGCAGCTTGAACATGGACCTGGTCACCCGCGCCAGTCGCTTGCCGCGTGCCGGTGAAACACTGATTGGCCAGACGTTCTCCACCGTTCCCGGTGGCAAGGGCGCCAATCAGGCGGTCGCCTTGGCGCGCCTGGGTGCGGATGTTGCGATGGTCGGTTGCGTCGGCACCGATGCCTACGGCGACCAATTGCGTGATGCGCTAGTGGTCGAAGGTATCGATTGCCGGGCCGTCAGCACGGTGGAAGGCTCCAGTGGTGTCGCGTTGATCGTGGTGGATGACAGCAGCCAGAACGCGATTGTGATTGTGGCGGGCAGTAACGGACGGTTGACGCCCGCGTCGTTGACAGCCTGCGATGCGGTGTTACAGGCGGCCGACGTAATCATTTGCCAACTCGAAGTGCCGCTGGAAACCGTCGGGCATGCGCTCAAGCGCGGCCACGAGCTGGGCAAGACGGTGATCCTCAACCCGGCACCCGCCAGTGGACCCTTGCCGGCCGAGTGGTATGCCTCTATTGACTACCTGATTCCCAACGAAAGTGAAGCCAGTGCCTTGAGCGGCGTCGCGGTCGACTCCCTCGACAGCGCCAGGCTTGCCGCGACAGCGTTGATCAAGGCTGGCGCCGGCAAGGTCATCATTACCCTTGGCGCCCAGGGTGCCTTGTTTGCTGATGGCAGCAACTTCGAGCATTTGGTCGCGCCCAAGGTCAGGGCGGTGGACACCACGGCGGCCGGCGATACCTTCGTCGGTGGCTTTGCTGCGGCATTGGCCGCAGGCAAAAGCGAAGCCGAGGCGATCCGTTTTGGCCAGGTCGCGGCGGCGTTGTCGGTGACCCGTGCCGGCGCCCAGCCTTCCATTCCTACGCTGCACGACGTACAAGGTTTTGTGCCCGCATGAAAAAGACACCTCTGCTCAATATCGCCCTGTCACGCGTGATCGCGTCGCTGGGGCATGGCGACATCCTGATCATCGGTGATGCCGGCCTGCCGGTGCCGCCCGGCGTCGAATTGATCGACCTAGCGCTGACCCAGGGCATCCCGGATTTCATCAGCACCCTGCGCGTCGTGCTCAGCGAAATGCAGGTAGAAAGCCACGTGCTGGCTGAAGAAATCCTGCTCAAGCAGCCGCCGGCGCTGATTGAACTCGATGCACTTACCGGACAAGCTGCCCTTGGCGAGCGTCGTCTGCTCAGCCATGAGGCCTTCAAGCAACTGAGTGGCAAGGCGCGCGCCGTGGTGCGCACCGGCGAATGTCAGCCTTACTGCAATATCGCGCTGGTCTCCGGCGTAACCTTCTAGAGTCCCCCTACGACAAGGAGTGTTTTATGCAACGTGGTCTTCCATCCCTGAAAAACCTGTTCCGGAGTGTTCTGCTTTTGTCCGCACTCACAGCTGCAAGCGCCCAGGCGGCGGAAAAAATCGACCTGATCATCGACACCGACCCGGGCGCCGATGACGTGGTTGCCTTGCTGTTCGCCATGGCTTCGCCGCAAGAGCTGAGTATCCGCGCGCTGACCACCGTGGCTGGCAACGTGCGCTTGGACAAAACCTCGCGCAATGCGCGCCTGGCGCGTGAGTGGGCAGGGCGTGAGGACATCCCGGTTTACGCGGGTGCCCCAGCGCCGTTGCTGCGCAAGCCGATCTATGCCGAAAACATCCACGGCAAGGAAGGTATTTCCGGCGTGACCGTGCACGAGCCGAAGCAAGGCCTGGCTGAAGGCAATGCCGTGGATTACCTGATCAAGACCTTGACCGCCGCCAAGCCCCACAGCATCACCATCGCCATGCTCGGCCCGCAGACCAACCTGGCCCTGGCACTGACCCAGGCGCCAGAGATTACCCAAGGCATCAAGGAAGTGGTGGTGATGGGCGGTGCGCACTTTAATGGCGGCAATATCACGCCGGTGGCCGAATTCAACCTGTTCGCCGACCCGGTGGCGGCTGAGATTGTGCTTAAAAGCGGTGTGAAGCTGACCTACCTACCGCTGGACGTGACCCATAAGGTGCTGACCAGCGAGGCGCGTCTGAAGAAAATCGCAGACCTGAACAACAATGCAAGCAAGGTTGTCAGCAATATCCTCAACGAGTACGTCAAGGGCGACATGGAACACTACGGCATTCCTGGCGGGCCGGTGCATGACGCCACGGTGGTCGCCTACCTGCTCAAGCCGTCGCTGTTCAGCGGTCGCCAGGTCAACGTGGTTGTCGACAGTCGTGAAGGTCCGACTTTCGGCCAGACCATCGTCGATTGGTACGATGGCCTGAAGCAGGACAAAAACGCATTCTGGGTCGAGAATGGCGACGCCCAGGGCTTCTTCGATCTGTTGACCGAACGCCTGGCGCGCTTGAAGTAAAACCCTAACCGGTCGGCGTTCGCCGGCCGGTTCTTATTCGTGCTCTTGCGCGCCTGGGTGGTCGGCCGGGTATTTCTCGAAGACCTGGCTGACAAATGCTTGCGCGCCCTGGGTGCCCAGTTCCTTGACCAGCAGGTCGATACCGATGATTGCCAGCTCCTCCGGACTCCCGGGGCTGTAGGAGCTTTGCCCTTGGGGCCATTTGGCTTTGATGTCGGCTTGGAGCGTTACGGTGGTCATGGGGATCTCACGGGTTTTAGGTACTGGGCGATGCTGGCGCGCGGCTGCAACGGGCGCAGTTAAGCATTTTGCACGGGAGTTGGCACTGCGACTTAGGCATGAGGAAGGGGCTGTGCGACACTGTTACCTTGTTTATTGGCCGGGAAACACCGCGTGCAGATCGATTTGAACAACCCCGAGAATCTTACGTTGGTAGCCGTGCGCCAACTGCTTGCCAGCGCCAGTGACGATGAACACACCCAACTGCGGGTCACCAAGGCCGGCATCGCCTACATCTCTTCTGGCGTTGTAGGGGGCGCCGATATTGAAGGTCTGCTGTTTCGCCTGGAGACCTGGGCCAAGGGTTCCGGTTATGTGGGGAACGTGGCCGCGAATGACGAAGTCTGGGTGATGCAGATTTTCAACGCGCTCAAGCAGAATTGGCCAACGCCATCGTCGGACTACATCGATATCTACTGAGCATGTTCATATCCAGTCACGATTGACTGGACGCTTGCCTGGCCTGAGTCAGGCAGACTTGGGCGTGAGGCGTTAACGTCTTGAAACCAATCGGCTCAATCGCTGTCGCACGATCTCTGTCCATTTTTTATCATAGGAGGCTTCATGCCTTGGAAGCTCGCATCATTCGGTACTTTGTTGGCAGCACTCGCGTTGGCGGGTTGCAGCACCCCGGGTGCCTCTGAGCCAGGCAAAGATGCCACCGTGACCGATGCTGGTCATAGCCGCTGTGAGTCGAAGGCCGCCGAGTTCACGATCGGCCAGAAAGCCTCGCCTCAACTGCTGGAGCAGGCACGTGCGCGTGCCGGTGCGCAGAATGCCCGTATCCTCAAGCCCAATGACATGATCACGCTGGAATATCGCTCCGACCGCTTGAACCTGAACACCGACGATAATCTGGTGATCACGCGGGTCAACTGCGGCTGATTGCGTCTGGCTTTTGCAGTACCCATAAAAAACCCCGTCACATGGACGGGGTTTTTTTAGCTCAGCGGAGTATTACTCGCCGCGAACTTGTGCAGCTTGCATACCCTTTTGGCCTTTCTCAGCCACGAAGGAAACGGTTTGGCCTTCTTTCAGGCTTTTGAAACCGTCGCTTTCGATAGCTTTGAAGTGTACGAACAGGTCGTCACCGCCACCTTGAGGAGTGATGAAGCCGAAGCCTTTTTCATCGTTGAACCATTTAACGGTGCCGGTTTGGCGATTAGACATGGTGTATCTCCAAGAAACATATATTTTCAGTAGTGCTGTGCTGCTCAGGCCAACTGGGCACACAGGGCTATCATAGTCGAAATGTTCGGCTTGGGAGCCCCCCCAAGGCATTGTTTGCTAATCAATAGCGTTGCGTTTAGTGCCTGGCTTGGCTGAAAGCCCCGATCTACGGGGCTTTGGTGCGAAATATCAGCTGTTAAAAAAAGCCGTAAAACCTGCATAATTTGTGAGAAATAGCCGTTTTAGGGCTGTTTTTCTGGCAATAAAGACGCCCGATCAGTGAGCGTTCTTACTTTTTCTTCACGACTTTGCAGGACGAAATAGCCGCGACCGCTTTGTTTTTCAGCTCCGGGCTGGCGTTCTGATTGGTCATCAATTCCTTGATTTCCGCAGTGCTCAATTCTGCGTTGATCTTGTCGGCGCCACATTCGCAGTGGGCTTTGGCGGTTTTGACGTCGACGTTCTGGCTGGCCGCAGCGCTGCAGTCATTGACGAAGGCGTCACGGGCGCCCGCCGGCCAATTCGAAGGCGCCGCGGCTTGCGCGCCGAGCGAAAGGAATGCCAGGGAAGCGGCGAGGGCGAGGGTCGAGGTAAAACGCATCATGGGATGCTCCTTTGGGTCGAGGACGAACGGCGATTCTCGGGGTGTTTGAGGCATGGCGTACAGCTCAAGTTCACTTTTGCGGCCATAAAGCATGGAATTTGCTTTTACCGCAGGCTGCGTCGGCGCGATGACCGTTCATCTGTGCTAGCATCGTGAGCTTGGCTTTTTCCAGGCGCGCCATTTGCCGCCATGCCAGGCTCTTTTTTGTTCACTCCAGTCACTCTGGTTCGATTATCGGTTGGCCGAAAGGCTCCTGCCGCTGTAAGGCAGGCGTTCAGTATTGAGCGGCCTGGTGTTGGATCTTGTACTGGCTCATCCCAACCCACGTGACCTTTGGTAGGGGTCACCACTAGGAGAGGAGGCGCCATGCCAACTATTACTCTACCCGACGGCAGTCAACGTTCGTTCGATCATCCGGTTTCCGTAGCCGAGGTCGCCGCATCCATTGGTGCAGGCCTGGCCAAGGCCACCGTGGCCGGCAAGGTCGACGGCAAGCTGGTCGATGCCAGTGACCTGATCACCTCCGACGCCACCCTGCAGATCATCACGCCCAAGGATCAAGAGGGGCTGGAGATCATTCGCCACTCTTGCGCGCACCTGATTGGCCATGCGGTCAAGCAGCTGTACCCCACCGCGAAAATGGTGATTGGCCCTGTCATCGACGAAGGCTTCTATTACGACATCGCCTATGAGCGTCCTTTCACGCCGGACGATCTGGCGGCGATCGAGCAGCGCATGCACGCGCTGATCGAAAAAGATTACGACGTCATCAAGAAAGTCACGCCGCGTGCCGAAGTGATCGATGTGTTCACCGCTCGTGGCGAAGACTACAAGCTGCGCCTGGTGGAAGACATGCCGGACGAGCAGGCCATGGGTCTGTACTACCACGAAGAATACGTCGACATGTGCCGTGGCCCGCACGTGCCGAACACGCGTTTCCTCAAATCGTTCAAGCTGACCAAGCTGTCCGGCGCCTACTGGCGCGGCGACGCGAAGAACGAGCAGCTGCAACGGATCTACGGCACCGCCTGGGCCGACAAGAAGCAGCTGGCTGCCTATATCCAGCGTATTGAAGAAGCCGAGAAACGCGACCATCGCAAGATCGGCAAGCGCCTGAACCTGTTCCACCTCCAGGAAGAAGCGCCGGGCATGGTGTTCTGGCACCCGAACGGCTGGACCCTCTACCAGGTGCTCGAGCAGTACATGCGCAAGGTTCAGCGTGAAAACGGTTACCTTGAGATCAAGACCCCGCAGGTCGTTGATCGCAGCCTGTGGGAGAAATCCGGGCACTGGGCCAACTACGCCGACAATATGTTCACCACCCAGTCGGAAAACCGCGACTACGCCATCAAGCCGATGAACTGCCCTTGCCACGTGCAGGTGTTCAATCAGGGCCTGAAAAGCTACCGCGAGTTGCCAATGCGCCTGGCCGAGTTCGGTGCCTGCCACCGCAACGAGCCATCGGGTGCGCTGCACGGCATCATGCGTGTACGCGGCTTTACCCAAGACGACGCGCATATCTTCTGTACTGAAGAACAGATGCAGGCTGAATCCGCCGCGTTCATCAAGTTGACCATGGACGTTTACCGCGATTTCGGTTTTACCGAGGTCGAGATGAAACTGTCCACTCGTCCGGAAAAGCGCGTCGGTTCCGACGAGCTGTGGGATCGCGCCGAAGCTGCACTGGCCGCAGCACTCGACAGCGCGGGCCTTGCGTACGATCTGCAACCTGGAGAGGGCGCGTTTTACGGTCCCAAGATCGAGTTCTCGCTGAAAGATTGCCTTGGTCGCGTCTGGCAGTGTGGTACCCTGCAGCTCGATTTTAACCTGCCGATCCGTCTGGGAGCCGAATACGTCTCCGAAGACAACAGCCGTAAACACCCGGTTATGCTGCACCGGGCGATCCTCGGCTCGTTCGAACGGTTCGTCGGGATCCTGATCGAGCACTACGAGGGTGCATTCCCTGCGTGGCTGGCTCCGACCCAGGCAGTGATCATGAATATCACTGATAAACAGGCAGATTTTGCCGCTGAGGTTGAAAAAACACTCAACGAAAGCGGATTTCGTGCCAAGTCCGACTTGAGAAATGAAAAGATCGGCTTTAAAATCCGCGAGCATACTTTGCTCAAGGTTCCCTATCTTTTGGTTATCGGAGATCGGGAAGTCGAGATGCAGACTGTCGCTGTGCGTACTCGTGAAGGTGCTGACCTGGGCTCGATGCCCGTCGCCCAGTTCGCTGAGTTCCTCGCGCAAGCGGTTTCCCGGCGTGGTCGCCCAGATTCGGAGTAATTATTATTAAGCGTGAAATGAGACAAGATAAACGAGCTGCACCGAAAGCCCCGATCAACGAGAATATCTCGGCACGCGAGGTTCGGTTAATTGGCGCTGATGGCGAGCAGATTGGCATCGTCTCGATTGATGAAGCGCTTCGTATTGCAGAAGAGTCCAAGCTGGACCTGGTGGAAATTTCCGCCGATGCAATCCCACCCGTTTGCCGGGTGATGGACTACGGCAAGTCGATCTTCGAGAAGAAGAAACAGGTTGCCGCAGCGAAGAAGAACCAGAAGCAGATTCAAGTAAAAGAAATCAAGTTTCGTCCAGGGACGGAGGAAGGGGATTACCAGGTAAAACTGCGCAACCTGGTACGTTTCCTGAGTGATGGGGACAGGGCCAAGGTATCCTTGCGATTCCGCGGCCGTGAGATGGCCCACCAGGAGCTGGGGATGGAACTCCTCAAGCGGGTTGAAGCTGACCTGCTCGAGTACGGTTCGGTCGAACAGCATCCTAAGATGGAAGGACGCCAACTGATCATGGTCATCGCCCCGAAAAAGAAGAAGTAATCAACAGGGCACGGCAGGCCTTCTGATTATGTTTATCAACTGAATGCGGAGTATCCGAACATGCCAAAGATGAAGACTAAAAGTGGTGCTGCTAAGCGGTTTCTGAAAACTGCTAACGGTATCAAGCACAAGCACGCTTTCAAGAGCCACATCCTGACCAAAATGTCGACCAAGCGTAAGCGTCAACTGCGCGGTAGCAGCTTGCTGCATCCGTCTGACGTGGCAAAAGTCGAGCGCATGCTGCGCCTTCGTTAATTTTTGGATCAAGAATAGAGGAAGTAACTCATGGCTCGTGTAAAGCGTGGCGTCATTGCCCGTAAGCGTCACAAAAAAATTCTGAAACTTGCTAAAGGCTACTACGGCGCGCGTTCACGCGTATTCCGTGTTGCCAAGCAAGCGGTAATCAAGGCAGGCCAATACGCCTACCGTGACCGTCGTCAGAAAAAACGTCAGTTCCGCGCTCTGTGGATCGCTCGTATCAATGCTGGTGCACGTGTTAACGGTCTGTCCTACAGCCGTTTCATCGCTGGCCTGAAAAAAGCGTCCATCGAAATCGACCGTAAGGTTCTGGCTGAACTGGCCGTGAACGAAAAAGCGGTGTTTGCTGCGATTGTCGAGAAAGCTAAAGCCTCCTTGGCTTAAGTACCCCCGACAGTCACCCTGGGTTACTCCTGTAGCCCACGGTGGTAAACGTCATAAATAGGGGAAGAGCCTTCAAGCTCTTCCCCTATTTTGTATCTGGAGTCTGTACATGGAAAACCTGGACGCGCTCGTCGCTCAAGCTCTTGAGGCTGTGCAAAGCGCTGAAGATATCAATGCCCTGGAGCAAATCCGGGTTCACTACCTTGGCAAAAAGGGCGAATTGACTCAGGTGATGAAGACCCTGGGGAATTTGCCGGCAGAGGAGCGTCCGCAGGTCGGTGCGCTGATCAACGTTGCCAAGGAGCGCGTCACCGAGGTTCTCAATGCGCGCAAGGCGTCGCTCGAGGAGGCCGATCTTGCGGCCAAGCTCGCCGCCGAGTCCATTGATGTGACCTTGCCTGGCCGTGGCCAGGCCTCGGGCGGTCTGCATCCGATCACCCGGACTCTGGAACGTATCGAACAGTTCTTCACCCATATTGGCTACGGCATTGCCGAAGGCCCTGAGGTCGAAGACGACTATCACAACTTCGAGGCGCTCAACATCCCAGGCCATCACCCGGCCCGGTCGATGCACGACACCTTTTATTTCAACGCGAACATGTTGCTGCGCACCCATACCTCGCCCGTACAGGTCCGCACCATGGAAGCGAACAAGCCGCCGATCCGCATTGTCTGCCCAGGCCGTGTGTACCGTAGCGACTCCGATATCACCCACTCGCCGATGTTCCACCAGGTCGAAGGCCTGCTGGTTGACCGCGACATCAATTTCGCCGACCTCAAGGGCACCATCGAAGAGTTCCTGCGGGTGTTCTTCGAGAAAGAGCTGGCGGTGCGTTTCCGTCCGTCCTTCTTCCCATTTACCGAGCCGTCCGCTGAAGTCGATATGGAATGCGTGATGTGCAGCGGTAAAGGCTGCCGCGTGTGCAAGCAGACCGGCTGGCTGGAAGTGATGGGTTGCGGCATGGTTCACCCTAACGTGCTGCGCATGTCCGGGATCGACCCGGAAGAATTTTCGGGCTTTGCCTTCGGCATGGGCGTTGAGCGTCTGGCCATGCTGCGTTACGGCGTGAACGACTTGCGTCTGTTCTTCGACAACGACTTGCGGTTCCTCGCGCAATTTCGCTAGTCGTAACGAATCTTTAGGAGAGCAGGATGAAATTCAGTGAACAATGGCTGCGTGGCTGGGTAAGCCCGCAGGTAGAGCGCGACGAGCTGGTTGCTCGTCTGTCGATGGCCGGTCTTGAGGTCGATAGCGTCAGCCCGGCCGCCGGTGTATTCAGTGGCGTAGTGGTGGGCGAGGTGCTGAGCACCGAGCAGCACCCGGATGCCGACAAATTGCGTGTGTGCCAGGTCAGCAATGGCGCGCAAACGTTCCAGGTCGTGTGCGGAGCGCCCAATGTGCGCCCGGGCCTGAAGATTCCGTTCGCCATGATTGGTGCCGAACTGCCAGGCGACTTCAAGATCAAGAAGGCCAAGCTGCGCGGCGTCGAGTCCAACGGCATGCTGTGCTCCCAGGCTGAGCTGCAGGTAGGCGAGGGTAACGACGGCTTGATGGAGCTGCCGGCCGACGCGCCGGTAGGCCAGGACATTCGTGTTTACCTGGAACTGGAAGACGCCAGCATCGAGGTCGACCTGACCCCGAACCGTGGCGACTGCCTGTCCCTGGCCGGCCTGGCCCGTGAAGTGGGTGCGCTGTACAACGTTCCGGTTACCCGCCCGGTGGTTGCCAGCGTGCCTGCCGTGCACGACGAAGTGCGCCCGATTGAAGTGCTGGCGCCAAACGCCTGCCCACGTTACCTGGGCCGCGTGATCCGTAACGTCGACCTGTCCAGGCCGACCCCGCTGTGGATGGTCGAGCGCCTGCGCCGCGCTGACGTACGCAGCATCGATGCGGCCGTCGATATCACCAACTACGTGATGTTGGAGCTGGGCCAACCGCTGCACGCATTTGACCTCGCTGAAATCAACGGCGGCATCCGTGTGCGTATGGCAGAAGAAGGCGAGAAGCTGGTACTGCTCGACGGCCAGGAAGTCAGCCTGCGTGCAGACACCCTGGTCATCGCCGACCATACCCGCGCCTTGGCCATCGCCGGCGTGATGGGCGGCGAGCACAGCGGTGTATCTGCGACCACTCGCGACGTATTCCTTGAAAGCGCATTCTTCGACCAGATCGCCATCGCTGGCAAGGCCCGTTCCTACGGCCTGCACACCGATGCATCGCACCGCTATGAGCGCGGCGTAGACTGGAAGCTCGCCCGTGAAGCCATGGAGCGCGCCACCGGCCTGCTGCTGGAAATCACCGGTGGCGAAGCCGGCCCGATCACCGAAACCGTCAACGAACAATTCTTGCCGTCCATTGCGCCGATCACGCTGCGTGCCAAAAGCGTCGAGCAAATGCTTGGCCTGGTGATCGAGCCTGCCGAGATCGAGCAACTGCTGTCGGCCCTTGGCCTTGTCATCTCCACGAGTGGGGAAGGGCAGTGGCACGTTGAAGTGCCAAGCCATCGCTTCGATATCAGCCTGGAAGTCGACCTGATCGAAGAACTGGCGCGCTTGTACGGCTACAACCGCCTGCCGGTTCGCTACCCGCAAGCACGTCTGGCGCCGCAGCCCAAGGCCGAAGCGCGTGCGCACCTGCCTGAACTGCGTCGCCTGCTGGTTGCGCGTGGTTATCAGGAAGCCGTGACTTACAGCTTCATCGATCCAAAGCAGTTCGAGCTGTTCAACCCAGGTGTCGAGCCGCTGTTGCTGGCCAACCCCATTTCCAACGATATGGCCGCCATGCGTTCGTCGCTGTGGCCAGGCTTGGTCAAGGCCTTGTCTCACAACCTGAACCGCCAGCAAGACCGCGTGCGCATGTTCGAAAGCGGCCTGCGCTTTGTGGGCCAGCTCGATGGCTTGAAGCAAGAGCCCATGCTGGCCGGTGTGGTCTGCGGTAGCCGCCTGCCGGAAGGCTGGGCACAAGGCCGCGATGCCGTGGACTTCTTTGACGTCAAGGCTGACGTGGAAGCGGTGCTGGGCTTCGCCGGTGCGCTGGACGCCTTCACGTTCCTGCCCGGTAAACACCCTGCGCTGCACCCAGGCCAGACTGCGCGCATCGAGCGCGAAGGTCGTTTGGTCGGTTTTGTCGGCGCCATTCACCCGGAACTGTCGAAAACCCTGGGTCTGGACCGTCCAGTCTTCGTTTTCGAGCTGCTCCTGGCTGAAGTTGCATCGGGCAAGATGCCTAAATTCAGCGAGTTGTCGCGCTTCCCTGAAGTGCGTCGTGATCTGGCCCTGATCGCCGATCGTGAAGTCGCCGCCACTGCCGTTCTGGATGTAATCCGTGAAAATGCAGGGGAATGGCTGACAGACCTCAGGCTATTTGACGTCTATCAAGGTAAAGGCATTGATCCGCATAGAAAAAGCCTAGCGGTTGGCTTGACCTGGCAGCATCCATCGCGCACTCTTAATGACGATGAGGTGAATACCACGACACAAAATATCCTCACCTCGCTCGAACAAAGGTTGAACGCCACGTTAAGGAAGTGACGTATGGGGGCTTTGACGAAAGCTGAGATGGCGGAACGTCTATACGAAGAGCTGGGTCTGAACAAGCGCGAGGCCAAGGAATTGGTCGAGCTGTTTTTTGAAGAGATCCGGCACGCTTTGGAAGACAACGAACAGGTCAAATTGTCCGGTTTCGGCAATTTTGACCTGCGGGACAAACGCCAGCGGCCTGGCCGCAATCCAAAAACGGGAGAAGAAATCCCGATCACGGCTCGCCGTGTGGTCACCTTTCGTCCAGGGCAGAAGTTGAAGGCCCGAGTTGAGGCTTATGCTGGAACCAAGTCATAACGACGAACTACCCGTCATCCCGGGCAAACGCTACTTCACCATCGGTGAAGTCAGCGAGCTGTGTGCGGTAAAACCGCACGTGCTGCGCTACTGGGAGCAGGAGTTTCCTCAACTCAACCCCGTCAAACGCACCGGGAACCGTCGGTATTATCAGCGCCAGGACGTGCTGATGATCCGACAGATCCGTGCATTGCTGTACGACCAGGGGTTCACCATCAGCGGCGCGCGCCAGCGCATGTCCGGTGATGAAGCCAAAGACGACACCACCCAATACAAGCAACTGATCCGCCAGATGATCTCCGAACTCGAAGATGTGTTGGTGGTGCTGAAGAAGTGATTCAGGCTTTTAAAAATACTTCCACATTTCAAAAGCTTGCGGTATATTCCGGTTCGCTTCGTCAAGAAGCAAACCCAGTAACACGCCTAGTCGGGGCGTAGCGCAGTCCGGTAGCGCACTAGCATGGGGTGCTAGGGGTCGAGTGTTCGAATCACTCCGTCCCGACCATATTTTTCAATGAGTTAGGCCAATGTTCACAGCATTGGCCTTTTTCATGTGCGTGAGTTTTGCGTGACTTGTCGTTTTTTCACGCCATGCTCAATCTAGACTTCAGTCGAGCCCAGCGCTCTCAAAATCGGTGGGATGGCTGAGCTGTGGCCTCTATGCTCACCGGGGGCCTTGCCGGGCCATGCCTGGCGGTGGAGTTAATGGATTTGAACTGCTCATTCCACTAGGTGCCGAAACAGCTACCACCCAGAGGATATAGCGATGACTGAAGAAAAGAAGAAAGAGCCCGAGCAGGAAACCCCAGCGCACTCCACTGAGCAAGAGCGTGAGCGCTTGAAGGACTTCAACAAAGACGGCATTCCGCCTGGCGCTTGCTGATCAGTTCACCAATGACGGCAGGACGTTCTAGCTGGATGGTCTCGAGGACCAAGTTCGTGACCATCTTCATTGCTCCGCAGAAAGCGACCTGCTTGCCCGGTCAGCAGACCTGGAATGTACTGCCTTACCTCCTTCTACTGTCAGTTCAGGAACGCAAAGGACGGCAGGCTTCTTCCAGAGCGGCGCGTACAGCCTGGCATAGATCATCGTCCCCAGGCTTTTGGCGAAAGTCTCGGAGTTGTTGTTGAAGGGCGGCGAAAGCAGTTCCTTCGACGGCCTTTGCCAGGCTCAGTAGCGGGTCTGGCTGAATGTATTGCAGGTGGTCGGGCGCCATGTAGAGCCCGTTGAGGTTCTGGTAGTCAGCGTCGATCCAGGCGTACAGGTGATGGTCAAAGCGCTCGGCAAAACGATAGCGGCCAAAGTCCATGATCTGCAGCTGCAGGGGCTCGGCGCTGGACTCCCCGGCCAACTGTACATTGACGCCGTCGATCACCAGCGGCTTGCCTTGGTTGTTCGCCAGCATCTGTTCCAATCGCTTGGTCACCTGGTTGTTGACCTTGAGTGTTGCGCCGTCGCGTTGTACCTGCAGTTTCCCATTCTCACGGCTGACGTGAAAACGCACCGCGCCACAGCTGCTGGCTGTCAGGCCATAACGCCTGAGGCGCAGTTCGGCTTGCATCAAGGCGCCCGCCAGCTCAGCCCCTTGCCAGTAACGTTGCCACTGGCAGCGCGGGCGGGTGCAGGGTCGGCGCAATAACAGGACGGCGGGTTCAGAGGCTCGACCGTCATGCCACAAGGCGTCGAAGCCCAGGTCAATTACGGCATAGGTCGGCAGCGGAGTGATCGCCTCTTTTGCATGAGTCATGGCTGCCAATACCAGATGTTCCATCAGCACTTCGTGCATGGCCTCGGCCAGGGTCAGCAAACCGTTGGAATGAGGAAGCACGGGGGCTTCATCCGGGGGCACACCGATGCCTTTGATGTCGAATAGCACCTGATCGCTGGAGGGCAAACAAAGCACTGCGGCCCTGCCATAGCGGGGCGGACGCCAAGCCGACGCGCGGCGGCTGTCGAGCGCGATCGGGGTGTTGATGCCTTGCGCTGCGGCTTGGCTGCTGGAGATAAAGGCGGCGTTGTCCAGCAGCCAATGGTCGATCTCGATGTGCGAGGACGTGTCCGTATGCGATCCCCAAAGCATGCCGAAGTCGGCCCGAATCGCTGCATAGTTGGCGAACAGGACCCGGGCGTCGGCCACCCCCAGCACCTGTTCTTCGATCAAGGCCTGGCCACTGTCGGCGTAGTCCGCAAGGTGCCGCACCCTTGGGCCGATAGTGAAAGGCTGGGCCAGGTCATGGATGCGCGGACTCATGGCAGGTCTGCGACCCAGGCCGCCAGATGTTGCGGATGGTCGAGGGCGGCCAGGGGGTCGAGCAGTATCCAGTTGCGATGCAGGTCCAAGGTGGGCCGCGGCCCCTGGGCCACCTCTGCGCGAGTGCCAAGCATGGGTAATTCCCTCAGTGGGCGCGGGGCTGGGGCACAGACGCCGAGGAGATCGGCATGAGGGCTGTAGCGAAGGTGTTCGAAGACCCGGGCGTCGCGAGTGCGGATCGGAATGAATTGCCAGCTGGGTGCCGATGAGTCCTGGGTTATCCAGGGATCCAGACCATATTGACGCAACTGCACCAATAATGCGGGCACCTGCAGCCGCAGCTTTTGGGTTCGCGCCTGGGCCGTTGCGACGGCCTGCATCAGGGCGGGCAGGGCATGGACCGACAAGGGCGGGCTCGACGCCGGGCGTGGTCGCGAACGTTGGCCTGGCGACCATACATCGATATCGGCATCCACCGGGGTGTCGCTGAACACTGCGCCGCCACCGCCGATATCCAGCGGCTTTCCGCTTCCCAGGGAGGTCACCACCCGTGATGCGCCAGGTCGATTGACGTCCCAGGCGCCAGCGCTGTCTTCGATGATTGGCATCTGCGACCCCAGTTGTCGCCGCAGGGCCGGAATGTCGCAAGGCAAACCGTATTGATAACGGCGATCACTGCATCCAGGCTGTTTTTATGACACCCCAGGGCGGCGCTGCTGAGCAGTAACTCAGCACCGTTTTCAATGATGACCGGTACCGCACCGGTATTGAGGACAGCTGCCACCACCTGATGACAGGTAGCCGCCGGAACGGCCACCCGCCACTCGGTTGTGACGCCTAATTGCCGTAACGCCAGTTCCAGCGCTGCGGTGCCGCTGCCTACCAGGGCTGCGTGACGGCGGGCGTAAAACTGTGCGAGCCAGGACGAGCACGGGAGCCTGTCGGCTTCCCGTGCTCGCCACTGACCATCGGCGGTGCTGGGGGCTACTTGCATTTGTCCATGGCGCAAGCGGTCAGGGCTTCAACCTTGCACTTGTCCATGGCGCAAGCGGTCAGGGCTTCAACCTTGCACTTGTCCATGGCGCAGGCCGTCAGGGCTTCAACCTTGCATTTGTCCATGGCGCAAGCGGTCAGGGCTTCGACCTTGCACTTGTCCATGGCGCAAGCGGTCAAGGCTTCGGCCCGGGCCCCGCCAATGCGCCAACTGGTGAACTTGCTTTGGGCCAGGGTCGCACGCTTGACCACATCCAGATGCAAGGTGCGGGCATCGTGATCGTTGCACTCAAGGAGAATCTCGTCCTCGGCCACCGCGAAGTGGTCATGCAGCAGGCAGAGTCCGAAGCGATCCAGGTTGCCATGGCGCTCCAGTAGCTCATGCAGGTCATTGATGAATTGCACGTCAGACGCGCCCAATGGCGTAGCTTCGGCAAAGGAGGGATTGGTGTGTCCGTTCATAAGGTGTACTCCAATATGTTTGAGTTTAAGCCTGTCAATGTCATCTACCGTACTCAGTGCATTTTCGCCTCATAGACCTCCTTGTCCCGGGGGAACCTTGTTGGCTGATATCCAGAGATTTTCGATGCTCAGCAATGGCGGTTGGTTGTCTGAGGGCAGTGCTCCCTGTGCCAGTTGGGTCGGATCGTCGGCGCTGAACGCGCGTAGGGTCAGGTCGACCCGTGCGTTGCCCTGGACCGTGGCTTTTTCGGCCAGGCGCCAGCGATCGATGGCCTGGCTGAACGTGCTGATGAAGGCGGGCGGGTTGTTCAGCGAAGTGGTCACCGGCAACATCAGCGCGGCCGGCAGCACGGTGCGCGCGACGACTCCCTGCCCTGCGATGTCGTAGCTGTAGCGCCCCTCCATGCCCACCTGGACCGTGGTGCCGTTGCTGCCTGAACCCAGGGCGGCAAAAAACGCATTCAAGTAGTCGTCCAGACTTGCATTCGCCACTGGCAGGCTGTCCAGGGAGAAGCTGTCCTGTGTGATGTGGGGGCTGATGCTGTCGACAAAGCGCACGACCGGTGTGGAGAAGCGGAACAGCGGATTGGTCTGCAAAGTGCCGATCTGCGCGGCGGGGAACAGGATGCGGTTGCGCTCCACCGACAGCGAAGCCCACGCGTCTTGATGATCGAACACATTGAGGGCCGGCAGGCTGGTGTGGCGCTCGTTGACCAGCAGCGCTTGCGCGTAATCGAGCCATTTTGCCGGCACGGCCCCCTTGAGGCGATAACGGTAGGCGATCAATCCGGGGTTGTCCGGATCGATGACGCTCACCGCCTCGTACTGCGTCGGATCTATTTCCACCCGTGGGGCCGGCAGGCTGACCTCGCCCCATTGGGCGAGGGTGGCGCTGGTTCGGCCGGTACCTGGATCGTAGCTGGCCGCCACATCGTTGATGGTCATGTCCAGCAACAGGGTCTCGGCCGCCTCTCGCCCGTCGATTGTCACCGCGGCGAGCACCTGGCTGAAGGCGCAGGTCAGGGCCTGGGGCGGCACAAATGTGGTTTTACTGCGGATCGGATTGGCCCAGGCGTGGTAGGCATCGGTGACCTCCTGGACGATGTACACGAAGGCCGCCACCGCATGCTGGGCCGCGGCGATTTGCAGCTCGGTCGGCTGGCTGACATTGATCCCGGTGAGGCTTTGCTGCATGGCCACTTCGATGCTCGGGTAAACGGTGACGAACTGGGCCAATGCGGCGACCAGGCTTTTACCAGTGCTGCGCAGCGCGCCGTTGGTTGTCGGGGTGTTCAGGGCTATGGCGACGTTGAGGCTGTCCTGGGCGGCACCCCGGACCAGGGAGTCAAAGGCATAAGTCCACTTGCTCAGGTCGCAGGCACTTTGTGCTGGCTGTGCCCAGGCTGTCGCTGTCTGGCTTTGGACCGTCGGTGGTTCAGGCAAGGCTCGCAGCAGCACCGGCAGGTTCATGGTCTGCCCCCCGGCCAAGGGGATCACCAACGGCCCGCTGATCAATGAGATCCAGTTCGATTGGGCGTAGCCGCTGATCCCCGGAACGCTGCGCATGTCGTGTTCCAAGTGACTGACCTGCAACGCCAGTTCCAGTGGTACATAGCTCCTTGCTGCCTCGTTGCGCGAATTGAACACAAACGCAAGGGCGCTTTCGCCAACCGAAGCCTGCAAGCGAATGCGGCCGCTGCCAAAGGCGTAGTTGTCGTTCCCTGTGCCGGGCGTTGACTGACTGGAGCCCGAAGCGCTCGGCTGGCCGTACAGCGACAACGTTTGGTCGGTCGCGCTGCCTTGCACGCAGAAGCCGACGATAGCGGTGGTGCTGTAGGCCGAGTACAGCTGGTTGAGCAAGGTCTGGCGCAATTTTTCAGCCGCTGCGGCGCGGGTTGCCCCGTCTTGCGGACCTGCCGATAGCACCGGTTCCAGGGTGGACGCGATATCGTCAGCCAGCACCTGCTTGGCGCTGAGGATTTTGCCGAGATTACCGTCCTTGAGCGGGTCCTTGCTGCCGAGCAGGGTATCGAGCAGGAACACTGAGGGGGCATAGGTCGGTGACAGGAAGCCGTCGATGGCCTTGAGGGCGGTTTCGAACCAGAGGTTCTGATCGACGCCAGTGAGGTTGAGTGTCGCCAGCTCATCGCCAGGGAACGGCTGGTCCGGCCGGTAGGTGGGGTAGATCTGCACGCTGTCGGAGGTCAGGCTGTTAGCGATCGGCCGGGCTGCGAAGTAGCCTGGGACCGGATCGATGCGGTAGCGAATACCTGCCGCGCCATCCTGCTCGGCGAAACGAACGGCCCACAGCGTCTGGCTGCGTCCGTCCGGCGTGCTGCCGGGGTCTGCGGTGCCGCTGCCGACCCGGGTCAGCCAGGCGCCGGGGCGCAGGAACAGCGCCTCGAAGGCTGCGGCGAACACGCTATATCCACTGGTGCTGGCCGTCGCTGGATCGGGGACCGGCAGCAGGGTACTGGCCACCGCCACGCCGCCTGCCAGGCCGGCGACATCCGGCGCCACCAGGGTCGAGACGCGCCGCAGGCTGAGGGTCAGGCTCAGGGGCAGGATCGAGCCGGGCGCGAGGCTATCGATATCCACCGCCAGGCACAGGCGCACGGTAGTCGGCGGTGTTGCAGTGGCGCCCTGGATCAATTGGCCGAGGTACAGAATCACCCCGTTGATGTAGTCCAGCAACGGCTGCGACTGGCTGACGTCGAGCTGGCTCAGTGGCTGGGCGAACAGGCTGTTGAGCAGTTCCACGCTGACCGCGCGGCCGTTGCACCAGGGCAGGTTCAAGTCCTGGTAGGACTGGTTCAGTTGGTAGTAGATCAGGCTGAACATTTCCAGATCCTTACCTGCCTGGACCTTGATGTCGCCGCCGCCTGCCGGGTCGTAACTGGAGGTGTCGAGGCTCAGATGGATAACCAGTTGCACACCGCCGGCAGCGGCTTCATAGGCGTAGAAGGCGCGGGTGTTGGGCCAGGCCGACAGGGCGATCAGGCGATCGTTGTAGCGCAACGGCAGTGGGGGATGGTTGAGGCTGCCACTGTAGCCGGCCGGCGGCTGCTGGAAGGGCGTCACTGTGATGTTGCCAAAGATGTCCAGCCAGGAGAGGTTCACCTGGGCGAAGCTGCCCACCCCTCGATAGGGGTTGTCGGAGGCGGCCGGCAGGCCTGGGTCCACCGGCTGCGGGGCGGCATTGCTGGTAGCGCGGCGTGCCAGGCCAAGGGTTTGCTGATAGGTGTACTGGCTGTCCTCGGCCAGGGCGTTGAGGGCCTCGCGTCGGCTCTGCAGGTTGCGCATGGCTCGACGATGGCTTTGCGCCTCAAGTTCATCCGCCCCAATGTCCGGCCGCTGTGGCCCGAAGGGCAGGGCCAGGTCGCTGGCGCTGAACCAGGGCGAGCCGTCGATGCCTGCACTCAGCACCGAGTAAAGGTTGTACAGATAGGCACTGGCATAACCGTCTGGGTCCACACTCGGGGAGTCCACCGGTGGCGGGTTGTCACGCAGGACACTGAAAGCGGCATTGCCTTGGTTGAACACCGCTTGCAAATCGAAGGTGCGGGTATCAAGGGTCAATGCGCTGCCACTGACCAGCAGCCCGACTACTCGCTCGGCACCGACCGCCAGTGCTTCGAGATCGAGCCCGTAGTAATCGGCCAGGGACTGCAGGCTGTTGCCCGGTGCAAGGCTGCCGTCAACGATATAGACCAGAGCCGGGATGAACAGCGCCACGGTGCTGGCAGCGCTGACGCCGGGGTTGAGGGCCGCGATCTGCGCGGCGGTGACCGGTTGCAGTGCCCCCACCGAGTAGTAGCGGGCCAGATTGTCGAGAATTGCCGCGGGCACGCCATTGCCTGCGCTGGCGTCGGCCGGTGTCACCAAGTGGATGATGCCGTCTATCGGTACCTGTGCGTTGGTGGTCAGTGTTGCGCCCGGATTGAGTTCGGCAATGCGTCCGGAGCCGATACCGTAGAACGTCGCCAGGCTTTCCAGGCTGTCGCTGGCGCGGGTCGGCTGGCTGAGCCCTACGGTGCTGGTCGAGCGCAGGGCCATGTGGCTGCCTTGCTGGATCACCGTATCGGTGGTGACAAAGGCGTTGATGAAGTTGCACAGGCGGCCTTGCAGGGCGCCGCGTGGATAGGTCACTACCAGCGTCAGGGTCGCCGTGCCACTGTCGTCGAAAATCCCATCGGGCAACCCGCTGGCGGCGATCACGTCGTAATAGCTCAAGTAGTAGCCGCCCGAACGGACGGTAGACAGTTCCCAGAGCAGTTTCACCACTTCCTGAGGGGGGTTGAGGATACCGCGCGGCCCAGCGTCGTCGGCCGTGCGCGGGGTCATCAAGTCGGGTGGCGGGTTGGTTTCGGTTGACAGGTTGGTCTGGGTCAGAAACGCGAGGAAGTCGCTCTGTGCCTGACTCAGCAGGTTGCTGGCCTTGGCATTGCCCTGGGGCATCAGCAGGAACTGGCCGCTGATGATTGACGTACCCAACTCGCTCACTGCGCTCAACAGACGCTCCAGCAATTGTGCATCGGTGGCTGAAGGGCCCAGCAGTTGGTAGGTATAAGACAGGCTGCTGCCGTCGCTGGCGATGACGCCGGGCTCGGCCTGGGGCAGCCGCTTGATGGTGAAGTCGACCCGGGTCGCGTAGCTGTAGGAGACTATTTCGCGGCGCGTCGTTTCGAGGGTTGCGGGGTCGGTTGAAACTTCCCAAGGGGTGAAGGCCGGCAGGTAGGGCAGTTGCTGCGAGAGATCAGGCAGTTGCGGGGCGAGACAGCCCACCCGCTGGTTGCTCAGTAGGACCAGGCCATCCGGCAGGGACCAGAGTAGGGGTTGCACGCTGGGCGCCTCTTCGGTTGAGGCGCGCAGGTTCGGCTGGCAGAGGTCACGCAGTTGCTGGAGGTCGGCGGTTGACCACAGGGAGACGCTTTTAACCGCATAGTCTTTCGGGCTGCGGGCGACGGTCGGCAGCAGGCTGATGCTCGGTGCCGGCTGGAACTTGCCTTGTTGCGCGTAGGCCAGCACCACGCAAAGGTTGCTGTAGGCCTCGTTCAGGTTCATTGAGCCGCTGCTGCCGCCGGCGATCTTGACGAACGACAAGTCGACACCATGGCTGCTGGCGTTGCGGCTCAGGCTGATGGGGAAGTCAGTCCCGGGCATCTGGTCGGTTGGCGTGGGGAACTGCTGGCCGGTCAGTTGATAGAGACCATAGGCGCTCTGGTTGTTTGGGTAGAGGAATTGCGCGCCCAGGCTCAAGCCACCCATGCCCGCCGGGTTTGACGGCAGGCGCAGGCCATAGGCCAGGAAGCGCGAAAGCATGCCCGCCAACTGGGCCAGTTGATCGGTGCCCACCACCACGGCCCACAGGTCTTGGGTAAAGAGGCTATCGAGGGCTGTCAGGGTGATCTGCTGCGTGGCGAATAGCGGTCCGACACTGAGGTTGCCAGACAGCGGATCACTGAACAGGGCCATGGTATTCACGCCAAAGCGTGCGCTGCTGCTGTTCAGACTGTCGCCAGCGGCGGTCTGGTACGCCAGGCTCGGCAGCAGCAACGGTTGGCCCGGCAACAGCAGGCCGGCCATGGTGTAGAGCGCGTTGTCCCGGGCCAGTACCGGCAGGTCGATACCCAGGGCCCTGGCCAGGCTGTTGAACGTTTCCCCGGGGCCCGTGGTGTATTGGTGAATATCGTTGCCCGCCATCAGGCTGATGAGTTGACCGGCGGCAATCACCGTCGAGTTGCCGTTGGCCAGGATCAAACCCGCCGCGGTGGTCGTCCAACGGGCTGGCACGGCGCTGTCGGACCAGGCCCGTGCGACTGTTGCCAGGGTGTCGCTGCTTTGCAGGGTATAGGCCGGCAGGGGGATGTCCAGCGTCAGCCCATCAGTCAAGGCGACTTCGCCGTTGGGCCGGACAATATCGTCGAGGGTCAGGCTGTTGCCGCGAGCTTCATTGGTCCATTGCAGGATCTGTTCGATGGAGTTGCCGTTGGCCGTGGCATAGGCGTAGTCGTCAAAGGCATTGAGGGCAACCTGCAACAGTTGGCGGCCGATGACCATGAAGGCATCGGTAAAAATCACGGCGGCCATCGATTCGTTATCATCGTCCGCGGCGCGCAGCGGCGGCGCGCGGCGTTCATCCTTGGTCGTGATAACCGCCGCCAGTTCCTTGAATAACTGCGCGACGTTGCTGCGGTAGGTGCTGTTGGTGCCCACGTACTGGAGAAAGTCCAGGGTCGCGCTACCGGCGTTCGCCAGGGGGACGTCCAGCGACAGGCCGTCGAAGACCGGGAACAGCACCGAGCCGGCCTCCAGCACCTGCTTGATCTGCGCCTGGTTGGCAGCGTCGGGCAACGTGATGCTGACGTCGAAGGACGACAGGAACGTCAGCAACTCGCTGATGCCGAACGGCGGGTTGGCCAGGTCGGCGAGGCGTTCGATATCCACCTCCAGCAGGGCCTTGTCCACCAACGTGCCAAGGATGTCGGCCAGGGTGTCCTGCTCGCTTCTGGCTGAGCCCAGGGTGCCGATCAGCCACGGCAGGTAATCTGCGCACAAGCGCTCGAAACTACTGGCGCCAACCGCCTGCCGTGTCGGTTGAGTCGGGGACGGTGCGTCCATGGTCAACAGGAACACGAAAGCACCTTGCTGGCCGCTGTAGCTGTTCACGCCTTCGTTGCACATCACGGTGAATTGCGGCGTCGCGTACAGGTTCAATGCCGGCTTGGTTGCACTGCGCGGCACCGACATTGCCTTGGGTTTGACGGCCCGTCGCTGGGCGGCGAGTTGCAGATGCCGAGCCTGGCGAGCCAGCAACGCGGTCGGCTCGGCCCAGGGGGCCGGGCCGCTGTTGAGGGCATTGATCTCAAAGCGTGCCGAGACGTCGGCATGGAAGGAAAAGCTGATGCTGAAACTGAACAATCCCAGGTCGATCTTGACCTTGACGCTGACTTCCACTGTGGCTCGGGCGGCGATAGGAATTGGCATGTAGCTTTCGTACGTCAGGGAGAGCGACAGGGTGATACGCACGTTGACCGCCGCCGAAATAATGGCGAAGTCGATGCTGCCGTAGAGCAGGCCGATGACCCCGACGGTGCCCTGGATCTTGAAGTAGTAGTCGTCCTGCACACTGCTGTTGGCCGTGACCAGAGCGGTGGACGGGCGATAGGCGTGAAAGGCGGCGATGGTGCCCTCCAGGATGCCGAATACGGTCAGCGCGAAGCCGGCCTTGAGCGGCCCCTTGACGAAGTTGTAGCCCAGGCCCAGTTGCAGACCCAGGCCGAAGACGATCACCGGGTCGAAGGTGCCCTGGGTGGTCTTCGGAACCTGGGTCGCGGTGACCGACGAGAGCTTGCCCAGGTAGAAACCACCGGCACCCAGCACTGGTACGCCGTAGACGATCGCGCTAATCGAGAACGAACGGCTAAAGTCGAGATTGTAGGGGAAGCCGATATCGACGAAAAAATCGCCATTGGTATAGATCTTCACTCCAATTTCCGGCAGCACGATCGATACCGCACCGAAGTTCAGGTTGCGGATGCTGTCGGGAAAGGTCCATTCGATCTGGTAGACGCCCACATCGTCGGTGATTTTCTTGTAGAGGATGTCGAGCACCAGATTACCCAGCGCCTTGGCTTTCTCTCCGGCAAGGGCCATGCGCAGGCCGTAGAGGTTGGGGTCGTTGAACACCAGCATCAGGTCGACGGTCCAGTCCTTGCCGGTCTTGAGCAGCAACAGTTGCCCGGCGATCAGCCAGTCGCTGTTGCGGTTGTAGTACGGCGTGCCCTTGGTGCCGCTGTCGCCAGGGTTCAGCGGGTTGCTGGAACCGGTCGTTGAAGGCACCGCTTTCAAGGCGTCGATCACCGCTTTGGTATTGGCGAAGCTGTCGTAGCCACTGATGGCCACGCGTTGGCCAAGTACCAGCAACGGTAGGCTGAAATAGTCCGTACCTTGGCCCGGAACCGAAGGCAGCTTGTCCACGGGCTGGCCTTTCTGGGGATCCAGCAGGTTGCTCCAATCCTGTTGTTCCTCGGGATTGTTGCCTTTGAACACAGAGGAGCCGTCGATGCCCAGGGTGATTTTGTCGACGCCGTCGACCTTCTTGCGTTCGAACACCAGGCCGTCGATGCTCATGAAACCCAGGTCAATTTTGCTCGCCAGGGTGTATTTGGCGGCGATGGTCGGCGTGCTGCCGTTACTGGTTTGCAGGTTGATGACCAGTGACAGGCCGTCGAGGGAAACCTGGTTGAGCACGTCCCAGGGTGAGTCGAGCGTAAAGTAGGGGTCGCCCAGGGACTGCATGAGTTTCTGGATCAGGCGCCCCAGGCTCCAGTTTTCCAAGGTGAAGGTCAGGGTTTTCCTGTCGACCTGATAAATCGCCGTCAAGCCTTCCCAGGACAGGCTCAATTGGGCATTGCTGCCCTGATTGTCGGGCGCGAAGCTATAGCCCAGCAACACGCTGTCGTTGAGGAAACTGAAATCCCACAGCGTAGTAGCGCTGCCACTATACTGCTGTTGGGCGGGTTTGCTGGCGTCGTAGCTCAGGCTCAGGGTGGCCAGGGTGTCGACGCTGAAGGCCTGGCCCAGGTTGAAGGTCCAGCGCAGGCTACCGGCGACGGTGTAGCGGTCGATCGGCGTGGCACCAGTGGCAAGAGTGGCGTCCACCTCAAGCGTGTCGACCAGCAGCGTGCCAGGCAGGAAGTCCGGGAACGTGAAGGCGCCACCGAAGCTGAGGAATTGGCTGACCAGCTGTTGCACATCCACCGGTTGCGCCAGCCGTGCGGCCACTGTCCAGGTGGCTGGGGACTGGGTGCCGTCATAGTCGATGCTGGCGTTGGCGAAATACGGCCCGATGCCGACCAGTCCGCCGATGCCCGCCTGGTAAGTGGTGACCGGCGCGGTATTGGCGATACCGCTGGCACTGGTGGGGGTGGTGGCCTTGATATAAAGCTGACCGTCGGTGACCGAGAGTATCGGCTGGTCGTCGAGCGTGAACAGGTTCAGGTCCAGTTCGAAGCCGGCGTTGAAGGCGTAGCTCTTGGCGCCCACGTCAAGGCTCAGGCCTACGTCGGACAGCGAGGCATCGACGAAGCTCTTGGGAATGCGGATCAAACCCAGGGTGAGCGTGGCAATCAGGTCGTTGAGATTGGCGGTACCGTCAAAACGTGCGAGCAACTGCAGGTCGGAATTGAATTGGACGAAGAACAGGCCGTTTTCTCCGGTGGTCTTGCCCTTGAACACTTCGGGTAACAACAGGAACTGGGTCTGGAACAGAAAACTATGGGCACTGCCCTGGGGAAGAAAGTTGATGCCCCATACCAACTCGAAATCGGTGACGCCGAAAACCAACTGGTTGGTCGGGTCCTGCAAGGGGACCCAAGGGTGCCCGGCATTGATCACCGTCGGGTCTGCCCCCAAGGTCACGCTGGCGCTGCTCAGGGCCAGGCTGGGGCTGGTGGCGCCGCTGAGGCTGAGGCTGCGCAGGCCGATCCCGGAAAGGAACTGCTGCAGGACCGGTGGCGTTCCCGTGAAAAAACTGCCGTTGTTATCCAGCAGGCCGATGACCGTGGCCGGGGTCAACAGGGCGCTGCCGTCGTCGCTGTGGCCGAGGTAGAAATTGAACGCGTTGCCATTGTTGATCTGGGCCAGGGCGCGCATCTGATAGTCGATGGATTGACCGCGCTGGTCCGTCAGGCTCAGGTCGAGGCCCAGATACAGGCTGACCTGCTGGTCGTAGAAGGCTTGCGCCGGGTCGTCGCCGTCCTGCAGTTCCGGCGGGCCGATGATCAACCCGAAAACCGGCGCATCGACACTCAGATTAAACAGTTTCAAACCGCTGTCCGCGCCGAGGAAAGCCGCCTGCAGGGTCGTGGTCGGCATGAAGATGTCGATCCCGTCGACCTTGGCGAAATCCATGCTGCCGCTAAAGGGCAGGGCGAGGGTTGGAAAGCCCAGGCCCTGCACCACCGCGACCGCATTGCTGAGCTGGGCGGGCGGCGTCAGGTTGGCGGTAAATCCCTGGCAGGGACCCAGGTTGTCATTGAAGGTGAACACCGCGTTGCTGATCACGGCCCACTTGAAGGGAATCCCGGTGGCAAAATTCGACAGATCGGACCAGGTCCAACTGGCCGGCGTGGTAACGACCTCCAGGCTCAAGGCCTGGGCACCGACGATGCCCCTCAGGCCAAAGGTCAACACCAGCCCCTGCTGCACGTCCTGTTGCAGAAACCGCGCACTGACGCCCGTGGCCTTGAACGTTTGGCTGGTCGGGTTCAGCGGTTGCACGCTTTGCGCTGTCAGGCTGATCGACAACCCGGCGACAGGCGATTGGAAGGCCGCGTTGAGGTCGCTGTCCAGGCTGTCAGAAACGCTGACGCCGGCATCCGCCAGGCCTGCGATCAGGTAGTCACGGGTGAGGAGGATCGGGGCGCCGGCATCGCGAGTCAGCGCCGCGGCGAGGTTGCTCAGTGGGTTGTTGGCCATCTGTCTTCTCCTTGAAATCAGACTGTCACGAACAGGGCCAGGTGATCGCTGGTGGAGCGGATGTGCCCCATGTTTCGCCACCCACGGAAACGCTGCCGGTCGCCAGCGGCGAATGCTGGCGCCGGTGATGGCGGCCAGCCGAGCGGAGGCGCCTGGAAATCGCTGGCGATGGCCACCATGCCCACGGGCGCACCGCCAGGCGCAGGGTTGACCACATTCAGCGGCGTGCCGACCACGGTGTTGGCGATGGTGAAGTTCCCGGCCGCGCCGCCACGCACCAGGATGTTGTCGATCGAATACAGGTTGCTGCTGCTCGACGAGCCGATGTAGCGGTAACCCGGATAAGGCACGGCTCCGACGTTGGTCGACCAGAAGACCGTCGATTTCTTGCTCTTGAGGTGGGTGGCGAAATAGCCCATGTAGGCATCCAGGGCCGGAGGCGGGGCCGCGGCCGGTGGTTGCAGTTGCAGGGCATAGCCCAGGCCCGTGAGCGGGGCGTAGCGCAGTGGATCATTGCCGGTCTGGCTTAGCAGGTTGACATTGAAATCACCGGTGATGACCCGGGTTTCCAGGGCGCCCAGGGCGGCGCTGATGTCACGCACGTTGGCCAGACCGTTGAGGTAGGCGTTGGCCGCCACGTACTGCGGCGGCGAATGGATGGCGAACAGCGTGAGGTTGCGCTGCACCACCACGGGCGGGCCGTCGACGGTTTCACAGAACGTCACCATATAGGGTTCGCGCAGGCCGCCATAGTTGATGGGCGCGCCGAGGTTATCGACGAAATCGACCCGCGCCGCGCACCGGCTTTCGGACGGGTTGCCGGGGTTCAGGGCGGTAGGCGGAATAGCGCGACCGGCGACGGTAAAACAAGCGTTGGTCTGCAGCGGCGGGTAGTTGCCGGCGGCGGGCGCGGGCAAAACCGTGGGGTTGAAGCTGACGCCATTGCCCGCTGGTGACCAGGCGTTGGGGCCGGTGAACAAGCGTCTGCCGGCCGCCACGCCGGGGCCCGCCGGGATCACCGGTTTGTAGAACACCGCGACGCCCTCGGCTCGCCCGGCCTGGCCGACCACCAGGGGCGGCACCAGGTTCCAGGCAAGGCCGGTCAGGTTGCGAATGCGCAACAGCAGCTCGACACAACCTTGCCAGCCGCCGGTTGGGGAAATCAGTGAGCCCGGGCCGTTGCTCGGGCCGCTGGCGGTCTCCACCACTACGAAGATGTCCGGGTTGAAGGCGGTGATATGGGCCAGGATCAGTGCCAGTCGGTCGGCAGCGTCCAGGTCGGGAATGAGCGCCCCGGTGCGGTCCCGCTTGGTGCTCAAGGGGCGGATCTTGTTATAGCCGAAGCTCTCGATGTTCCAGTACAGGACGCGCGTCATGAGGCAATCTCCGATGGCCCGGTCAGTGCCGGATGCGTGGGCGTATCCGGCGCCAGGGCCAGCAGGCGTTCGGTGTCGCTGTCCGGATCTTTGACGTAGGCGGCGTACCAACCCAGGCTGCCGGACGACTGAGGGTCGCCAAACAGGAAAAACTGCAGGGTCGCCCCTGGGGGCAACTTGGCGATGCCGAGGATCTTGATGCCGATATCGGTCAGTTGCAGGTTGAAGAATTTCGCTTGCGGATCGGGCTGCCCCGGGATGGTCTGGTAGAGCAGTTTTATCGGTCCGGTGGAAACCTTGATGATTCCCTGCAGGGAAAACACGCTGGCGGACGGCGCGGCGCCTGGCAGGCTCAAGCCAACGAAGAGCATTGGAGTGGCGTCGGCGCTTTGGCTGCCGGGCGACCAGGCAACCAAGAGGTCGGACTCGAAACCAGCACCTGAGACCAAGGCGCCGGGCGATCCCATGGTGACCTTGTAGACAATGCCCGACCAGGCTCCGGACATAGGCTTGAGCGAGAGGTTCTCCGGCAGGACCGGGAGAAAACCGTAGTCCGCGGGTTTCTTTTGTTCCGGCGCCTGGATGAATTGCTTGAGCTGCAGGGTAAAACCTTTGTAGAGGCTTTTTCCGCGAACCTGGCTGGTGACTGGATCGAATCCCAGGTTGTCGGGATTGAAGCTGAAACCCACGGCGTTGGGTGTGGCGCTGGGGAAACTCATGCCGATCTGCAGGTTGGTATAAGCCAGGCCCTCGTTGCTCGGACTGCCGTCTTCGCTGCCAAAGGACAGCAGGTCCAATGGCCCGGAGGAGGTTTCGAGCAGGGCGAAGTCCAGCTTGCCCCACAATAGGAAACGACTGGCGGTGGTGGCGCCGCCGTTCGGGCTGCCCAGGGTGTTGAACTGGATGCGATTGACTGATGCGGCCGGTAGCACGTTGCTGTCCAGGTTGAACAGGTAGCTCTGGCTTTGTTCGAAGACATAGGTGGTGGTGTCGTTTTGTTGCAGGGCGCTGCCGTCGAGGACCATGGCATTTACGGCACTGGGGGTTTCGGCGCGTCGTGTGGCCTGGATCGCTGAACCGAACAGGCGGTCCAGGCTCAGTTGGATACGACTGTTGAAGGTCACCAGCCGGGACTGACGAAACAGTGCCTGAAGCTGGAGGACGCTGAAGGCATAACCTTCGGTCGTAGCCAGGGCAATGGGCATGTCGGCCTCCGCGCCGTCGGCCCGGGCCTGTTCATAAGCCGGGTTCTGATAGTCGATCAGTCCGAAGAGGTTAGAGATGCCCTGGATATCCAAGGTGTCGTCCTGATGACTGACGCGACTGACGCTGGCACCGAAGTGGTGGGCGAGAAAGCGGCTGTAATCGATGCCAGCGGCGATCCCGGCCAATTGCTCGGGGAGGCTGTCCAGGGGCAGGTCGGCGTTGAGCACCATAAAGCCTTTCCATTCGGGGTCGTTGACCTGGGCGACGAAGTCCGCATAGAGGCTGTCCGGCGCGGCGGCGGCCTTGAGCTCGGCGGCGCTGATAAAGTCCTGCAGCCACTGGGACAAACCGGTGTAGGCCAGGGTCTCAAGGCCCGGCACCAGGTCTGCGGTTTTCGAGAACGTCTCGGGCATGGTCCAGCGGTTGGGATTGTCGATGCGCTCTTTCAGGCTGCCACTGCAATATTTCATGATCAGCACGTTGCGATAGCTGGTGGTTTGCACGCCGGCGCCGATATTGGCGATGAAGTGCCAGTCGGCGATCTCCAGTTGGTTACTGAACGTTGCGCCCTGGGTGAAAAACGGTTGCGGGTTGACGCCGACGAGAAATAGCTGATTGGTTTGCAGCGCCTCGTGCAGCGCATCGGTGGGCTGCTCGAAGGCAAAATCCAGCATATTCTCGGCAGATTTCGAGCGTGCCAGCAGCACTTTGCTATAGCCGATACCGTCCGGATCCAGGTCCACCAGCAAGCCTTGCGGTGTTGTCGCCCGATCGGGTTTTTCGGACGCGCCAGCCGGGGCCCGTTGCAGGCGTTTGAGCCGTGCGGCCCGCCTGCCCGGCAGGGTGGCGGCGCTGATAAGGCTCTTGCGCGAGGCGGCAAGAATCTCGCTCTCGAACTGGGTCAGGTTGACGTCCGTCGTATTGGTCATGCCGGCATACGGCACCAGGGGGAAGGCGAAGCCGGGGGTTTGCGGGAGCGGTGTGCGCGGCGCGGCGGGGGCCAGCATTACGGTGTCGCCGGCGGCCGCGGCCTGGCCATACAGTGGGCTGCCGTCGGGCTGTGCGCTATAGGCCGGGGTGGAGGCGCCGGCAATCAGGCTGCTCCAGGAGGTCCGGTAGTCGCCGGTCAGCAGGGCGGTGACCGCGCCACTGGTGGGGGAAACCAGGCTGCTGGTCTGGAACGGGAAGATGGGTGCATACGCCGGTTGAGCGGCGAGCAGGCGTATGCGGTCATTTTCGGTGGGGCTGGCCGCAGAATTGTAGTTGGAAAAGCTCAGCCATTCGGTACCGAAGATGCCGCACAACAAATATTGCCCGACGGTGGCGGGAAGGGTCGGCAGACTCAAGCCATAGTCACCGCTCAGGGTGAGGCTGTAGCTCGCGCCGTCATCGCAGAACACCAGGCTGGCTGCGTGGGGCAGGGGCCAGCCATTGGCATCGAGGCCATTGAGCGGGACCAGATTGATAGGGTTGCCGGCAGTGCTGCGCCATTGACTGGGCAGCGAGGTGCTGCCGGCAGCGGCGAAGGCCAGGCCGGTTCGGATCAACCCGGCGGCCAGTTGCGGCGCACTGATGTGCTGGTTCAGCCGGTCCAGCGGGTCGAGAACACCGCCCATGTTCAACGTGGCCGGCATGCCGATCGGGTTGAACACCGGGTAGTTGAGTAGGGTGTTGCCGTTCCCGGTGTTGACCACATAGGCGAAGCCGGTCTGGAAATACCGCAGCGCAGCCACGCAGTTGTAGGTCAAGGCATAAACCAGGCTTGCGGCCTGGCTACCGTCCAGCGGCACATAGGCCAACGGCTGCAGTGGGGGAGTCAGTTGCAGGCCACTGTCTGCCTGCAGTTTGTCGTTGAAGCCCATGCTGATGCCGGTAGTGGACTTCAGGCGCAACGCGTTGCAGTCGGCATCGTATTTGACGAAGGTGCCGAAGTTGATGAAGAAGGTCAGGCGATCGCCGAGCTTCACGTTGAGGTTGTTCTGCACTTGGCAGGACGCTCCCAGGCTGATGCGCAACCCATAGTCGTTGAAGCTTTTGGGCGCCGGCAGGTTGCTGCCCGGCAACCAGAGCAACGCCCTGCCGACGAAGTTGCGCTGTTCGACGGCAAACAGAAAGCCATAGAGGGCGCTAATAAAACCCGACGGATCGCTGCGTAGGCTGACCGGTTCGCTGGGGGCGAACAGGTAATGGCCGGCCTGCTTATCGAATGCATCGGCAGGGCTCAGGCTGGTCGGCAAGTCGGCTGGTGGGGTGCCTTGGGGCATCACGTAGCCGCGCCAGCCATAACCACTGTCATCGGGCAGGGCATAGGCCGCGCTGTTGGCAATTTGCTGATAGTCGGATGGGGTGGCGGCGCGGCTGGTCATGTCTATCCCCTGCAATTGTCGGCACGCCCACGAATCCACGACCAGTCGGCGATGCTGCCGGCGTAGTGGTTGGGCAGGTTATGGCCGGACTGGAAAGTGCCATCGAGGCTCAGCTGCCCCCGCTGTTCCTGGGTGGCGGGACGAAACGACAAGGCCCCACCCTGGATATGTACGGGCCCGACCTTGGATTTGCGCAGGGTCACGGGGGTGGCGGTGGCCATGACGGTGTAGCGGTCGATCAGGTTCGTGGCGTAGTAGAAACTCACTTGGGCCGTCAACGCGTTGCTGCTGTCGGGTTTGTAGGGTTCAAGCAGTTCCACGGTCACTTGCAG
The DNA here is from genome assembly GCF_003851685.1 of Pseudomonas sp. R5-89-07. Lineage (NCBI taxonomy): Bacteria > Pseudomonadati > Pseudomonadota > Gammaproteobacteria > Pseudomonadales > Pseudomonadaceae > Pseudomonas > Pseudomonas sp. R5-89-07. Next base: position 3,854,787 of record NZ_CP027727.1, on the reverse strand, counting down.
GTCTGGCAACAAGGGTTGGCGGTAGCTGGCAATCACGCTGGTCGTTGGGCTCTGCCAGCGGATGAGGTCGCCGCGGTAGGCTTGCGCGCTGTGTTTGTTGTCGTCGTGTGTGCCTTCGATATTGAAGTCGGCGAGCACATGCGAAGTGTTCGCAGGGGCACAGAAAAATGCGCCCAGGCTGCCACGTACCCGCTGGCCATCGCTGGCCAGGTCAAAGGTGGCAGTGGGTGTTTCGGCCGTCATGCTCAACCCTGTCAGGCCAGCGCCGCCCATGGACAGTTCGGCGTTCACCCGGGCCTCGCGGCTATCGACGACCAGTACGAACAGCACCGGACCGACCTGACGGCTGACGTTCATGCCGGGCAGCAGTATCGGACCCGGCAAGCAGGGTTCAGGAGGCACCGAAGAGGTGGAAGGAGAGGGGGGAAGGTCGGTGCAACCCGATGTCAGGGATGCGTACTCGACGCTGGAAAAAGTCTGGCTGAACCCGTCAGGCAAAGCCGTCGACACAGGTCTGCCGGTCGCCAGTAGCCACAGTATGGTTGCCAGAATCGCGCCCAGTGTTAACCAGCAAACCCGGGTATAAAGCATCCGATGCTTTGTCACGCGAGGGTACCGTCCATGTCCCGTACTGCGTTAAATGAAGCCGACGAACTTGCGCGTCCGCCGGCTTCAAGGATGGGGTCTGGCTAAAGAACCCGTATGGATCAGGAAAGGCTGAATGTACCGATGTTGGTGCTGGTGAAAGGCGTCTCGGAGCCGCTGTCGACGATCACGCCAGTGAACAGGATGCTGAACCCCGCGCCGACGTTTTGCAGCGTCACCTTGGCACCCGCGCGCAGGATCACCGGTCCGGCAGGGGCGTCGGCGGAGAGCGTTTGCGTTGAGGCGGTGTTATTGACTTGGGTAGCCCACAGCAGGTTGTTCTGGTAGTTGAACGTGACCTTGGTTGTTTCGTTGGGATCGCCGTTATACGTGACCACGGAGTTGCAGTTGATGGTCAGGGGCGTGGTGACGGTATTTACCGAAGTGAAGGCGTTCATTTTGAATATCCTTTTTCCAGTGTTAGTCATGATCCAGGGAGCTGAATCGAGTGAGAGTCTAGGCGTGCTTCTTCGCCTGTAAAGGAGGGGAATTAACAGCGTTTGGCGCATTTTCTCGACAATTTTTCGACGAGCGCGTGGCTCCCTTATCGTCCAACTGACTGTAATCAGATGGTTTTTGGGAATGGTGAAAGGTATGGCTAAATGCCTTTAATAGCGTTTTATAAGCATCGTTAGGCCGAAATAGTCGTTCGATCAGCTCCCTGGGCACGCCTGTGCGAAAAAGCCTTATTGGTTGTGGAAGAGGGGTACGAATCCCGTCCCGGAGAAACCCGTTCGCGCCTATTGCCAGAGTAAAACGCTTGCCTGTTTTTCAGTGCCGGTTATTTAAGAGAAGGTGTGTGAACAATTAAGGTGTATGGCTAATTGCAACTAGTGGCTATTGGCTGCCAACGCTCTAAATCAGTGCATTCAGCAATGTTTTGTATTTATATTTCCCACTCTCAGGAACTAGCGCTATAACTTCCAGTCGATACCCCCGGCTAACTCCCGGCAGGGCTATGGCGAACTAATGGCATTGTTCGATAGTTCCAAATAGCCATACTTCTCGCCCTATCAGATATCACTTCATTATGTCGTCAGCCCCCATCAATGCCTGCCAGATGCCTGTCCCGCACACCGAGCAGGTGTGCGCATGGTTGATGGCGCATGCAGGGCTGAAGACCGTTGACCTGGACCGCGCCAGACGCTTATCCACCGAGGGTAGCGACCTGCTCGGCCTGCTCACGCGCCTGGGGCTGGTCAGCGAAACCGAACTGGCCCGCGCCTGGGCCGCCTTGCTCGACGCGCCCCTGTTGCACGCCGATACGGCGCCGCCGCTGCTGGACCCTTTGCCCGCGCTGACCGAGCGCTTCATGCGTCACCATCAACTGGTGCCTATCGGCTGGGCCGATGGCGGGTTGCGTGTACTGTCGGCCAACCCTTCCCAGTTGTATCCGTTCCAGGCCCTGGCCTATGCCTGCCAGGTGTCGATCTGGCTGGCCGTCGGCCCGCGCACTGAAGTCGACAGCCTGATCGAGCGCTATTACGGCCAGGGCCGATCCGCCATGGGCACGCTGGTGGAGAACCTGGGTGAGCAGGGCGGCGCGGCCGACGATATCGAGCACCTCAAGGACATGGCGTCCGAAGCGCCAGTGATTCGCCTGGTCAACCTGATCCTGCAGCGCGCCGTGGAACAGCGCGCCTCGGACATTCATATCGAACCCTTCGAACATCAGCTCAAGGTGCGCTACCGCATCGACGGCGTGCTGCACGACGCCGAGGCGCCCCCGGCGAGTTCCTCGGCGGCGGTGATTTCACGGGTCAAGATCATGGCGCGCCTGGACATTGCCGAGCGCCGCTTGCCCCAGGACGGGCGCATCATGCTGCGCATCCAGGGCAAGGAGCTGGACTTGCGCGTGTCCACCGTGCCCACCAGTTTTGGCGAATCGGTGGTGATGCGTCTGCTCGACCGGCAGACCGTGCAGTTCGACTTTCCCAGCCTGGGCTTCAGTGGTGAGCGCCTGGATACCTTCCTCCAATTGCTGGAACGGCCCCACGGCATTCTGCTGGTGACCGGGCCGACCGGCTCGGGCAAAACCACCACGCTCTACACCGCGCTGTCGCGGCTCAATACCCCTGAGCGCAAGATCATCAGCGTGGAAGACCCGGTCGAATACCAGCTCGAAGGCATCAACCAGATCCAGGTAAAGCCCGCCATCGGCCTGGACTTTGCCGGCGTGCTGCGCTCCATCGTGCGCCAGGACCCGGACGTGATCATGATCGGCGAAATCCGTGACCTGGAAACCTGCCGCATCGCCATCCAGTCCTCGCTCACCGGCCATCTGGTGCTCTCCACCCTGCACACCAACAGTGCCGCCGCCAGCATCACGCGGCTGCTGGACATGGGTGTGGAAAGCTACCTGATCGCCTCCACCGTCAGCGGCATTCTGGCCCAGCGCCTGGTGCGCCGCCTGGACCCGGCCACGCGCGTGGCGTTCGAAGCGCCACCGGCGTTGATCGAGGAACATGGTCTGGAGCGTCTGACCGACCAGCGCCCGATCCTGCTCTACCACGGCGACTACCATGGCCGCAGCGCCCTCACCGAATTGCTGGTGATGAACGATGAACTACGCGGCCTGCTGATGCGCCACGCCGACGCCGCCACCCTTGAACAGGCCGCTCGCCGCGCCGGCCTGCGCACCTTGTATGAAGAGGGCTTGCGCCAGGCGCTGGCCGGCATCACCACGCTCGAAGAAGTGCTGCGCGTCACCCGTGGGGAACCGGCGTGACGCTGTTCAAGTTTCGCGCCCTCGACAGCCAGGGTGTCGCCCACAACGGCACCCTGCAAGCCCAGGACCATGCTGCTGCCGTTGCCGCACTGCACAAGCGCGGCCTGCTGTTATTGCAGATCGAAACGGCGGGCAGGCCCCTGTTAAGCCCGGCGCGTGGGGCGCTGAAAGGCGCCGGCCTGGTCAGCTTCACGCAACAACTGGCGACCCTGCTGGGCGCCGGTCAGCCTCTAGAACGTTGCCTTGGCCTGCTGCTCAAACAACCCGGCCCACCTCAGGTGCGCGGCTTGATCGAACGCATCCGCGACGAGGTCAAGGCCGGCAAGCCGCTGTCGGCCGCGCTGGAACAGGCGGGCGACAGCTTCTCGCCGTTGTACCTGAGCCTGGTACGCGCCGGCGAGGCGGGCGGTGCGCTGGAACGTACCCTGCACCAGCTCGGCGACTACCTGGAGCGCAGCCAGCGGCTGCGTGGCGAGGTGATCAATGCGCTGATCTACCCGGCGTTCCTGGTGGTGGGCGTGTTGGGTTCGCTGGCGCTGTTGCTGGCGTACGTGGTGCCGCAATTCGTGCCGATTTTCCAGGACCTGGGCGTGCCGATCCCGCTGATCACCGACGTGATCCTGGGCCTTGGCGAGTTTCTCGGTGCCCATGGGTTGCTGGTGCTGGCCGGATTGATCGCGATCCTGTGGACGCTGCTGATCAGCCTGCGCCAGCCACGCCGTCGCGAGCGCTGGGACCGTCGCGTGCTCGGCCTGCGTGTGCTTGGCCCGCTGTTGCAGCGGGTCGAAGCGGCGCGACTGACACGCACCCTCGGCACCTTGCTCAGCAATGGTGTCGCGCTGCTGCCGGCGCTGGTGATTGCCCGGCAAGTCTGCAGCAACCGTGCGCTGCAGGCGCAAGTGGCGATGGCCGCCGAAGCGGTGAAGGCGGGCGGCAGCCTGGGCCGGGCGTTCGGCGAGCAACCCTTGCTGCCCGAGTTGGCCCTGCAAATGATCGAAGTCGGTGAACAGGCCGGTGAACTGGACAGCATGCTGCTCAAGGTCGCCGATATTTTCGACGTCGAGGCCAAGCGCGGTATCGACCGGTTGCTCGCCGCACTGGTGCCCAGCCTGACCGTGTTCATGGCGGTGCTGGTGGCGGTGATCATGCTCGCGATCATGCTGCCGCTGATGAGCCTCACCAGCCATATCTAAACGTTCAAGGAGCTATAAACGATGAATGCCCGACGCCGCCAACGTGGTTTCACCCTGCTGGAAATGCTCGCCGTGATCGTGCTGCTGGGCATTGTCGCGACCATCGTGGTACGCCAGGTCGGCGGCAATGTGGACAAGGGCAAGTACGGCGCGGGCAAGGCGCAGCTCGCCGGCTTGAGCATGAAGGTCGACAGCTATGCGCTGGACGTCGGCTCGCCGCCCACCAGCCTGCAACAGTTGGTGGACAAGCCCGCAGCGGCCTCCGGTTGGGCCGGGCCGTACGCCAAGCCGTCGGAATTGAAAGACCCGTTCGGCCACGCGTTCGGCTATCGCTTTCCCGGTGAGCACGGTGCGTTTGACCTGATCTTCTACGGCCAGGATGGCCAGCCCGGTGGCGAGGGCTACAGTGCCGACCTGGGCAATTGGGAGTAAGCAGCCCATGGCCCAGCGTGGCTTTACCCTGCTGGAAATGCTGGTGGTGATCCTGCTGGTCAGCCTCGCTGCCGGCTTGCTCAGCGTCGGGTTGCGCCAGGGCCTGCAAGTGGCCAAGGAGCGTCGTGTGGTCGGGCAGATGGTCGAGGCGCTGCGCAGCACGCGGGCCGCGGCGATTATCAGCGGGCAGGCGGCGCGTACTCAGTTCGATCTGCACCACCGCGCGTTCAGCGCAGCGGGCGGCGCGCCGCGCTATTGGCCGCAAGACCTGCAACTGAGTGTGCACACCGCCGAGCAGGTCGGCTCGGCGGTCGAGTTCTACCCTGACGGCAGTTCCACGGGCGGCAACCTGCTGTTGGCCAACGGCACGCGGCGCTGGCGTATCGATATCGGCTGGTTGACCGGCAGCGTGCAGTCCAAGGCGTTGCCATGAAGCGCCAGGCGGGATTCACCCTGCTCGAAATGCTCGCCGCCCTGACGCTGCTGGCGGTGTGCAGCACGGTGCTGCTGGTCGCCTTCGGCCAGAGCGCACGTTCCCTGGCCCAGGTGGCGCGCAGTGACCGCCTGACCCACGCCGCGCTCACGGTGCTCGATCAGGAAACCGCCGGCCGCCTGGATAGCGGCGTCAGCCAGGGCGAACTGGATGGCATCCATTGGCAACTGACCCTCAGCCGCCAACCGCCGCACCTGTATCGCGTCGACCTGACCGTCAGCGAAGGCCCGCACCAGGCCCGCTTCAGCACCTTGAAGGCGCGCCTGTGAAGCGCCGCGAGCAGGGCTTCACCTTGCTGGAAATCCTCGTGGTGCTCAGCTTGCTGGCGGTGTTGCTGGTGCTGGTCGGCGGCGCGCTGCTGGGCGCCAACCGTGCGGTAACCAAAGCCCAGCGCTACAGCATCAGCCTGGATGAAATGCGTGCCGCCCAGCAGTTCTTGCGCACCGCCATCAGCGAGGCGCTGCCCCTGGACGTGACCGAGGACGACAGCCAGGCCGAGGGCTTTTTCAGCGGCACACCCGAGCGCCTGCAGTTTGTGGCGACCTTGCCCGGTGTGCTCGGAGGCGGTATCCAGCGCTTTACCCTGCAGCGGGTCGACCAGGCTTTGCAGGTGGAGTTCGCGCAGTTGGAATCGGGCATCAACCCCGCTCGCGTAGAGCCACAGGTACTGCTTAATCATGTGGAACACCTGCAGTTCAGCTACCGAGGCCTATCGCCCCTGGGCCAGCCGACCGGTTGGATCACTGACTGGCCCTGGCCCCGGCGCTTGCCTTATGCGGTGCGCATCACGGCCAGCGTCAGCGGGCCGGTGCCGTGGGTCACCGAAGTGATTGCGCTGCGCCTGAACCTTTCCAGCGGCAGCCTGGAAGAATGAAGCGCCAGCGCGGTGCGGCGTTGCTGCTGGTGCTGTGGGTGCTGGCCTTGCTCAGCGTGCTGCTCGGCGGCCTGGCCGGTTGGGTGCAATTGCAAAGCCGCCAGGCGCTGTGGCTGGGCCAGCACACCCGCACGCAACTGGCGGCCCAGGCCGGCATCGCCATGGTCATGGCGCAGCCGCATTGGGTGGCCGATGGGCGCACTGTCGCGCTGAGCTTTGATGATGCGCGGGTGCAGGTCAGCCTGCGTAGCGAGCGCGGCAAGCTGTACCTGATCAATGCAGCGGCGGACGATCTCACGCGCCTGGCCCTGGCTTGCGGTGCCACACCGGTCCAGGCGCAGCAATGGGTCAAGGCCCTTGAAGCCCGGCGTCGCCAGGGCCTGGCGCCGTTTCGGGTGCTGGAAGAAGTGCGCCAGCTGCCGGGCATGACCCAGGCGCTCTACAGTCAACTGTTGCCCGAAATCACCTTGTGGAGCGACCTGGATCGACCCGATCCGGCGTTCGCCAGCCCCTTGATGCGCAAGGCGCTCAACCTGCCAAGCCGCAATGCCGAGGGCGCCGACCCCGGCCAGGTCGTAGAAATCGACAGCCGCGCCGAGCGGCCCGGCGGTTATCAGGCGCGCCTGCGTATCACCGTTTCACTGAGCCCAGCGGAGGACAGCGCGCAGCCCTATCGGGTGGTGCGGTGGCAAGAATGAATCGACTCGAACCTATCGCCCGTCACTGGCGCGGCAGCCTGCTGCAACAGGCCTGGCGTCTGTGGCTCACCGAGCTGCGCGGCTGTGTGCCGAGTTGGCTGGCCCTGCAGGAGCCGCCGGAGCGCATCCATCACTGGCCGCTGACCGCGCCGGTCGAACCGGGCCATGTGCGCCGGGTGCTGATGCTCGGCCCTGACGATGTGTTGCGGCAAACCGTGCAGCTGCCCCTGGCCGCCGCGCGCCACCTGGACAATGTGGTGAGCTATGAACTGGACCGCTACACGCCGTTCGAGGCCGAGCAGTTGTACTTTGTCGCACGCCAGGAGCAGCGCACGCCCACTCACCTTGAGGTGACGCTGGTGGCGATCCTGCGCGAACGCCTGGATCCGATCCTCGCCGACTGCGCCACCTTGGGCCTGCGGCCCTATCGCGTGGATGTGGCGGACCTGGGCATCAACCTGTTGCCCGCCAGCCTGCGCCCGCGCCAACGCCCGCCGGGCCTGGGCTTGCAGCGCAGCCTGCCGTGGCTGTGCGGCGCGTTGCTGATCGGCGCGATGCTGCTGTGGCTCAACGACCGCCAGCGTGTTGTCGATGCCATGCAGCACAGCGTCCAGCAGCAGAAAGCCCAGGTGGCTCAGGTGCATGCGCTGCGCCAGCAACTGCTCAACACCCAGGGCGCGGCGCAGTACCTGGCGCGACGCAAATTGGCGCAACCGCCGTTGGCCGGGCTGCTCAATGACTTGACCCACTGCCTGCCGGCCGACACCTGGCTCGACCAGTTGGACGTCAAGGGCAGCGAGATTTCCATCGCCGGCCAAAGCGCCAAGGCCAGCGGCCTGATCACGCGGATCAAAGGCTGCCAGCGTCTGGACAACGCTCAGTTCGAAGGGGTGATTCAACCCGATGCCCGCACCGGCAAGGATCAGTTTGCCTTGCGTGCCCACTTGCGCCAGGAGGCCGCCGATGCGCCGACCCCTCACACCCCGTGAACGTCGCGGGGCAGCCTTGCTGATCCTCGCCGCCGTGCTTGGCGCGGCCTACTGGCTGCTGATCGATAGCTGGTTCGCCGGGCCGCTGCGCAGCATGGGCGCCCACGCCGAACAGTTGCGCGAACAGCAGCAGCGCTATGCCAGCGTGTTGCGCCAGGGCGATGCGCTGCGCCAGCAGCTCGAACGGGTGCAGCAAGACCCGGCCAGCAGCGCCAGCCTGTTGCCGGGGGATGACCCCGACGTGGTCGCCGCCGACCTGATGCAGCGCCTGGCCGACCTGGTCGCCAGCCAGGCCGGGCGCGGCGGTGGTTGCAGCCTGACCCAGCGCAAGCCCATCACCGCCGAGCAGGACGATGGCGAGCCTTATCGTCAGGTCAAGGTCAGCCTGACCCTCAACTGCGCCATCGAACCCTTGACCGCGATCCTGCATGCGCTGGAATACCAGCCGCCGTTCCTGTTCGTCGACGAACTGCGCATCCGTCGCAGTCGCGAGGCGCCCGCACGGGGCGGGGCGGGCAAGCTGGTGGTGAACCTGCTGGTGCGCGGCTACCTGCAACCGGCGCAGGTGGCGCCATGAACAGCAGATTGCGTCCCCTGGAGTGGGGCTTGCTCGGCGTTGCAGGGTTATTGGGCCTGCTGATGGCGGTGATCCTCAGCAGCATCGGCGACGAACCGCAGTGGTTACCCGCAGCACCGCTGGCGGCGCAGCCCTCCGCCAACGTGCAGGCGCCCGTGACGGCGGCCCTGGCCGACCTTGCCGGCACCTGGCAGGCGCCGCTGTTCAGCCCGGATCGCAGCCCCGACCGTGCGGTAGGCAAAGCGCAGGTCACCAGCCTGTCCAACCTGACCCTCAGCGGCATCATGATCACCGGCAACCTGCAAATGGCCATGCTTAAACAAGCCGACGGCCCACCCCTCACGGTGCGCCTGGGCCAGAGCTTGCCCAACGGCTGGCGCCTGGAACACCTCACCCCGCAATACGCCCGTTTCGCCCTGGATGGGCGCACCCAGACCCTAAGCCTGTACGGCAAGCGGTTGCCCTCGATTTCTTCTTCTCGCGAGCCCCTCCCTTGATTGATATGCGCACCTCGTTGTTTTGCCTGGCCACCAGCGTTGCCCTCGGCGGCTGTGGCACGTTGCCCGACCGCCTCGACCCGGATCAGGCGCTTTTGCACGAAGCCCTGCAGGGCACCGGTTCGCAACGCCCACCCAGCGAGGCACCCACCGTGCAAAGCGCGCCGCCCCAGGCGCAGCCACCCGCGCAGCGCCAGTTGATTCGGGGCAACCAACAGCTGGTGCGCGCGCCGGTTTCCAGGCCTGCGGTGAAGGAGGCGGAGGGCGACATCGTCTTCAACTTTCAGGACCAGCCCATCGAAGCGGTGATCAACAGCGTGATGGGCGACCTGCTGCACGAAAACTACAGCATCGCCCAGGGCGTGAAGGGCAACGTCAGCTTCTCCACCTCCAAACCGGTGGATAAGCAGCAGGCATTGTCGATCCTCGAAACCCTGCTGTCCTGGACCGACAACGCCATGATCAAGCAGGGCAACCGTTATGTGATCCTGCCGGGCAACCAGGCGGTGGCCGGCAAGCTGGTGCCGCAGATGCGCGTGGCGCAGCCTTCCAGCGGCCTCTCGGCACGCCTGTTTTCGCTGCGTTATATCTCTGCCACCGAGATGCAGAAACTGCTCAAGCCCTTCGCCCGGGAGAACGCCTTCCTGCTGGTGGACCCGGCGCGCAATGTGCTGAGCCTGGCCGGCACCCCGGAAGAACTGGCCAACTACCAAGACACCATCGACACCTTCGATGTGGACTGGCTCAAGGGCATGTCGGTGGGCGTGTTCGGCCTGCAACGCGCCTCGGTGGCCGAGTTGATGCCCCAGCTGCAAGCCATGTTCGGCGCCGACAGCGGCACGCCCCTGGCCGGCATGCTGCGGTTTTTGCCGGTGGAGCGCACCAACTCGGTGGTGGCGATTTCTTCCCAGCCGCAGTACCTCAGCGAAGTGGGTGACTGGATTCGCACCATCGACGAAGGCGGCGGCAATGAGCCGCAGATGTATGTGTACGACGTGCGCAACATGAAGGCAGCGGACCTGGCCCGCTACCTGCGGCAGATCTACGGCAATGGTGCGATCAAGGACGACACCCCGGCCAAGGTCGCGCCGGGCTTGCGTACCACCACGCTGTCCTCGTCCACCAACGCCGGTTTGCAGGCCAACACCCCGATGCCCGCCGCCGAGGAACCGGCCTCCGAAAGCAGCGAAGACGCCCCGGCGCCGCCCATCAGCGACCTGGAGGCCGGCACCCGCATCACCGCGCAAAAAAGCAGCAACCAACTGCTGGTGCGCACGCGTCCGGCGCAATGGAAAGAAATCGAAGCGGCGATCAAGCGCCTCGACAACCCACCGCTGCAGGTGCAGATCGAGACACGCATTCTCGAAGTCAAACTCACCGGCGAACTGGACCTTGGCGTGCAGTGGTACCTCGGGCGCCTGGCCGGCAATTCCACCAGCACCACGGTCGCCAATGCGTCCGGCAGCCAAGCTGCATTGGGCGGCGGCGGGGCGGGGCTGGGGGCGGCGGATTCGCTGTTCTATTCCTTCGTCAGCTCCAACCTGCAAGTGGCCCTGCATGCCCTGGAAACCAACGGCCGCACCCAGGTGCTGTCGGCGCCGTCGCTGGTGGTGATGAACAACCAGCCAGCGCAGATCCAGGTGGGCGACAACATTCCCATCAGCCAGACCACCGTCAACACGGGCGACGCCGACACCACCTTGAGCAGCGTCGAATACGTGCAGACCGGCGTGATCCTCGACGTGGTGCCGCGCATCAATCCGGGCGGGCTGGTGTACATGGACATTCAGCAGCAGGTCAGCGATGCACAGAGCGAGAGCAGCAACAGCGAAACGCCGATAAACCCGCGGATCTCCACGCGCTCGGTGTCGACCCAGGTGGCGGTGCAGAGCGGGCAGACGGTGTTGTTGGGCGGGTTGATCAAGCAGGACAACGCCGAGAGTGTCAGCGCCGTGCCGTACCTGGGGAAAATCCCGGGCTTGCGCTGGTTGTTTGGCAACACCAGCAAGTCCAAGGACCGCACCGAGTTGATCGTGCTGATTACCCCCAGGGTAATTACCAGCAACAGCCAGGCGCGGCAGGTGACGGATGACTACCGCCAGCAGATGCAACTGTTGCGGCCCCTGTAGGAGCGAGCTTGCTCGCGAAAAACGTCCAGGCAACGCGTTCATTCTGAATAACCGCGCAGGTCCTGAGTTCTTCGCGAGCAAGCTCGCTCCTACACATTGAACAAGCCCTCCCACATCTGGCTTTCATCGGGGTCTGAGACATTATTTATATGAATAAAGATTTTTATAAATAATGAAATTCAAGAATATTAGCTTATGCCCAAATAGCATTATATTTTTGAAATTCATTCCGTTATGTTTGAACGCAACAGCCTACCCCAGACCCCGGATGGTACCCAGCGTGATTCAGATTCTGCGCACCTGACCGGGTGATCCCCGGCAGCAGAATCGTTGGAACGGAGTTCAACGTATGTTGCCCCTTCAAGCCCCTCGCTCGCCCCATACCTAGCTCAAACCGCACCTGCACCCTGAACACCGGCCCTGCCGCGCCCAGCGCGTGCCTGCCCGACCCTGCGATTTGAAAACCCGGGAATAGCGATGAAGCATGTTCTAACCCCCACCGCAGCCTTGACCTTGTCCCTGCTGGCCGCCGCGGCCCAGGCCCAGGATGACAGCACCCTGTCCACCGTGGTCGTCACCGGTAACCGTGGCGCCGAGCAGCGCACGGTCACCAGCAGCCCGGTGCCCATCGATGTGGTCAGCGCCAAGCAACTGCAAAGCACCGGCAAGCCCGGTTTGATGGAAGCGCTCAGTGCAGTGATCCCGTCGCTGACGCTACCGGAAAAGACCGGCTGGGACGCCAGCGGCATTGCCCGTGCCCCCAACCTGCGAGGCTTGAGCGCGGCCGAAGTGCTGGTGCTGGTCAACGGCAAGCGCCGCCATACCAGCGCCACCCTGAACATCAACGGCATCAACACCGGCGCGGCCCCGGCCGACCTTGACCTGATCCCCATCAGCGCCATCGACCATGTGGAAGTGCTGCGCGATGGCGCCGCCGCCCAGTACGGGTCCGACGCCATCGCCGGGGTGATCAACGTGATCCTCAAGGCCGACACCAGCGGCACCTCGGTGACCAACGCGGGCCTGGGCTATGACGGCAAGAAGCAGACCGTGCAGCAAAGCCTCAACAAAGGTTTCGAGATCGGCGACGGCGGTATCGTGCAGTTGGCCCTGGATGCGCGCAGCCAGAACGAGGACAACAAGGCCAGCGCCAATGGCTACACCTATGAACAAGCCTACGGCCTGGCCGGCAAGTCCACCTACGGCGGCTACGGCACGCCCAAGACCAATCTGCTGACCCTGGGCTACAACGCCGAATTGCCTATCGACAATACGCTTAGCCTGTATTCCTTCACCACCTACTCACGGCGCAAGGCCGAGCAGGGCCAGAACTTCCGCCTGCCGACCATCACCAACACCATCACCACCGGGCCCAACGGCTACCCCTCCGGCTACACGCCCACCTGGTACATCGACGAAGACGATTTCCAGGCGGCATTCGGCGGCAAGGGCACCCTGGGCGAGTGGGACTGGGACCTGTCCACCACCTACGGGCGCAACGAAGCGGAGCAGGGCACCACCCATAACCAGAACCCATCCCTGGGCGAGGCCACGCCGAACCGCTTCACCTCCGGCACCTGGATTTCCACCGAGCTGACCACTAACCTGGACTTCAAGCGCGGCTTCGATATCGGCCTGCAAAAGCCGCTGGACCTGTCCTATGGCTTGGAGCATCGGCGCGACACCTATGAGGTGCAGGCCGGCGACTACGCGTCCTACGCCAACGGCGGTTACTGCGTGGCACCGGGCAATTGCGCGTCGTCCGGAGCGCAGGTCACCAACGGCATTTCCCCCGACGAAGAAAGCACCGCCTCGCGCAACAGCGTCGCAGGTTATGTGGATGCGGGCTTCAACCCGCTGCCGGACTGGTACGTGGGCACCGCCGTGCGCTATGAGCATTACAACCAGGGCGTGGGCGCCACCCGCAGCGGCAAACTGACCACGCGTTATGACTTCACACCGCAATTCGCGGTACGTGCCACGGTGAGCAATGGCTTTCGTGCGCCCTCGCTGGCCAACAGCCTGTTCAGTGCACGCTCGACCACCTATGGCGTGGTCGATGGGGTGTACCAGTCGATTAACTACGGCGTATTGCCGGTCGGTTCGGCGGCGGCCAAGGCACTGGGCGCCGAGGACCTCAAGCCCGAGCGCTCCACCAACTTCAGCCTCGGCTTCACCCTCACACCCACTGACCGCCTGAGCTTCACCGCCGATGCCTACGTGATCAACCTGCGCGACCGCATCACCCTCACCGGCACCTTGCTCGGGCCCGAAGTCACCCAGGTGCTGCAGAACAACGGCGTCAATTCCACCTCTGGCGGCCAGTACTTCATCAACGGCGCCGACACCCGCACCAAGGGCCTGGACCTGGTCAGCAGCTACAACCAGGACCTGGGCGCCTTCGGTGCGCTGAAGTGGACCGCCGCGTTCAACTGGAACCAGACCAAGATCCTCAATTACAAGGAGTCGACCAACATCCTCGGCACCTCCTACGAATTGATGGACCGCCAGGCGCGCAACCTGATCACCGATGTGCAACCCAACACCAAGCTGATCCTCGGTGGCGACTGGAGCATCGGGCGCTTGAACCTCAACCTGGCCCTGACCCGCTACGGCGCCTACAAGGAAGTGAACTCATCGGCCAATCGCGACCTGGACCGGGTCTACAGCGCCAAATGGATCACCGACCTCGACCTTGGCTACAACCTCACCAAAGACCTCAACGTGGCCATCGGCGCCAAGAACCTGTTCGACCTCTACCCCAAGAAACAAGGCGTGCCGAGCAGCACCATGCTCGCCAGCTACGGCACCTATTCGCCCTATGGTTTTACCGGCGGGTATTACTACACCCGGCTGACTTATGCCTTCTAAGGCCTGCGAGGACTAGCACATGCCCATTGTCGCCAAACCCTATGACCTGATCGATGAGGTCACCGATTACCCGCTTCGCCAGCGCCGTGTTTCCACGCCGATCCGCGCCCTGCAGGTAGTGCCGGCCCGGCATCCCTGGCGCTGGGCCGGCTCGATCTTTGCCGCGTTGGTGCTGCTTGCCATCGTGCATTCTCTGGCCACCAACCCGCGCTGGGAGTGGGGCGTGTTCGGCCAGTGGTTTTTCTCGCCGTCGGTGCTGCGCGGTCTGGGGCAGACCCTCTTGCTGACATTGCTGAGCACGCTGTTCAGCATCATTCTTGGCACCGCGCTGGCCCTGGCACGGCTGTCGGGCTCGCCGCTGCTGGCGGCGCTGGCCTGGGGCTATATCTGGTTCTTCCGCTCGATGCCGGCGCTGCTGGTGCTGATCATCCTCTACAACTTTGCCTACCTGTACGACCACATCGTGATCGGCGTGCCGTTCACCGAGCAGGTGTTCGCGCAATGGTCCACCGTGGATGTGCTCAGCCAGTTCACCGTGGCGGTGCTGGGCTTGAGCCTGATGCAGGCGGCGTACGCGGCGGAGATCATTCGCGGTGGCCTGATCGGTGTGGATGCCGGCCAGCATGAAGCCGCAGCGGCGCTGGGGCTGCCGGCCTCGCGGCGGATTTTCCGGATCATCCTGCCCCAGGCCTTGCGCTCGATCCTGCCGTCGGGTTTCAACGAGATCATCGGCCTGGTCAAGGGCACCTCGATTGTCTACGTGCTGGCCCTGCCGGAGCTGTTCTACACCGTGCAGGTCATCTACAACCGCACCCAGGCGGTGATCCCGCTGCTGATCGTGGCCACCGTGTGGTACCTGATCATCACCACGGTGCTGACCAGCGCCCAGTATTACGTCGAGCGCCACTTTGCCCGTGGCACCGCGCGCGTGCTGCCGCCGACGCCGCTGCAACGTCTGCGCCGTTGGCTCAAGGAGCAATCCCATGGCTGAAGCACGCGCAGGGCGTATCCAGATCCAGGGCGTAGGCAAGCGCTTCGGCAACCAGCAGGTGCTCGATAACATCGACCTGACCATCGATCCGGGCAAGGTCACGGTGATCCTCGGGCCGTCCGGCTCGGGCAAGTCCACCTTGCTGCGCACCATCAACCACTTGGAGAAGATCGACAGCGGGCATATCACCATCGACGGCGAGTACGTCGGCTATCGGCGCAAGGGTGACCTGCTGTTCGAGCTCAAAGAGCGCGAAATTCTCAAGCGACGCATCGACGTGGGCTTCGTGTTCCAGAACTTCAACCTGTTCCCGCACCTCAGCGCCTGGGAAAACATCGCCGAAGCGCCGTTGGCCCACAAGCGCTGGAGCAAGGCCCAGGCGCGGGACAAAGCGGCCGAGTTGCTGGCCAAGGTCGGCCTGGCGGACAAGCTCGATGCCTACCCGCGCCAGCTCTCGGGCGGCCAGCAACAGCGCGTCGCCATTGCCCGTGCGCTGGCGCTGGACCCCAAGGTGTTGCTGTTCGACGAACCCACCTCGGCCCTCGACCCGGAGCTGGTGGGCGAAGTGCTCGATGTGATCAAGGGCCTGACCCAATTGGGCGTCACCCTGGTGATCGTCACCCATGAGATCGGCTTTGCCCGCGAGGTTGCTGACCACGTGGTGTTTCTCTGCGACGGCCAATTGATCGAAGAAGGCCCACCCGAACAGATCTTCCGCCAACCCCGACACCCCCGCACCCAGGCCTTTCTCGGCAAGGTGCTTTAGTTCAAGGAGTGACTGCCCATGTTTACCCAACCTATCCGCCTGGCCGTGCTGACGCTTGCCATCGGCACCGCACCCCAGGTGTTCGCGGTGCAGCAGGTCGACCTCAGCCCGGACCGCCCGCGCATTCATGCGCCACGTAACGAAGCGGCCATCGCGCAAATCCCGCCGGGCTTCAAGTTCGCCCAGCCCGGCAAGTTCACCGTCGCCGTGTCCGGCGTGGCCGGGCCACCCCTGGCGCTGCTGGCCAGCGATGACAAGACCACCATCGGCAGCGAAGCCGACACCGCGCAGTTGGTGGCCGACAGCCTCGGCCTGCAACTCAACGTGGTGCAGACCAGTTGGGAGGACTGGCCCCTGGGCGTCAGTTCGGGCAAGTACGACGCGGTGATCAGCAACGTCACCGTGACCGAGGCGCGCAAGAAGCGGTTTGACTTCGCCACCTATCGACAGGATGTGCTCGGCTTTTACGTCAAGAGCACCAGCCCGATCAGCGAGATCAAGCAGGCCGCCGACATTGCCGGGCTGAAGATCATCGTCGGCTCCGGTACCAACCAGGAAAAGGTCTTGCTGGCATGGAACGAGGCGAACGAAAAGGCTGGCCTCAAGCCTGCGCTGCTGCAGTACTTCGATGACCAGGCCGCCGCGCAACTGGCGGTGCAGTCGGGGCGCAGCGATGCGCTGTTCGGGCCCAACTCGGTGTACGCCTATTCGGCGGCGATCACCGGCGGCATCAAGCGCGTCGGCACCGTCAACGGCGGCTGGCCGTTGCAGGCCGATATCGCCGTGACCACGCGCAAAGACAACGGCCTGGTCAAGCCGATCCACACCGCCCTTGAAGGTGCGATTGCCGGGGGGCAATACGCGCAAGTGTTGCAGCGTTGGGGCCTGGATGTGGAGCGCGTTGACCAATCGCTGATCAACCCACCTGGGCTGCCGGATTAGGAGTATCGAACATGGGACTGACACGACGTGAAGCACTGTCGAGCATCGCCGCAGTCGGCGGCGAAAAGGCGGCCGAGGATGCGCTGGCTGCACTGGGACTGGGGCCGTCTTCACACCGGCGGCCGCAACCGCTGAAACTCAAGGACGGCCTGGGGCAGGGCACCCGCGTGCTGGTACTGGGCGCCGGGATTGCCGGGCTGGTCACCGCGCTGGAACTGAAGCGGGCCGGGTTCACCGTGCAAGTGCTGGAGGCCCGCGACCGCGTGGGCGGACGCACCTGGACCCTGCGCCACGGCGACCGCGTGGACTACAAGGATGGCCGCTCGCAAACGGTGGCGTTCGATCCGGGCCAGTATTTCAATGCCGGCCCGGCGCGCATCCCCAGCCAGCATCGCACCATCCTCGACTATTGCAGCGAACTGGGCGTGCCGCTGGAGGTGCTGGTCAACAGCAGCCATGGCGCCCAGGTGCGGCCAGACCTGCAACAACCGGCGTTCACCGTCGGCCAGGCGGTCAACGATGCACGCGGGCATCTGTCCGGCCTGCTCGCCAAGGCGGTGCAGCGCGATGCGCTCGATGACGTATTGACCGTTGAGGAGCGCACGCGATTGCTCGCCTTCCTGCAGGTGTATGGCGACCTGTCCCAAGCATTGGCCTACGAAGGCAGCCTGCGCGCCGGCCACCTTGAATCGCCCGCACACCCCGGCGCACTGCCCGCCAGCGCGACGCCGATTGGCCTTGAGCGCCTGCTGCATCCCGAACTCTGGGGCGCGCTGCTGCACACTGAGTTCCCTGAGTTTTCAGCGACCATGTTTCAGCCGGTGGGCGGCATGGACCGTATCACCGAGGCGTTCTACCAGCGCGTGCGCGAGCAGGTGCAACTGGGCGCCCAGGTGCGGCAGATCCGCCAGTTGGAAGACGGCGTGGCGGTGACCTATCACGACCAGCACAGCGGCCGTGAGCAAGTGGTGCGCGCCGATTACCTGGTCTCCACCTTGCCGCTGCCGTTGCTGGCCAGACTCGACACCGATTTCAGCGACCCGATCAAGGCGGCCCTGCTCAGCACCCGCAGCGACCAGGCGACCAAAGTGGCGTGGCAATCGCCGCGCTTCTGGGAAAGCGATTACCGCACCTATGGCGGCCTGTCCTGGGTCGAGCACCCGGCGCGTTTGCTCTGGTACCCGAGCAACGACCTCAATACCCGCGAAGGCGTACTGGTGGCCGGTTACGTCACCGGGGAGGGCGCCGACGTGTTCGGCGCGCAGTCGCTTGACGCGCAATACGCCACCTCCCGGCAAGCCGTGGAACTGCTGCACCCAGGCTATTCCAGGCATCTGCGCCACCCGTTGGCGGTGTCCTGGGAACAGGTCCCCTACAGCGAAGGCCCGTGGCTGCAACGCGAGCATTTCCCGGCCGATGCCAGCGCGCTGCTGGAACAGGCCCACGGCCGCGTCTATTTCGCCGGCGACGGTCTGGTGCAAAGCGGCGTGGGTATTTGGCAGGAGTCGGCGGCCAATTCGGCGCGGCATGTGGTTGCGCAATTGGCGGAGCGCGTAACGCAACAGCGCCACAGCGCGGCATTGGCGGCGTCATGAGACTGCGCCGTCGTGGCGAGGGAGCTTGCTCCCGCTGGACTGCGTAGCAGTCCCAATCGTGTAAAGCCACGAGCGCGGCGAACCCTGACCCGGCCCCGCGGGAGCAAGCTCCCTCGCCACAAGGGGGAGGGGGCAGCCTTCGAGAGTTGTGTAGACATTCAATCAAGGAGCAACACCATGAGCGATAGCATCCAACGCACCAGCGTCGGCGATTTTCCCATCTCGCAAACCGTGACCGTGCCGGCCTCGGCCAGCCTGGTCTTTGTCAGCGGCACCTTGCCGGACCCGGCCGACCCGAACGTTCCCGGGGTTTACGGCGACACCGAAGTGCAGACGGTGTCGGTGTTCAACAAACTGCGCAAGATCCTCCGGCAGCAGGACCTCGACCTGGGCGATATCGTGCAGTTGCGAGTCTTCCTGGTCGGCGCCCCGGAAACCGACGGCAAGCTGGATTTCGCCGGGCTGCAGCGTGGTTACACGCAGTTTTTCGCCACTCCCGAGCAACCGAACAAGCCGGCGCGCACCGCGTTGCAGGTGGTGGCGTTGCCCCTGCCGGGGGCGCTGGTGGAAGTGGAGGCGGTGGCGGCCAGGGCGGGGTGAGTGGAGCGCAAGCGTCAAACAGTGAAGAGACCCGCGCGCGCGGTTACTGCTGCAACTGCAGCGCCTGCTGTTTGAACCTGCGCTTTTGCTCGAACGGCAGCTTCTCATTATCCCCATACGGCGCGCTGTACCAGTTGCCGTAACTCGGGTTGGGCAGCAGGAACCAGCGCTGCCCCAGCCAGTTCACATAGGGTTCGACGGCCTTGCGCTGGGCCGCCAGCGTGTTGTGTTCGGCTTGTACGAAATCCCCCAGGGAATCGCCGGCCATCAGCAACACCCGCGCATGGCTGGCGACCCATTGGCGTCGGCAGTTCTTGCCGTAGCCGGCGCTTTCGCAGTGGCCGGTGGGCGTGCTGGCTGCAAGGATCTGGTCATCGGCCTCAATCGGAAAACCGCGCAAGCGCAAGTTCCGCGCCGTGGCGGCAACCTGGCTGTGTTCGCGGTTGGTGAGGTAATAGACCTTGACGCCCTTTTGCCGGGCCGCTTGCAGAAACGCTACCGAACCCGGCAGGGCTCCAGCCTTGGCCTGGTCGACCCAGGTGTTCCAGCGGTCGTAGGAATACACCTGGTTGGTGAGAATGTCGCGGGCATTGAGCGGCACGTTGTCCAGCAGGGTTTCGTCGATATCCACCACCACAGCCGGGGGCAGCCCTTTCAACTCTCGCGCAGCAACGGGCAGGGCGTCCCAGGTCGGATCGGCCAGGGCGGCATCGAGCTGGCGCGTAGCGTTGGCAAAGAGCTGGCGGTAGATCAACTCGTGCTCGATGGAGGTCTGGGTCCAGAGCACGGCGTCCAGCTGGTCGTTGGCCGGTGGGGTTTGTTGGCAGCCGGTGAGGGCGATGGATAAAAGGCTGGCGGTGGCGAAAATCAGGTTACGCATGGTGAGGGCTCGCAGGTGGAAGCGGTTGCGTCTCAGGCGGTGCTTGGGATTCAAGGCTCCAATGCCTGGGTTGCCGCAGGGCGACATGGGTATCTACATAACTTTGACACGGCTCTGAACCTGTGGCGAGGGAGCTTGCTCCCGTGACGGCCCGGGAGCCGAAGCCGTGGTAGGGGCTTGCCCTAATGCCAGTCAGTCAAGCAAAAGGCCCTCTGTAGGAGCGAGCTTGCTCGCGAAAAACGTCTAGGCGACGCGTTAATCCTGAATAAACGCGGGGCGCCTGAGACTATGATCAAAAGCAAGATCAAGAGCGGCTCGCTTCGCATCGTGGTTACGGTTGGCTGCTATAGGTTGTGTCGATGCCTATGCGCATGGCGGCTTACTATCAGGCGAATAAACCCGGTTTTCCCTTGAACGTGAGCGAATACAGAGAAGCCCTCATCGAGCTCATCATGGAAGGCTTCTCTGGCGAGCAAGCCTATTCGATGACGCTTCGCCAAATGGGCTGAGCATCCTCGTCAACCGTCCAGTGAGGCTGACCTGGTTCAATGCAGATGCCCCCAACCCAGCGAACGTGTGAGCTGTGGTCGGGCCAATAGGCGTTTGCGTCGAGCACTTCAAGACCTAACGCAGTCAATGCCAAGCGCCGCCGAGGCCACTCAAGATGCGTCTCGGTTTGCACCAGCAACGGCTGGTCGCCATTGATCAACGGCCGCAACAACGCATGAAACATCATGTCACCCAGAAACGGCAGCGGTTCGCGCTTGGCCATCAGTTCTGCGAATACCCGGCCAAATGGCACTGGCCCGGCATCGGCGATGTAGCTCAGGGCCAGCCGTTCGGTCAGGGACAAGCCATCCTGCGATCCAGGCAACTCCTGCAACTGGCGCAGCAGCGCCGGAGCGAGAAAGGGCAGGGCGCGATGGTTTCCGTGAGCCAATTGCGCCCATTGCAAAGGTGAGTGGCTGCAGTACGCCGTCCACGCCTGTTTGGCCAGTTGTATCGCGGCCTCATCGATTATGCGTCGCTGCGGCCAGAGCCAGGCGAGTACATCGGGAGCCAATTGGCCGATCCCGATAAAGCGCTCGACGCCGGGAATATGGTCCACTTCAATCAGTTCAAGTTTAGGCGGTAGCCGTTCAAGACCCGCCAAGGCGCGAACCAGAAACAGCTGGTCGTAGGCATCCGCTTCGCACCACAGCACACTGTGCTGCGCTGTAGCCAGGGTTTGGAGCTGGGCATATTCATCGGCCAATCGCCGCGCCACGTCAGTTGCGTTCAAGCCGAATGCGCGGCTGATGAAGGCTCCGCGCAGGGTTTGGTATTCACCGCCAGGCAGGTCGCGTACCGGGCCCATGCACAGCGGGTCGGTCAGCATCCTGAATTGCCCGTTGAACCCCGCCAGTTGTAGGCTGTGGGCGATGTCATTGCCGCACCGCCAGTGAGTGGTGCGGGCTTCGTCGCTGGCAATGAAATCTGGGTGGCGTGCGGCGAAATCAAGGGCCTCGACATGGGCCTTGAGCTTGGACCAACTGCTGAAGCCTAACTGTCTGGCGATGTGCCATTGGGCTTGGGACAAGGCTGCGCCGGGGTCCTGGTGTTTAAGCTGCGCCAACAGTTCCTTGGCGCGTTTGCGCTGCTGCTCAAGGTTGAGGCGACCGTTGGTATTGGAGGCAAAAGGGGGATGTGACATACGAGCTCCTTGCACAAACCTTTTCCGCTTTAAGGTTGGGAGTCGTAGAAATGAGGTGCAGCTGTGTGTCTTGGGCGCAGCCCTTTCCGCGGAAGGTGGCGTAGAGAGCGCCAGGCGCAAAATATAGGCAGTGCGGCGCTCAATTGCAATCTCAGACGGGCTCGTCGGGCTTGCGATCAATCCAATGGGTCTTGATGCCTTTGGCCCAGGCCACCGTATAAAAACAACTGAGGAGCACAATGCCCCACTGTTCGGCATTGATCGACGACCAGAACCAGAACGGCTGGCCGGCCATACCGAACAGGCAGGCGTAGCGGCGTACGTTCAGACGTTTGCTTTGGCTGAACCAGATGGCGACCACCCCGAGGGCGGCGATCATGATTTGTGCGATCAACGCTGTCTCCTTGATCAAGGTGAGAGGGCACAAGCCCCTCCCACCTATCGATCTGCTGTATCGCAGCAGGGCTATTTGTCCTTGCGCGCATCCATGGTTTTCTGGTGCTCGGCAAGGAACGGTTGCTCCGCCGGATCAAAGCGATCGATCCCTGCGGTGAACCGATGCCAGTACGGGTACAACGGCTGGCGGCGCGTCACGGCTTCGATGCGTGAAGACTGCTCCTCAGTCAGCTTCAACTCCGTGGCCGCCAGGTTGTCACGCAGATGGGCCTCGGTGCGGGCGCCGACGATCAGCGAGGTGATCCCTGGGCGGTCCTTGAGCCACGCCAGGCAGGTGCGCGCCACCGAGACTCCGTGTTCATCGCCCACGGCGGCCAGGGTTTCGATGATGTCCAGCGCGCGTTCCGGGTCATGCACATAGGGTTCTGGCCAGTCACTGCCCTGGCGGGTATCGGCCGGTGGTTTTTGCCCACGGCGGGTCGAGCCGGTCAGCAGGCCTTCACCCATCGGCCCCCACACCAGCGTGCCGACCTGTTGGTCCAGCGCCAGCGGCAGCAGCTCGTACTCGGCTTCGCGGGACTCGGGGGTGTAGTAGATCTGCTGGGTGATCGGTTTGAGCATGCCGTGCAGCTCGGCCTTGCCCAGGGTTTTCATCATCTGCCAGGCGGTGAAGTTGCTGGTGCCGAAGTAGCGGATCTTGCCTGAGCCGACCAGCAGGCGCAGGGCTTCGAGCGTCTCTTCGATGGGCGTCAGGCCGTCCCAGTTATGCAGTTGGTACAAGTCGATATGGTCGGTGCCCAGACGCTTCAAGCTGGCTTCACAGGCGCGAATCAGGTGATAGCGCGATGAGCCGGAATTGTTCGGGTTCTGGTCCACCGGGCTGCGGCCCTTGGTCGCCAGCAGGATGTCGTTGCGCTTGTCGCCCAGGGCTTTACCGACCACTTCCTCGGCCAGGCCATGGGAGTAGAGGTCGGCGGTGTCGATCATATTCACCCCGGCCTCGAACGCAATATCGAACATGCGCCTGGCCTGGGGTACGTCCACCGCACCGCATTTTGCGAACTCGGCGCGACCGCCAAAGGGCACGGTGCCCAGGATGATTTCCGAAACCAGCAGGCCGGAATGACCCAGTTGTCGGTATTGCATGTTGCCTCCTACTTTGCGTTGCACGTGAAGGTGTGAACGACAGGGGGGGCGATAGTTTGAATTTTTTCATGAAATCTTCGGGCGTCTGCCGCACCATTGCCGTCATAGGATTTGACAGGAACGCCGTGTCCATGAGCGCATTGATAGAAACCCGCGCGCTTACGCGCCTGGATGAGCGGCGCCAGGTGGCCTTGCTCCAGCCGACCGATTTTGCCTTGAGACCGGCTGACCGCGTGTCGATCACCGGTCCCTCCGGCTCCGGAAAAAGCGTGTTCCTGCGCGCGCTGGCCTTGCTCGATGCACCTACTTCCGGGCAGGTACTGTGGAACGGCCAGATGATCGCTAATGCACAAATTCCGCACTATCGCAGCCATATCAGCTACCTGTCCCAGCGTCCGGCACTGCTCGACGGCACCGTGGAGGACAACCTGCGTTTCCCGTTCAGCCTCAAGACCCTGCGCCCACGGACTTTCGATCTGCAGGCGGTCACCCGGCTGCTCGAACACGCCGGCAAGGCGCCAGATTTTCTCGACAAGAACGCCGCAGACCTGTCCGGAGGCGAGTCCCAGGTGGTTTCCCTGGTGCGCACCTTGCAACTCAACCCCGAAGTGCTGCTGCTCGATGAACCTACCGCGGCCCTCGATCCCAGCTCCGCCCGTGACGTGGAAGTGTTGATCGATGCCTGGTTTGCCCATGCATCCGGCCGCGCCTATATCTGGGTGTCCCATGACCTGGAACAGGCCCGACGCATGAGCGACATCCACATGCAGATGAGTGCCGGGGTGTTGAACGGAGTGTCCCCGCCATGAATTATCAAAACCTGACCGCGCTGGACATGGCCATCGCCGCCTCGCTGATCCTGATCAATGGCGCGCTGTCACTGCTGTTGCGCCTGGGCCTGGAGCGCCAATTGCTGTGGGCGGCGGTGCGCACCGTGGTGCAACTGTTGGCGATCGGTTACCTGCTGGGCTGGGTGTTCGCGTTCGCCTATTGGTACGTGGTACTGCCGCTGATGTGCGCCATGACCCTGATCGCCGGTCTCTCGGCGGCGGGGCGTGGGCGGCGTACCTATCGGGGCCAGCGCGTCGACAGCATTGTGTCGGTGTGGGGCAGCTCATGGCTGGTCACGGCGGTGGGCCTGTTTGCTGTGATCCGCATCCACCCCTGGTATGAACCGCAGTACGCGATCCCGATCCTCGGCATGATCCTCGGCAACACCCTGACCGGCGTTTCCTTGGGCATAGAGCGCATGACCCAGGAACTGGCCGCGGGTCGCAACACCATCGAGATGATCCTGGCCCTCGGCGGCTCGCGTTGGGAAGCGGCGCAGCAAGCCATCCGCCAGGCCGTGCGCGCCGGGATGATCCCCACGCTCAACCAAATGACCGTAGTCGGCATCGTCAGCCTGCCCGGCATGATGACCGGCCAGGTGCTGGCCGGGGAAAGCCCGGTGCATGCGGTGCGGTATCAGATCGTGATTATGTTTTTGATCGCGGCGGCATCGGCGTTGGGCACGGTAGGGGCAGTGCTGCTGACGTATCGGCGGTTGTTTTCGCGCAGTCATCGGTTTTTGCGGGAACGGTTGGAAGAGCGCGCTTGAATGGCGATGTTGTTGCAAGTGCTGTAGGAAAAGTCTTTGGCGTGTGTATTAATAATTAAACCCTGACGTAGTTTGTGGGCGTTCTGACAGGAAGTTCTTACATATATTTGTCCAAATGAATAAATGGGTATTTTGCCCGTGCCTACCTATCCGTTTTGCTAGCTATTATTTTTTCAGGTGATTTGCTAGCGTCTACAGCTACCACAAAGGGCGCAGGGGCTTGGAAATGGAGCTGAAGGATATTGGCAATACACCGCTAGTTGAATTGGCGACGCTTTCCGAAAATGGGAATAGGGTCTTTTCCAAATGCGAGTTTCTGAATCCTTCCGGAAGTCATAAGGATCGAACGTATCTAAATATTGTGAGCCGACTGGAAGAAGCTCGAATTATTACGCCGGGTATGACGCTGATTGACTGCTCTACTGGGAATGGAGGCGCCGCACTGGCCTGGATCGGCAGATTAAAAGGCTATAAAGTAAAGATATTTATGCCTGAAGGTATGACTGAGGAGCGGAAAGCGCAGATACGCTCTTATAATGCTGAAATAGTAGAAACTCCAAAAGAATTGTTCTTGTCGGGTTCAGTGTTCCAGGCGAAAGCTTATTTGTCGGAAAACTCGTCTGAGAATTGCTATTATCTGGATCAGTCCAGTTGTTTGTTGAATAAAGACGGTTGGAGGGGCTGTGGTAGTGAAATAATTAGACAGTTAAGTGTGCAGAACATCGCACCCGATTTTTTTGTGTGTTCAATCGGCACAGGGGGCACATTCTCTGGTATTGCTGAGACGTTAAAGCACGCGTATGACGAAATTAAAACGATAGCGTTGGAAGTTAACAGTTCTGCGCCTTTGTTCTCGCAGAGAAATAAGCTGCCGTTTAATCATCGCCCCCACAATCTAATGGGGCTAGGCGCGGGCGTAATGTCGCCTAATACTGTTCCCGATTTAGTTGATGAGGTAAGAGTGATTGATGGCGCTGACGCGTGGTCTCGAATGAAACATTTCATTAAGGCAGAAAAGCTCCCCATCGGACCAACCTGTGGCGCTAACCTGCTGATGTGTGATGAGCTCGTTCGAACGCTCAAAAACAAGACCATAGTTACCGTGTTTTTTGACAGTTCGTGGAAGTATGCGAGCCGTTGGGATGGGCTTTATCCTGAGTACAGTGAGGTGAACTATGTTGCTGGAAGAGATTTATAGAAAAGCCAACGTCGTATGGTCAGGAAAATCACTCACCACCGTGAATGAGTTTACTGATCAGATACCTGCATTGCGGCCAGAAGTTCTAATGGAGGTTGCTCATAAAGTAATCAAGGTAATGAGTCATGATATCTCGAAAATTGTCACAGAGGAGGATAAGGGTGTGGCACTGGCGACCACTATCTCTCTGTTAACAGGCATTCCCTTAGCCATAGCGAGGTGGTATTCCTATAGTCTTGGTGGTCTCAATGAGCAAGTGGTTGTTATTGAATCGGAATATTTTCAAGGGCAGCTCTATCTCAATGGAGTAGAGGTAGGTGATCGAGTCATTATTATAGATGACACATTAAGTTCTGGTGGTGCGGTCATTGCGTTGGTCGAGGCTGTAAAAGCGGCTGGGGGTGAATTGGTAGACATCGTATGCGCTGTAGAGAAGGTTGGAAACGGTGGGGCGGATAATGTAAAGAGAGCGACGGGACTTACCGTTAAAACAATTATGAAAGTGACGGTTAGCGAAGGCGGGGTGAGCATTGAATGAAAACAGTCGAGCGTGCGCGGGTGGTTAAATGGTAATGCAACGCACCGGGTTGATCATCGGCTTGGTGTTTTGCTTGATCAGCGCGGCGTTCGACGTCTATGTCGCGTTGATCACCCAATCTATCAGCACGCTGAACGTTATCTTTTATTGTTTCATCACGTCAGCCTGTTTTTTTGGTGCTTGGGCGTTCTTTCGAAATACGCGTTCAGTGTGTTCAAAATTAAGCGCCCAATGGCGATTGGTCGTTATGGTCAATCTTGCGGTTTTACTCAATTGGGGCGGGCTGTTCTATGCACTGCGTTACTTGGAACCTGCCGTAGTCGGGGTCGCCTCGGTAGCCTGTGGTCCTGCGCTCACGTTGATTATTTCGTGGCTTAACAAACGTAGCGTCCAGGTTGCGCTCGCGGATGCGTTGGTTTCATGGCTAGTGCTTATCTCGGTAGCGATCATGTTGTTCAATTCCTTTATGGGGGACAGCGGTGTAGTCACCACCACCGATGGGCAGCGGGCGCTGGGTATTGCTAGCATATTGGCGTGTGCGTTGGGCACGGTCATATACACGGTTTTTTCCAAGGAAATGTTCGCTCGCCAGTGGTCTGTCTACGAAATTCTGGGTATTAGGAACATCGCAATGGTTGGCGTTTGTGCCGTTGCAATTCCTGCTACGGGGGGCAGTTTTTTACTTGATCGTGAATTGATTCCGTCTATGGCGGTGCTGGTAGTGTTAGGGCATTTGCTGCCCATTTACCTGATCCAGAAAACTATCTATTACCTCACGCCTATTCACGTTTCACTGGTATTGCTGACGCTTCCTGTATTTGTCTTGTTGCTCCAGTACATGGATGCGAGAGTTGAATTTTCCGTCGCCAGCGTCGCAGCGGTTACTGTGATTGTTTTTTTGCTGTTGGGTAGATCATTGCATGCATTGGAAAGGGAGGTTGTATGAGAGTCGTCATGGTCGATGGGTTTTCATCCGGAAAGTTCTTGGCGAAGCGATTAAAGGATGAAGGCTGCGTACTGGTGCATGTGGCTTCATCAGAAATGTTTGATAGCTACTATTACAAGGGCTTTGACTGTGCGCTCTATGAGCAGATGATCGTCAATAGTGACATTGCAGCGACTTTGGCGAAAGTCCAACGCTTCAAACCGCAGTTCATCCTTGCAGGCGCAGAAACGGGTGTGCTCCTGGCTGACCATCTGAATGAGCGATTGCAACTGCCTTATCGCAATCATTTTGACAAAACCAACGCGCGACGAAACAAGTACGAAATGATCCAGTGCATAACCCAGGCGCAATTGCCGGCTGCACGGCAGTTCATTGCTGGCTGTTGGGAGGATGCTCAACATTGGATTGATGAGCACGGACGTTTTCCGGTGGTCATCAAACCCCTCGAAAGCGCAGGCGCCGATGGTGTGTTTATCTGTGAAGATAGGCACGCCTGCAAGGCTGCTGCGCAGCGTCTATTGGGGACGACCAATAAGTTGAATATTCCTAACACCCAGATCCTCATTCAGGAATACCTGGCGGGGCTGGAGTATGTGGTGAATATGGTCTCCCTCAACGGGCAACAGCTTGTTACCGAAGTCGTACGTTACCAAAAGCAGCGGACGTCGACCGGCGGCATTCTCTACGACATCGATGAACTGATGGGGTCCGATTCACCGTTTTATGCAGTGCTCGTCGACTACACGCGAGCAGTGGTGCGGTGTCTCGGCATTCAAAACGGTCCCAGCCATGCGGAAATAATGCTCACCGAAGACGGGCCGAAATTGGTGGAAATTGCCGCCCGTACCGACGGCATTCTTCGACCAGACGTCTCAAGGAAAACTACCGGCCTTGGGCAGATCGACGCAGTGGTTTTATCCCTCCTGCAGCCGGAGGTATTTCAGCAACGGTTGGCGAGTAAGGTTGATTATCGGCGTCTGCGACATACCTACAACGTTTGCTTGATCAACCGCTCAGAGGGCCGTTTCGAAAAGGATGGTTTTTTGCAGCAACTGCTCAAGCTTGAGTCGTTTTTCGAGGCAGTGTTTTACGTTGAAAGCGGCCAGCCGATAGGTGTAACTCAGGATGTATTCAGTCAGCCGGGCACGGTGTATCTGGTTCATGCCGACCCAGTAGTGATCGAGGCGGATTACCGCAGGATTCGCACGCTCGAATTGCAGGGCGCATATTTGGCTGCCGACTAGCAGCGTCAGTGCGGAATCGCATTATTGTTTCATTAGATGAAATGCTGGATTGTACAATCTGGTAATTCCACTGACGGTTGGTACATAAGAACATTGCAGTCATCGACACGATATTCGGTCGACAACGCCCTGGAGTCCGTCATGCCCGCAATCAAACTGTATGGTTTCCCCCTGTCCGGCCACTCCCATCGGGTCGAGCTGATGCTGTCCCTGCTGGGCCTGCCCATGGAATTTATCTTGGTGGACCTCAAGCAAGGCGCGCATAAATCGCCCGAATTCGTCACCACCCTTAACCGCTTCGGCCAAGTGCCCGTGATCGACGATGGCGGGACGATACTGGCAGACTCCAACGCCATCCTGGTCTACCTGGCGGCCACCTACGACAACGGCCAGTGGCTGCCCACAGACCCGGTCGGGCAGGCACGGGTGCAGCGTTGGCTTTCGGCGGCGGCCGGTCAGTTGCATACCGGGCCTGCCACGGCGCGATTGGCCACGGTGTTTGGTGCCGACGTGGACGCGGGCCTCGCCATCAACCGCGCCCATGCACTGCTGAACGTGATGGAGCAGCAACTGGGCGAAAGCCATTTTCTGGCCGGCGAGCAGCCGAGCATTGCCGATATTGCGTTCTATACCTACACAGCCCATGCGCCGGAAGGCAATGTGTCGCTGGCCGACTATCCTCAAGTGCGCGCCTGGCTCGCCAGCATTGAAGCCCTGCCGGGTTTCGTCGGCATGCCGCGCACGGCGGCGGGTCTGCAGTCACAGTAACCAGCAAGGGGCGCCGATGGACCGTTTTCATGAAATGCAGGTGTTCCTTGCGGTGGCCGACGAGGAAGGTTTCGCTGCCGCCGCGCGGCGTCTGAACACCTCGCCGCCCAGCGTGACCCGGGCGATTGCCGCCATGGAACAACGCATCGGCACCCAACTGCTGTCGCGCACCACTCGCAGTCTGCACCTGACCGAAGCCGGGCAGCGTTACCTGCAAGACTGTCGGCGCATCCTGGCCGAGCTGGACGAGGCCGAGGAAGCGGCGGCGGGCAGTTATTCGATTCCCTGCGGGCAATTGAGCGTGACCGCGCCGGTGCTGTTTGGCGAGCTGTTCGTGGCGCCGGCACTGGGCGACTATCTCGACCGTTTTCCGCAGGTGAATATCAATGCCCTGCTGGTCGACCGTGTGGTCAACATGAGCGACGAAGGCGTCGACGTGGCCGTGCGTATCGGCCATTTGCACGAGCCGGGGCAGCAGGCGATCACCGTCGGTGAGGTGCGCCGGGTGGTGTGCGCATCGCCCGCGTATCTCGAGCTGCACGGGCGGCCCCTGCGGCCCGAACAGTTGCGTGACGCGAAGATCGTTACCTCTTCCTCCAGCCAATTGGTCAGTGAATGGGCGTTTGTCGACGGCGACCAGCCGCTGACGGTGCCTATCGAGCCACGCCTGGTGGTTACCGCGAACAATGCAGCGATCAACCTGGCACGCCTGGGCTGGGGCATGACGCGGGTGCTGTCCTATCAGGTGGCGGCAGCGGTGGCGGCGGGTGAGCTGGAGATTGTGCTGGAGGCTTTCGAGCCGGCGGCGCTGCCGATCCAGGTGGTGTTCCAGAACAACGGTCGAGTGCCGGCCAAGGTCCACAGTTTTGTCGATTTCCTTGCCCAGCGCCTTGGGCGGGACGTGGCCCTGAATCCGGCGTCGAAGCCGCGCCGCTGATGGAACGTTATCGCGATATGCAGTTGTTCGCGGCGCTGGCCGACCAACCGAGCCTGGCGGCGGCAGCGCGTGTTGCGCGGGTCTCCGGCCCGACCCTGGTGCGGGCGATTGCCCGTCTGGAAGCGCGTTTGCGCGTGATGTTGTTGCAGCGCAGTACCCGCGGGGTCAGCCTGACTGACGCGGGCAATGCCTATATGGCTGACTGTGTGCGGCTGCTGGCGGCGGTGGAGGCGGCTGAAGCCTCGGCCAAGGGGCTGCATAGCCAGGCCCAGGGCAATCTGCGGGTATTCTTGCCGTTGCTGTTCAGCCGCTATGTCATGGCGCCGGTACTGGCCGCGTATATGGACCGTTACCCGCAGGTGCGCCTGGTCGCCCACTACCACGACTACTACCCGAACCTGCACGAAGAAGGGCTGGACGTGGCGGTGCTGGTGGGCGAGTTGCCCAGCTCGTCGCTGATCGCACGGCCGGTGGGGCATGTGCGGCATATCCTCTGCGCCAGTCCCGGCTATCTTGCCGCCCACGGCGAGCCTATGCATCCCGATGCCCTCAAGCAGCATCATCTGATCGCCAGCACCGACCCGGCGCAGTGGGACTTCCCGCACTATCAGCTCAAGGCCCGCGCACGTCTGCGCTGCGCTACGGTGCAAGGCGCAATCAATGCCGCTGTGCAGGGAGCGGGGGTGATTCGTTGCCTGAGTTATCCGGTTCATGATCACCTGATGAGCGGCCAACTGCGCCGTATCCTGCCAGCCTTTGAACTGCCACCGGAGCCGGTGCAGGTGGTGTACCGAGAAGGTCGCCATGCGCCCATGCGCGTGCGCAGTTTTGTCGATGACTGTGTCGCGGCGTTGCGCGCGCACCCGGCATTTCA
This sequence comes from Pseudomonas sp. R5-89-07, assembly GCF_003851685.1. NCBI lineage: Bacteria > Pseudomonadati > Pseudomonadota > Gammaproteobacteria > Pseudomonadales > Pseudomonadaceae > Pseudomonas > Pseudomonas sp. R5-89-07. The sequence goes on along the minus strand of NZ_CP027727.1, from coordinate 3,823,547 downwards.
GCTGGCGTAACAGTGGATTGCCTGGGGTGGGCATTCTCTCCACGACGGCGTAGGTGCAGCATCCAGGTATCCAACCAGAGGTGGTCGCCATGAACTCGATCGAACAATCCCCTTGGCATGCCGGCGAACGGCATTTGCAGGACAGTGCCGGCGTGGCTGAACGCATGGCCGTGATCGGTCCCAAAGTCATACGCGATCATCTGCCGGAGCAGCATCGCGATTTCTATCCCTTGCTGCCTTACCTGATGCTGGGCGCGGTAGATGAACAGGGCATCCCATGGGCGACAATGCTGGAAGGTGCGCCAGGGTTCGCGCATTCGCCTGATCCGCAGCGGTTGCAGATCGACAGTCTGCCCGCCAAAAGCGACCCCGCCCGGGCTGGGCTAACGGCCGGCGCGGCTGTTGGCGTGCTCGGCATCGACTTGAACACACGCCGTCGCAATCGCATGAATGGTCGCATTGGCGCGCTGGATCACGACGGCTTTGCGGTGGAGGTGGTGCAAAGCTTCGGCAACTGCCCTAAATACATCCAGCTGCGCCCCGTCGATACCGTTGCGCGCAAACCTGGCAGCGTGGCCGAGCGCAGCGACAGCCTGGATGGCGCTGCACGCAAGATGATCCGCAGCGCCGACACGTTCTTCGTCGCCAGCTATGTCGACCTGCACGGTGAACGCTCGGTGGATGTTTCCCATCGCGGCGGCAACACCGGTTTCGTGCGGGTCGAGGGCAATGTGCTGACCATTCCGGATTTTGCCGGCAACCTGTTCTTCAATACCCTCGGTAATCTGCAAGCCAACCCGGTGGCGGGGTTGTTGTTCATCGATTTCGAATCGGGGGACGTGCTGCACGTGGCGGGGCGTACCTCGCTGATCCTCAGCGGGCCGCAAGTGGCCGAGTTCGACGGGGCGCAGCGGTTATGGACGGTGACTGTGGAACAGGTGGTCCACCGTCCGGCAGCGCTGGCCTTGCGTTGGCAGTTCGCCGAGTTTTCGCCTCATAGCCTGGCGATGGGCCGCTGGTAGCCAGGCGCAGTCTGCCCGGCACAGGAAATCAAAAATGTGGGAGGGGGCTTGCCCCCGATAGCGGCGGTTCAGCTGGCTCATTTGTGGCTGATGCACCGCCATCGGGGCAAGCCCCCTCCGACACTGGACCTAGGTGTTAGTTAAATCTGCGGCTGATTGATAATCTTCATCAATGCTCAATACCGAATCATCACCGACTTAAGCTCGGTGTAATCTTCGATAAACGCACTGCCAAACTCCCGCCCGACCCCCGACGAACGACGCCCGCCAAACGGTACTGCCGGGTCGAGCAAGGTGTGCATGTTCACCCACAGGGTGCCGGCGTTGATGGCCGGGATCATGCGCAGGGCCTTGCCCAAATCGTTGGTCCACAGGCTTGCGCTCAAGCCGTGGGGCCCCTGGTTCATCAGCGTCAGCAATTCTTCTTCGCTGTCGTAGGGCAGGAAGGTGGCGATGGGGCCGAAGGTTTCTTCGTTGAGCAGGGTGTCGTGGGGGCTGTTGGCGAGGATCACGGTGGGCTCGACGTAGCAGCCGGGGCGGTCGAGGAGGGTGCCGCCATGAATGATGGTGTTGTTTTCGGCGCGGGCCTGGTTGAAGTAACCGAGCAGTTTTTGCCGGTGCTGCTGATGCGTCACCGGGCCGAATTCGGTGCTCTCGTCCAGGGGCGAGCCGATGGTCAGGCGGCTTAGGCGCGTCTTGAGTTTTTCCAGTACAGCGTCGATCTGCGAGCGGTGCACATAGAAACGTTCGGCCGCCGCGCAGATTTGCCCGGAGTGTAAAAAGCCGGCTTCGATGATGCCGTCCACCGCTTTGTCCACGTCCATGTCGCGCAGGAAGCCAGCGGCATTCTTGCCGCCCAGTTCCAGGGTGGCGCGGGTCAGGCCGGCCCCCATGGCGCTACGGCCCACGGCAATGCCGGTCGGCACCGAACCGGTGAACGAAACCTTGTGGGTGCCGGGATGCTCCACTAGGCCCCTGCCGACGTGCCCGCCGCCGGTCAGCACGTTGAGCACGCCCGCCGGCAACCCTGCTTCTGTGCCCAGCTCGGCGATGCGCAGGAGGGTCAACGGCGTGAACTCGCTGGGCTTGATGATGATGCTGCAGCCCGTTACCAGAGCCGAGGCGAGTTTCCAGATGGCGATCATGGTCGAGAAATTCCATGGCACGATGCCCACCACCACGCCGACCGGTTCGCGCAGGGTAAAAGCGCTGTAGCGCTCGCCGTTGAACGAAGGCAGCGACGGCGTCAGCGTCTCGCCGCTGAGTTTGGTTGCCCAGCCGGCGTAATACCGCAGGAAGTGCGCGGCCTGATCGACCTCGAACGCACGGGCTATCTGGATGAGCTTGCCCGACTGGCAGGTCTCGATCTGTGCCAGTTCTTCGCGGTTTTGCTCCAGCAGGTCGGCGAGCTTGAGCAGCACGTTACCACGCGTTGCGGGGGCGGCCTGGGACCACAGCTCAAAGCCGCGGTTGGCGGAGGCGACTGCGGCGTCGACATCCGCCAGGTCTGCATCGGTGACATGGGCGATCACCTCGCCATTGGCCGGGTTGGTGACGGCGATCGTCTGGCTCGAATGGCTGTGTACGCTGGCGCCGTCGATAAACAGCCCATGGCGGCGGCGTAGAAAGGCCTCGACTTGCGGTAACAACGGAATATCACTCATGACAGGTTCCTGGCAGTTCACTCAGTGTGAACCCAAGGGTAACGAGCGTGCCTGGAGCCAGCTTGACTGTGCCTGCCAAGCGTTATGCCTGTGTCTGCCGAGCCTTTGAAAAGTACAATCTTGCCTGCGGAACGTGCATTTTCGGTAGGGGGCATGCGTTCGATACTGGCCCTGCATCCGGCGCCGTTCCTCCCTGTGGAACGTCGGCCGGACCTCCAATAATAAGCAGGGCCGTCCATGAAAAAGCCAAACCCGCTGCTCGAAGACCTCAAACCCCTCTTGCCCGTCATCGCCGCGAACGCCACGCGAGCCGAGCAGGAGCGCAAGGTGCCGGATGAAAACATTGCGTTGCTCAAAAGCATCGGCCTGCATCGCGCGTTTCAGCCCAAGGCCTTTGGCGGCCTGGAGTTGTCGCTGCCCGCGTTCGCCGACTGCATTGCCGCACTCGCCGGCAGTTGCGCCAGCACCGCCTGGGCCATGAGCCTGCTGTGCACCCACAGCCATCAACTGGCGCTGTTCTCGGCCAGGCTGCAGGAGGAAATCTGGGGCGCCAACCCGGATGCCACCGCCAGCAGCAGTATCGCGCCATTTGGGCGCGTCACCGAGGGCGAGGGCGGGGTGTATTTCAGCGGCGAGATGGGCTGGAGCAGCGGCTGCGATCACGGAGAGTGGGCGATTGTCGGCTGTCGCCGGCCGAATGCCAAAGGCGGCCAGGACTACTGCTTCGCCGTATTGCCACGCAGCGACTACCAGATCCGTGACGATTGGCATGCCGCAGGCATGAAGGGCAGCGGTACCAAGACCTTGATCATCGACCACGCCTGGGTGCCCGAGCACCGTATCCAGAAGGCCAGGGACATGATGGAAGGCAAGTCTGCCGGCTTTGGCCTCTACCCCGACAGTCAGATTTTCTACGCGCCCTATCGGCCGTATTTTGCCAGTGGCTTTTCCACCGTCAGCCTCGGGGTGGCCGAGCGCATGCTCGAGGTGTTCCGCGAAAAAACCAGCACCCGCGTGCGCGCCTACACCGGCGCTGCGGTGGGCGCGGCTACGCCTGCGCTGATGCGCCTGGCGGAATCCACACACCAGGTGGCCGCTGCCCGTGCCTTCCTGGAAAAGACCTGGCAGGAACACGCCGAACACAGCGCCGCGCACCGTTACCCCAGCCGCGAAACCCTGGCGTTCTGGCGCACCAACCAGGCCTACGCGACCAAAATGTGCATCGAAGCGGTGGACCGCCTGTTCGCCGCGGCGGGCGGCAATGCCTGGTTCGAACACAACGAAATGCAGCGCCTGTTCCGCGATTCCCATATGACCGGTGCCCATGCCTACACCGATTACGACGTCTGCGCGCAGATTTTGGGCCGCGAGCTGATGGGCCTGGAGCCGGACCCGAGCATGGTCTGACCGCGTTTTTCCCCACACCAATCAGGGCGGCCCATCGAGGCCACCCGGGAGTCTTGCATGCCTGATATTTTCGACCCGCGCGCCTTTCGCCGTGCCTTGGGCAATTTCGCCACCGGTGTCACCGTCGTCACTGCCGCCACCGCCTCCGGGCGCAAGGTGGGCGTGACCGCCAACAGCTTCAATTCGGTTTCCCTCGATCCGCCGCTGGTGCTGTGGAGCATCGACAAACGCTCCAACAGCCACGCCGTGTTCGAGGAGGCCAGCCACTTTGCGGTGAATGTATTGGCCGCTGACCAGGTGCACCTGTCGAATAATTTTGCGCGCCCTCGCGAAGACCGTTTTGCCTTGATCGAATACGAACCGGGGGAGGGCGGCTCGCCGGTGTTCGCCGATTGCTCGGCGCGTTTTCATTGTGAGAAATACCAGCAGATCGATGGCGGCGACCATTGGATCATGATCGGCAAGGTGGTGGCGTTCGATGATTTTGGCCGTGCGCCGTTGTTGTATCACCAGGGCGCTTATGCCCAAGTCCAGGCGCTACGTCCGTGCGCGCCCGAGACGGCTCAGAACGGTACGGCAACCACCAACTGACTGTACAGATTGGTGCCGTTGCCACCGGCCTGGTTACCGCCGGTTTGTGCCTCTTTATTGGGCTTGTACAGGCCGAGCAGCGGCGTGATGATCAGGTGCTCGTCCACCGCCCATTCGGCGTACAGGTCCAGCTCGCGGCCATCCAGGTTCAACTGGCCGCGGGTGCTGACCGTCTTGTAGTCAAAGAACAGCGCGCCGAGGGTGACGCTCTCCAGCGGCTTGAGCTTGAGCGCCACGTGCTGCACCGCCGTGTTGCTGTTGAAGGGGCCTGAGTAGTTACCCGCCACTTCGCCCTGCACCCAGGTGCCGTAGCCGCGATTGAAGCCTGAGAACATCGCGTCCCAGTTTTTTGAATAGCGCGCGTAGCGGTAGGTCAGGTCCGGTGACCCTGGCAGGTTGACGAAGGTGTAGCCGGCTTCGGCATAGCCGGCGTTTTGCTGGCTGTCGCGGCGGTCCTGGCGCGCCAGTTCGAAGGCGAAGTGCGCATTGTCGATGCCGACGCTGCCGCTGCCACGCACGCTGTAAAGGTTCATGCCTTTGCGCTGGCGCTGCAGGTCGGTGGCGAAGCGCTGATCTACGTCGATCCCGTGAATATACGTCAGCCCCAGGGTGCCCGGCGCGGCACTGTATTCCAGGCTGCCGGCGGCCATTTCAGTCAGGGCCTGGGCGCGGTTGTCGGACTTGATCCACATCAGGCTGGCGTGCACGCCGTCCTTGCCGCCAAGGCGGATCACTGCGGTTTTATCGAAGGCATGGCGCGCAGCGATGTAATAGGCGCCGCCGCGATTGAACTCACCCTCGCCCACGCCATTGCCCAGGTTGGGGCCGTCGTCGTTGAGGATAAAGCCGTCGCCGAGCATGATGACTTGCCGACCGAACGACAGGTCCACGCCGTCCTTGCCCAACGCTGGGAACAGCTCGCCGGAACGCCAGCCGGCGAAGGCTTCGTCAAACTTGGTGGTGCGCTCGGTGCCGTTGGTCAGCCCGGCCGCATCGCCATCGCCCCAGGTGCCGGAACTCACCAGATTCGCCGTGCCGTACACGCCACCCAGGTTGCCCAGGCTTTGCTCCACGCTCAGGCCGTATTTGATGAATGCTTCGCGCCAGGTCGAGCCGCCCCTGCGGCCATCGTAGTTTTTCGGGCTGTTGAACATTCCGTACACGGCCAGGAAGTTACCGCTGACCTGGGTGTCGGCGTCCGCATATAACGGGAGGGCTTGCGCCTGGCCGGCCAGCAATACAACACCGAGGCCGACCGCCTGGCGCAAGCGACGGTTTTTCAGAGTGTGCTCCATTGTTATTGTCCTCAAGCTTGGTTCAGAGTGAGGGCGCATTAGGGCGAGCAGGCACACCGCAAGTCTTTCATTTGCGTGCCAGCCAATTGACCCTGGCCGCCAGGCGACAAGGCGTGGCAGGCAGCAACAAAACCGGCGGCAGACAGGGGCAAGACGCTCCCGCCGGGTGGGGCGCAGAGTGCCGATACACATAAAAAACCGCTTTCGAGGGCCCCACCATGTCGATCAACGACCGACTCACCGCGCACCTGAACCGGGGCACGGTGGGTTTCCCCACCGCGTTGGCCAGTACCATCGGCCTGATCATGGCAAGCCCGGTGATCCTCACCGCCACCATGGGCTTCGGTATCGGCGGCAGTGCCTTTGCCCTGGCGATGCTGATCGCCGTGGTGATGATGCTGGCCCAGGCCACCACGTTCGCCGAAGCCGCTTCGATCCTGCCCACCACCGGCTCGGTGTATGACTACATCAACTGCGGCATGGGGCGGTTCTTCGCGATCACCGGCACCTTGTCGGCCTACCTGATCGTGCATGTCTTCGCCGGCACCGCCGAGACCATCCTCGCCGGGGTGATGGCCCTGGTGAACTTCGAACACCTCAATACCCTGGCGCAATCCGCTGGCGGCTCGTGGTTGCTGGGCGTGGGTTTCGTGCTGGTGTTCGGTGTGCTGAATGCCTTTGGCGTCAGTGCGTTTGGCCGTGCTGAAATCATCCTGACCTTTGGCATGTGGACCACATTGATGGTGTTCGGCGTGCTGGGCCTGATCGCCGCGCCCGCCGTGCAGCTGGAGGGCTGGTTCGGTGCGTCACTGGTGGGTACTGACGTGATCACCGTGCTGTCGCTGGTGGGCATGGCGATGTTCATGTTCGTCGGCTGTGAGTTCGTCACGCCGCTGGCGCCGGATTTGCGCCAATCGGCCAAGGTCATGCCGCGTGCGATGATGCTCGGGTTGATGGGCGTCGCCAGCTGCATGTTCATCTACGGCGCGGCGATGAAGCGTCAGGTGGAAAACGTGGTACTCGACGCCGCGTCCGGCGTGCATCTGCTGGACACGCCCATGGCCATCCCCAGGTTCGCCGAACAGGTGATGGGGCAGGTCGGCCCGCTGTGGCTGGGGATCGGCTTTTTGTTCGCTGGCGCGGCGACCATCAACACCTTGATGGCCGGTGTCCCGCGCATTCTTTACGGCATGGCCGTGGACGGTGCGTTGCCCAAGGTGTTTACCTACCTGCACCCGCGTTTCAAGACGCCGCTGCTGTGCATCCTGGTGGCCATGCTGATTCCTTGTCTGCATGCACTGTACCTGGGCGGCAATACCGACAACATCATGCACCTGGTGCTGGCGGCGGTGTGCGCGTGGAGCTTTGCCTACCTGTTGGTGACACTGTCGGTGGTGATCCTGCGCATTCGCCGGCCGGATTTGCCACGGGCCTATCGCTCTCCCTGGTTCCCGCTGCCGCAGATCGTTTCAAGCATCGGCATTCTGCTGGGCATGTGGTTTATCACACCACCCGGAATGAACCCGGCCGACATCTACGTGCCCTTTGGCGTGATGCTGGGCGCCACGGCTACCTATGCACTGTTCTGGACGTTAGTGGTACAGAAGGTCAACCCTTTCAAGCCCGCTTGCGTAGAGGAGGTGTTGGCCAAGGAATTCAGCCACGAACCGGAGCATGCCCATGCAGGTCATAGCGACTTTGCGGCAAAAATTGTGTGAGCTGTTTTGCGCTGATCGAGCGCCGGCCGGGTATCGCCCAGGGGTGACCCTGGAGCGCTTGCGGCGTGGTCTGGGCCTGGCGGCGCTTGAAGTGGACGGCCTGGCATTCGAGATAGTCGAGCGCACCGAGTCGCAGTTGTTGATGCACCTGGTGATGACCGAGTTCATCTTGCGCGTGCCCACGTCCACCGGCGGGGCGGGGCGCTTCGAGGTGCACCATGGCGGCGCGATCCGGCGCACTGGCATTCGCGTGCGGCGTCGCACGGGGAACCAGGCGTTGGGCCGTGAATTGCACGCGCGCCTGCAGGTTGATAGCGCTTTATTCCAGGCACTGATGCCCCTTGATTTCAAGCGTTTGCGCATCGAACTGCAAGACCGGCAATGGTGCGTGCGCCTGGAACATATGGGCGGCAGTGAGGTGGTCAACCGCATGCCGGCGTTTCGGCGTTACATCGCCATAAGCCCTGCGCAGCGCGACCATTTGCTCGCGGCGCTGGCGGGCCTCAAGCGAGTGCTGGCACACCTCTGATTGGCATCATTAGTGCTTCTGCAAAGGGCAGACAGGTTGTGGTTGCGCGCATATAGATAACATGTTAACAACTGCGCCAGAACAACAAAAACAAGCCCTTGCGGAGACTCCCCATGAATACCTCACAACAGGCATACGACGGGCTCGACAGCTGGAACCGCGAACTGCGCGCCGCGTGCGGCCACTTCGACACGGAACTGGCGTTCAACCGCTCGTTGTTCATCGGCGAAATCCACAACCTGCCACGCGGCCTGGCTGTGCTGCGCACCAATGCCGGGCTGATCAAACGCCCAACGCACCATGCCGACCACGACAATGACCAAGAGTGTTTCCTGGTCAGCCAGCGCAGCGGTTATTCGCAGATTGCGCAGAACGGCCAGACCCTGCAACTGGCCCCTGGCGAGATGCTGTTGATGGACTCGGTGGGCTCCATTGAAATCACCCCCTTCGGCCTGATCGAACACGCCTCGCTGTCGCTGTCGCGCCCGCAGGTGTGCAAACATTTGGGGGGCGATGCGCGTGCCTTCGGCAAGATCTCCTCGACCAAAGCCTGCGGGCGCATGCTGCACGTGCTGATGGACCAGTTGTGCAAGGACAACACCGAGGATGGCGGTGGTGAAGTCGAGGCGCTGCAGTCAGCCTTCGTTTCGCTGCTCGGCTCGGCCCTGGAGCAGGGCGATGAAGGCCGTGAAGGCGTGGCGGCGCTGCACGGCAATAACCTGCGCAGCTATGTGCAGAAGGTTATCGACGAATCCCTCAGCCAGCCGGGTTTGAGCCCGGTCGCGCTGGCCAATCGCCTGAACATTTCGGTGCGCCATTTGTATCGTTTGTTCGAGGAGCAGGACGACAGCGTCTGCCGCTACATCCAGCGGGCCCGGCTCAAGCGCAGTGCCGATGACTTGGTCAACCCATTCCTGCGCAGTGAGTCGATCACCTCGATTGCCTACAAGTGGGGCTTTACCGACTCGGCGCACTTCAGCCGCTCATTCAAGAAACAGTTCGAGGTGTCGCCCAAAGACTTTCGCTCCAGCCGGTTACAGGCCGTTGGCGCATAAACAGGTTCTTCAAGAGGCACGAAATCCAATGTGGGAGGGGGCTTGCCCCCGATGGCGGTGTGTCAGTCACCTATGTACCGGCTGACACACCCTCATCGGGGGCAAGCCCCCTCCCACATTGACCGAGCTGAAATTTCAGACTTCCGGTAGGGTGGACCCACCGTCCACGACCAAAGTTTGCCCGGTGATATAGCCAGCCAGGTCGGACGCCAGAAACACCATCGCCCCGGCAATGTCCGCAGCCGTACCCAGGCGCCCCAATGGCACGCGACTGGCGATGCTGTCATTCAATGCGGCGTCGCCCAGGTTGCCCATCGCCGGGGTGGCGATCATGCCTGGTTCCACGCCATTGACCCGCACGTTCAGCGGCGCCAGTTCCAGTGCCGCATTGCGGATAAACCCATTGACCCCAGCCTTGGACGCCGCGTAGTGGCTCAGCCCTGGGTACGCCACCCGATTGCCGGTGACCGAAGACGTCACCAGCACGCAACCGCGCCGCTGCTGGCGAAACATCGGCAACGCCGCCTGGGTCAGCCAGAACAGCGCCGACAGGTTGACCGCCAAGGTGCGTTGCAGGATCGAAGGGGTGATGTCGGCAAACGTAGTCAGCGGAAAATACCCGGCGTTGTGCACCAGGATGTCCAAACGGGGCAACGCCTGAACGCACTCGAACACCGCCTCGCACTCCGCCAGGTCAACGCCCACGGCGTCCACCTGATAACCCTGTGCACGCAACGCGGCGGCGTGTTCTTCTGCTTGTTGAAGCTGGCGGTCGGCAATCACCACCCGCGCCCCGCGCTGGGCGAACGCCCGGACAATGCCCAGGCCGATCCCCTGGGCGCCACCGGTGACCAGCACTAACTGGCCGCTGAAATCCAGGTCAGGGCGCATGGGTAGACTCCAGTCGCGTGAAAGCCAAGGTGGGCACGTCGACAATGCTCGAGCCGCCGTCCGCCACCACAGTGGCGCCGGTGATGATCGACGCCTCACGGGAGGCCAGGAAACGACAGACCCTGGCGATCTCGTCGGCACGCGCCGCGCGCCGCAACGGCACATCCGCGCACACCCGGTCGTAGGCTTGCTGCAAGGTTTCGCCATACGCGTCCATCAAGGGTTGCATTTCCGCATCGGCCATCGGCGTCTGTACCCAGCCCGGGCACACCGCATTGACCCGTACGCCATGCGGCCCGTAGTCCCGCGCCAATGAACGATTGAGCCCGAGCAAGGCATGCTTGGCCGTGGTGTAGCCGCACACTTCGGGGCCCGCCGCCAGCGACGCGATGGAACCGATCAGGACGATGTTGCCGGCGCTTTCCTGCAACAGCGGCAGGCAGGCGCGGGCGCTGTAGAACGCGCTGTCCAGGTTGCTGCGCAGGGCGTCTGCCCAAGTGGCGGGGCTGGTGTGCGTGGCGCTGCCCAGGCCGTGACCACCGGCGCAGGCCAGCAGCACATCCAGGCCCCCGTGCTGCTTACGAACCTCTTGGATAAACCCGTCCCAGGTCGCAGGGCAGGCGGCATCGCCTACCAGCACCAGGCCACCGGTATCCCGCGCCACCTGTTCCAGCGGCTCACGGCGGCGGCCGACCAGCACCAGCCGCGCACCTTCCTCTGCATACAAACGGGCACAGGCGGCGCCGATACCGGTGCCGGCCCCGGTGATCAGCACCGTGCGCGGCTCAGTCACGGGGATACTCCGTGCGGTTGAGCACCTGGCAGTAGGAGCTGACCGGAAAGTTCGACAACGCATCGAACGTCGCCCCGGCATAGCCGAAGATCTTGCCGTCACTGCGGTGCTGCTGCAGGTCGATCAGCACCAGGCCGAGGGTCGGCACGATCTTTTCCTGCCACACGAACAGGTATAACTGCTCGGCGATCTTGTAGTAGTGGCAGCGATCGGTGTCGCACAGCCCTTGCTCCACGCCCTGTAAGCATTGCCAGGCATAGAATCGCTCGTTGAGGTAGATGTGTTCGTAAACTTCGCTGGGGCTGTAGCGATACAGGTTGCGCAGGCCCACCAGTTCGTCGGTGGGCGCGTGCAGGCAATGGCCAGCCTGCCACGGCCGGTCGAGGCTGCCGTGCAGGAAGTCGACGTGCACCGAGGTCAGCGGCTTGCCGGCCAGGGCACGGTGATAGAGGCCTTCATGGGTCGCGGCCTGCTCGGGTAACCGGCCGATCACGGCCGTGAATGAGCTATTCGGCGTATCCAGCACCAGGCTGATCGACCAGCTCTGCCCGGCTTCATGCTTGATGAAGTCCACCAGGTACAGGCCGGGCCGGATCGACGTGGCGCGGTAGGTCGCGCTGCCGCTGGAATGGCCGTCCGCCGCGTGCCAGGCCAGGCGCTCCTGCTCGAAACGGTGCTCGATCTGCCAGCCGTTGGAAAAATGCAGGGTAAACCGTTGGCCGGCCAGGTCGGCCAGGTTCGGCAGGATGAATGCATCAGGAGCGAAACCGTCGGCCAGGGCGCCTACGGTGATCCAGTCAGAGGCATGGGTCATGGCAGCGTCTCCTTACACGACGGCGAAATAGTGTTTGACGAAGCTTTCGCTGAGCACGTCCCACACCACTGGCGTGCCCTTGGTCACGAACCAGCTGTCGCCGGCTTTGTAGCGCGTGGACTGGCCGCTGGATTCATCGGTCAGCAGTACTTCACCGGTGACCACGGTGGCCTGTTCGCTGAACGGGTAGACCATACGGAATTTGCCCTGGGTGGTGCCGAAATAAGCGCTGCTGACGGGGTCGGTCGGCGCGCCGAAGGTCATCCTGCCAAAGGCACGTACGTCGCCTTCGAGGATCTCGCAGCCAAGGTCGGCCACGGTGCCCCAGGCGTCGAGGTCCGACAGCTGAACGTTGTTTTTCAGGGTGGTAAGGGTCATGGCAGATGCTCCTGATAAGTACAAGATTGCTGTAGGCGCGAGCTTGCTTGCGAAGAACGTCATGGCACTGCGGTTCCCGCAGAACATCTGCGTTATCGTTGACGTTTTTCGCAGGCAAGCCCGCTCCTACAAGGGTTAGCGGCGGCCGTTCCAGTAGCCGGACAGTTGGTGCCAGGATTTACCCGCCGTCAGCAGCAGGGGGCGCAATGCGTCCTTGCCGAGGATGGTCGGGCGGTGGATCGAGCTGACCAGGTCATAGCGCGCCGAGCCTTCGCTCATGCCTTCGGCCAGGACCTTGCAGATGATGTGGCTGGGGGTGACGCCAAAGCCCGAATACCCCTGCACGAAAAACGCATTGCTGCGCCCCGGCAACGTGCCGACCTGTGGGAACAGATTCGGGCTGCACGCCATCGGGCCACCCCAGGCAAGGTCGATTTTCACGTCCTTGAGGTAGGGGAAAATCTTCAGCATCAGGTTGCGGTTCCAGGCCTTCAGATCGCCGGGGATATGCTCTACCCATGGCGTCGCGGCGCCGAACAGCAGGCGATTTTCGTTGGTCACGCGGTAGTAATCGATGACTGGGCGAATGTCGCTGTAGGCCCCGCGAATCGGGCTGATGCGCTGGATCAGCTCCTCAGGCAAGGGCTCGGTCATCATCTGGAACGCATAGGTGTTGATGGTCGAGCGGTGCAGTTCGGGTTCCAGTTTGTTGAGGAAACTGTCGCAGGCCCACAGCAACTTGCTGGCGCGCACCGAGCCGCGCCCGGTACGCACGGTGATGCGCTCGCCGTAGCTGACTTCCAGGGCCGGGCTGTTCTCGAAGATCCGCACGCCGTGGCTGGCCAGCGCGGTGGCTTCGCCCAGCAACAGGTTCAGCGAGTGCACATGGCCGCCGCCCATATGGAGCAGGGCGCTGGTATAGGCGGTGGAGCCGATGATCTGTTGCACGTCCGAGCCACCGAGAAAACGGATCTCGTGCTGGCTGTTGACCGATTTGAAGTCTTTCTCCCAGGCGCGCAGGGTTTTTTCCTGGCGGGCGTTGAAGCCCATGTAGCCGTAGCCGTGGCAGAAGTCCGCATCGATGTTGTACTTGGCGATGCGGTTCTTGATGATGTCCGCGCCCAGGTCGCTGATCTCGAACACTTGGCGCAGGCCGTCTTCGCCGACGTCCTTCTTGATCTTTTCCAGGTCGTGGCCGATGCCCGCCATGATTTGCCCGCCGTTACGGCCGGTGCCGCCAAAGCCGAGGTAGCGGGCCTCGAGCACGACAATATTGGTGATGCCTTTTTCGGCCAGCTCCAGGGCCGTGTTGATCCCGGAAAAACCGCCGCCGATCACCACGACGTCGGCGTCGATATCCTGTTCCAGGGTCGGGAAGCTGAGGTTGTATTTCTTGGTGGCGGTGTAATACGTGGGGGTCTCGATGTTGATCATGGCGCAGCCTGGCAAAGTGAAGGAAGGCGCTGAAGCGGATGCCTCCATTAGGGGCCCTGGCGGGATGGAAGTCTTGATCGTGCCTGCCCGGTGTTTTGATTCAGCGCGCCACGGGCAGGCGCTTCCCACAAGTTATAGCGCGCTCGGCGCCCGGGAATGTTAGAGTTTCGTTAAATTATTAACTAAATACTTCGTGACCCTGATACCCATGTCCAAACCTCGACAATCCCTGACCCTGGCCCTGCTGCAAGCCCGCGAAGCGGCCATGAGTTTCTTCCGCCCCTCCTTGAACGAACACGGTTTGACCGAACAGCAGTGGCGCATCATCCGCATCCTCGAACAGCACGGTGAGCTGGAGATTTACCAACTGGCGGAACTGGCCTGCATCCTCAAACCGAGCATGACCGGCGTGCTGGTACGCATGGAAGCCGCCGGCATGGTGCACCGGCGCAAGGCCGAGCAGGACCAGCGCCGGGTATTGGTGACTTTGGCCGACAAGGGCAAGGCCAGTTTTGACTCCATGAGCCAGTGCATGGAGGCGAACTACCAGCGGTTGCAGGATCAGTTTGGCGAAGAGAAATTCCAGGCCTTGTTGGGGCTGCTGGATGACTTGAAGAACATCAAGCGATAAGACGGTCTCTTAAACACAACAGATCAAAGTGTGGGAGGGGGCTTGCCCCCGATGACGGTGTATCAGCGACACATAAGCTGGCTGACAGACTGCCATCGGGGGCAAGCCCCCTCCCACATTGGATATCAGTAGACTTCACCGGTGTGTACCGCCTCTGGAGTGCCTTTGAATTTCCCGGCCAAACTCTGCAACCCGCGCATCAATACGGTGGTATCCACGCCCACCGCCACATACGTCGCACCCAGCTCGATATAGCGCCGCGCCAGGCGTTCGTCGGCGCTGAGAATCCCCGCCGCCTTGCCGGACTGCACCACGCGCACGATGGCGTCCTCGATCGCGGCCTGCACCTCGGGGTGCCCGGGATTGCCGCGATGCCCGAGTGAGGCGCTCAAGTCCGCCGGGCCGATAAACACACCGTCTACACCTTCGACTGCGGCAATGGCGTCCAGGTTGGCCAGGCCTTGACGATTTTCAATCTGCACCAGCAGGCACATCTGTGCGTCGGCCTGGTCCAGGTAGCCGGGGACGGTATTCCAGCGCGACGCACGCGCCAGGGCACTGCCGACGCCTCGTATACCCTGTGGCGGATAGCGCATCGCGCGCACCAGTTCGCGGGCCTGTCCGGCGTTTTCCACCATGGGCACCAACAGCGTCTGGGCGCCGATATCCAGCAGTTGCTTGATCAAGGCGCTGTCGCCGATCACTGGGCGAATCAACGGCTGGCTGGGGTAGGGCGCCACCGCCTGCAATTGCGCAAGCATCGCCGGCAACGGATTGGGCGCGTGTTCACCGTCGATCAGCAGCCAGTCGAAACCGGCGTTGGCCGCCAGCTCCGCAGAGTAGGCGTCGGCGAGGCCGAGCCACAGGCCGATCTGTACCTCGCCGCGGAGCAGGCGTTGTTTGAAGCGGTTGAGGGGCATGTCCATGACGGTTCTCCAGGTTCAGACGAAGCGGCAGGCAATCGACCCGAGCAGGTCGTAATCCACATGGAAGGTGTCGCCCGCCCGCGCAGCCACCGGCCGGGTAAACGAGCCGCCGAGGATGACCTGGCCCGGTAGCAGGGTCACGTCGTAGGGCGCCAGTTTGTTGGCCAGCCAGGCCACGCCCTTGGCCGGGTGGTTGAGCACCGCCGCCGACACGCCGGACTCTTCGATCACGCCATTGCGGTACAGCACCGCCGGCACTTTGCGCAGGTCGATATCGGTGGGTCGCACGGCGCGGCCACCGAGCACCACCCCGGCATTGGCGGCGTTATCGGAAATGGTATCGAACACCTTGCGTGTGGCGTTGCTCTGCGGGTCGACCTGCTGGATGCGCGCGTCGATGATTTCCAGTGCCGGAATCACCCATTCGGTGGCGTCCAACACGTCGAACACCGTGCAATTCGGGCCTTTGAGTGGCTTGCCGAGGATAAACGCCAGCTCCACTTCCACCCGCGGCACGATGAAACGCTCGAAGGGAATATCGCTGCCTTCGTCGAAAAACATGTCATCGAGCAGGACGCCGTAGTCAGGCTCGGTGATGTTCGATGACACCTGCATGGCCCGCGACGTGAGGCCGATCTTGTGACCTTTTACGGTGCGCCCGTTCTTGATCTTCTGGGCCACCCAGGCGCGCTGAATGGCATACGCGTCGTCAAGCGTGATAGCGGGATAGTCGAGGGAAAACTGACGCACCTGTTCGCGGCTGCGTTCGGCACGGTCCAACCGGGCGGCGGCGGCGAGGATTTGCGAGGAGTCGAGCATGGCAACGGTCTCTAGTGTGGGTTGACAATGGCGGCATGGGTGCGCAGCACCAGCAGGCCACCGAGGGCGATGAACAGGGCGAGCAGGTACAGCGCCAGGCTGGCGCTCTGGGTGGCGTCGCGCACCCAGCCGATCAGGTACGGCGCGAGGAATGCGGCGATGCTGCCGAACGAGCTGATCATGGCGATACCGGCGGCCTGGGTGGTGTTGGAGAGAAATGCCGGCGGCAATTGCCAGAACATCGGCAGCGCCGCGCTGGCGCCCATGCCGGCGAGCACCAGGCCACCCATCACCAGCAGCGGGTTGCCCGGCGCCAGGCCCGTCACGGCAATGCCGAGCGCCGCCATCAATAGCGGCACACACAGGTGCCAGCGACGTTCGCGGTGGCGGTCGGACGAGCGTCCGCAACCGAGCATGAAAAAGCAGCCGGCCAGGTACGGCACAGCACTGAGCAGGCCCACCTGGCTGTCGCGGCCGATACCGGCGCCGTGGATCAGGCTGGGCATCCAGAACGCCAGGGTGTTGACCGCCAGCATCACCGCGAAGTACACCGCCACCAGCAGCCACACCTGCCGGTCGCGTAGAATGCCGCGGAACGAAGTGATGGTCTTGCGTTGTTCTTCATGGCTGAGCTGCTCGCGCAACTGCTGTTTTTGCTCGCGGCTCAACCAGTTCACCGAATCGAAACTGTCCGGCAACCACTTGAGCACCACCAGCCCCAGCAAGACCACCGGCGCGCCTTCGATCAAAAACATCCACTGCCAGCCGCGCAGGCTGCCCACGTCATGAAAGTTCTCCAGGATCGCCCCGGAAATCGGCCCGCCCAGCACCCCGGCCATCGGCACCGCAATCGCGAACAGCGCAGTGACCTGACCGCGACGGCGGGCCGGGTACCAACGGTTGAGCAACACCAGGATGCCGGGAAAAAAACCGGCCTCGGCCACCCCGAGTAAAAAGCGCAGGACATAAAAGCCGCGCGCGCTCTCCACCCACATCATGCCGGTCGACAACAGGCCCCACACCACCATCAGGCTGGCGATCCAGCGCCTTGGCCCGACGCGGTCCAGTGCCATGTTGCTGGGTACGCCGAACAACGCATAGGCAATGAAGAACAGTCCGGCGCCGAACCCGTACACCGTGTCGCTCAAGTGCAGGTCATTGCTCATCTGCATCTTGGCGAAACCGATGTTGATACGGTCCAGATGGGCGAACAGGTAACACACCAGCAACAGGGGCATCAGGCGCCAGGTCACTAAACGATGGGTGCGGTCGTGCTCGGCAAGCCGCAGGCTTGCAGTGGAATTGGCTGTGCTCATGATGTTGTACTTTTTGTTTGAGTGGCCGTGAAGGGGGCGTTTCAGCCCGCCGGATGGTTCAGGAACGCATGTACGTTGTTCTGCTTGAAGTTGAGCTGCGGGTGCAGTTCGATCACCTCGAACGACAGGGCCAGCAAGCGCTGCGCCTGCAGTTCGGCGAAGTGGTCGGTGATTACCGCGAACAACGCTTGGGCAACCGCTTGGCGTGTGGCCTGGTCGCGGCCATGACCGACCTTGAGGGTCATGTGCACGAAGGCGTAATCATGCTTGCCGTCGGCCATGCGCCACGTGTCCAGGCGCACACCGCGACTGCGAATGCCGGCCAACGGAAACACGCCACTGTCGCCCAGCACGCGGTGGATTTTTTCAAACAGGCCGGGCAGGTCGGCCTGTTGCTCGATGTTGTCGGTGTACTCGGCAATAAAGTGCGGCATGGGTTGCTCCCAGGGTCACAGCGGGAAAATCGCATTGATCTGGCCGGTGCCCGAGCTGCCGAACGGCGGCGTGATGATCTCGGCCGGCTGGGCATACTCCGGCCCGCCCAACAGGCCCAGCAGCATCGCGGTGTCGTGCATCTTGCCTTCGCCGAAGCAGTGTTCGGCGTAGTCGGGCAGCATGGCGCAGAACTCCTTGAAGCGACCTTGCTTCCACATGTCCACCACATGCAGGTCCATCTGCTTGTCGAATTCGCGGGTCCAGTTGTGGATATTCGCTTCGGCCTGGCGGTCATCGGAGAAGCGGTGGGACAGCGAGCCCGACGCCAAGACCAACACCTTGCGCTCGCTTTTCTCGATCGCCCGGCGCACGGCGGCGCCGAAGGCGAAGCTGTCTTCCAGGCGATGCCAGGCGCACCACGCGGCGATGGAAATCACCTGGAATTTCTCCGCGTCAGGCACGCCCATGTGCATGTAGCGCATCGGTACCAGCGTGCCGTATTCCAGCTCCAGGCTCGGAATGTTATGGGCCATGCTGCGCACCCCGGCCAGGTTGGCTTCGGCGGCGATCAACTCGCCCAGTTCGGGGCAACCTGGGTAGGCGTAGTCCATGTTCTTGATGAAGTGCGGCAGCTCGTTGCTGGTGTAGGTGCCCTGGAACTGCGCGCCGCAGTTGACGTGGTAACCGCTGTTGACCAGCCAGTGCACGTCGAACACCACCGCCGTATCCGCGCCCAGCTCGCGGGCCCTTCGGCCGATTTCCTTATGGCCGGCAATCGCTGCTTCGCGACAGCCGTGATGCTTGCCGGGCAATTCCGACAGGTACATCGACGGTACGTGGCAGATCTTCGCCGCCAGGACCACTTCGCCCATGATGATTCTCCTGAATAATTATTCTTGTAAGGCCGACGCCCACAGCAAGCACGCCTGTTCGGGACCTAAATACCCCAACGCGGAATGTGATGACTGCCCATGGAAATACACACGTTCTTGATCTCGGCAAACACTTCAAAACTGTATTGGCCGCCTTCACGCCCGGTGCCGGAGCCTTTGACCCCGCCGAACGGCTGGCGCAGGTCGCGCACGTTCTGGCTGTTGATAAATACCATGCCCGCTTCGATACCGCGCGCCAGGCGGTGGGCCTTGCCGATGTCCTGGGTCCAGATGTAGGAAGCCAGGCCGTACTCGGTGTCGTTGGCCAACTGCAGCGCCTGGGCTTCATCCTTGAACGGTATCAGGCACACCACCGGGCCGAAGATCTCTTCCTGGGCGATGCGCATGCGGTTATCCACATCGGCAAACACCGTCGGTTGGATGAACTGGCCTTTGCTCAAGTGCGCCGGCAGGTTGGCCGGGCGCTCCAGGCCGCCGGCGAGCAGGGTGGCGCCTTCCTCGAGCCCGATCCTGATGTAGCCGGTGACCTTGTCATAGTGCGCCTGGGTAATCATCGAGCCGACCTGGGTGTTGGGGTCCTGCGGATCACCGACGACCAGGCGCTTGGCACGGGCTGCGAACTCGGCGACGAACTGCGGGTAGACGCTCTCCTGGATGAAGATCCGGCTGCCGGCGGTGCAGCGTTCGCCATTCAGCGAAAAGATGGTGAACAGCGCAGCGTCAAGGGCGCGCTCCAGGTCGGCGTCCTCGAAGATCAACACCGGCGATTTGCCGCCCAGTTCCATGGAGTATTTTTTCAGGCCGGCGGTCTGCATGATTTTCTTGCCGGTGGCGGTGCCGCCGGTGAAGGAAATCGCGCGCACATCCGGGTGGCGCACCAGGGCGTCGCCAGCGGTGGCGCCGTAGCCCTGGATCACATTGAGCACGCCGTTGGGAATCCCGGCTTCCACCGCCAGGCGCCCCAGTTCATTGGCCGTCAGCGGCGACAGTTCCGACATTTTCAACACCGCCGTATTACCCAACGCCAGGCACGGCGCGGTCTTCCAGGTGGCGGTCATGAACGGCACGTTCCAGGGCGACACCAAGCCGCACACGCCCACCGGCTGGTAGAGGGTGTAGTTGAGCATCTGGTCGTCCACCGGGTAACTGTGGCCGTCCATGCGCGTGCAGACTTCGGCGAAGAAATCGAAGTTGTGCGAGGCACGCGGGATCAATACGTTCCTGGTCTGGTGGATCGGCAGGCCGGTGTCGAGGGTCTCCAGCTCAGCCAGGCGCGGCACGTTCTGTTCGATCAGTTCACCCAGCTTGCGCATCAGGCGTGCGCGTTCCCTGGCCGGCGTGTTGGCCCACTTGGGAAAGGCTTCTTTGGCCGCCGCAACGGCCTGCGCCACTTCCTCGGGCCCGCCGCTGGCGACTTCGCCGATGGCCTCGCCGGTGGCGGGGTTGTAGTTGATGAAAGTGTCTTTGCTCTCGACCTCACGGCCATTGATCCAATGTTTGATCATGCTGCTCACGCCTCTTTTCGCACGGAGAAGAACTCCGTCTCGCTGACAATCCGGTTGACCAGGCGACCCACGCCTTCGACTTCCACCACCACTTCATCGCCGGGCACTACATCGGCCAGGCCTTCGGGCGTGCCGGTGGCGATCATGTCGCCGGGTTGCAGGGTCATGAAGCTGGACAGGTATTCGATGAGGTAGGGGATATCGAAAATCATGTCTTGGGTGCTGCCTTGCTGGCGCAACTCGCCGTTGATCCAGGTGCGCAACGTCAAGTTGCCGGGGTCGGGTACATTCGCCACATCAACGATCCACGGGCCGACCGGGGTGGTGGCGTCGCGGTTTTTCACGCGCAGGTTGGGGCGGTAGTAGTTTTCCAGGTAGTCGCGGATCGCATAGTCGTTGCACACCGTATAGCCGGCCAGGTAATCCAGGGCGTCGGCGCGCTTGACGTTGCGTGCGGTCTTACCGATGACCGCCACCAGTTCGCACTCGTAGTGCATGTAGGCGACGTGGTCCGGGCGCCACGTGACCTCGCGATGGCCGGTGCAGGTGCCGAACGACTTGATGAACACCAGCGGTTCGGCGGGCGGGGCGAAGGCCAATTCGGCGGCATGGTCGGCATAATTCAAGCCGAGGGCGAACAGGGTGCCGGTGGCCGGTGGCAGCCATTGCACCTGTGCTTCGGCGAGCAAGCGACCGTCGTTCAGGCGCACAGCATTGTTCGCCTCGACCTGCACGGAGTGGATTTGCCCGTCAAAACGGATACGCGCGCGCTTCATGACAATCCCTCCGCCTGCACCGTGTTGGCCAGGCGACCGACGCCGGCGATTTCGACTTCAACCCTGTCCCCAGGCTGCACATCCACGCGACCTTCCGGTGTGCCGGTAATCAGCACGTCGCCGGGGTACAGGGTCATGAATTCGCTGATCTGGGCGATCAATTGCGGGATATCGCGCACCCAGTGGGCGGTGGTGTTTTGCTGGCGCAGTTCGCCGTTGACGAACAGCTTCAGGCTTAGCTGATTGGGGTTGGCGACCTGATCGCGTGGGACCAGCTCCGGCCCGATGGCACACAACCCATCGCGGCATTTGGCTTTGATAGCGGGGCGGTAGTAGCTGTCTTCCGGCAGGCTGAACTCATTCACCACCACGTACCCGGCCACGTGGGCCATGGCATTGTCCAGGCTGACGCGGCTGGCTCGCTGGCCGATCACCACACCCAGCGCCGGGCCCGGTTGCAGGCGTTCGCCCCGGGGGTGCGGCACCACGCCGCCGTGCCGGTTGCGTGTATTCGGGGTTTTGATGAACAGCACCGGCTGGGTCGGTGGCTTCTGGTAGGGCGCCTGCTGGAAGGCGGCGAGATGCTGATCCAGCAGGCCCTGGTAGTTCAGCGCAACGCCGAGCAGGGTGCCGTTGGCAACATCGTGCAGGGTACGACTCATGCGTTTCTCCTGGCGGTGGCGACTGCTGCATAGGCAGTTCGTTAAGTTGTTAACGTTATAATTAATATGTTAACTACCGTCAAGCGTGGCAGAATCCGGCGGCACCCAATAACAAGCAGAGGGCCCAGTGCAGCCGATTCCGAATATCAATATCGGGCAGGTCTACGACCAGCGTTACAGCGATGCCGAGGTGCATTACGACAAGCTCGGCAACCTGGCGGGTTTTTTCGGGCGCAACATGCCCGTGCACCGGCATGACCGTTTTTTCCAGGTGCATTACGTCAAGAGCGGTACGGTGCGGGTCTACCTGGACGACCGACAGTTCGTGGAGTCGGGGCCGATGTTTTTCCTCACGCCGCCAACGGTGCCCCACGCCTTTGTCACCGAGGCCGATGCCGACGGACATGTGCTGACGGTGCGCCAGCAACTGGTGTGGGGGTTGATCGAGGCTGATCCGAGCCTTGCCTCGGGCGCTGCCTGCGTTGCGCTCGGGCCTGAGGCACAGGGTCTGGATCAACTCTTCGACGCATTGAGCGGCGAGATCAACGCTGAGCGGGCAGGGCGCGCCGCTGCCCTGGACAGCTTGACCCGCCTGATCATGATTCACCTGCTGCGTCTGTGCGCGCATGCGCTGCCGGCGCGCCCTATGCCTCATGAAGACTTGCGCATCTTTCACCGCTTCAACGAATTGATCGAAGCGCACTATCTGGAACATTGGCCGCTGGCGCGCTATGCCGAGAGAATCGGCGTCACACCGGCGCGGCTCAATGAGGTATGCCGGCGCATCGCCGACCTGCCGTCAAAGCGCCTGATCCTGGAGCGTGTGATGCAGGAAGCCAAGCGCCTGTTGCTGTTTACCGGCAGCTCCGCGAATGAAATCTGCTACCAGCTGGGGTTCAAGGACCCGGCCTACTTCAGTCGGTTCTTCCTTCGCTATGCGCAGGTAACACCGGGGGAATATCGGCTGCGCCAGGTGGGATTGCGCTGAGGTTCGTTCAGATGAAAACGTCGAGGTTGAGGAATTTTCCGATAGAAATCAGCTGAAATAGAAGGACGTTGTTACCTGTTGCCTCTGGGATATCAGGAACCTTTCTCACCGACTTGCCACGCATGAAAGCTTGCCGGATTCAATGACCGACGGTGACGGTTGGCAAGTGTGGTTCCCATCCTTTGATTAATGAGGCTAAACACAATGGTCACGCTTAATACGTCTGGCAACGGGCATGCTTACAGCGCCTATGCAACTTCCGGGCAGCTGGATAAAACACCGGATCATTCAACTACCGACCGATTCAATCGTTTTGGACAAGTGCCGGCGCACCCTGGAATAGGCCAAACTGCACAGTCGAGCAGTAATGACCGGGCAATGACTGAACTATTGACATTACTCGGCACGCTCGTGACAAGCCTTAAAACATGGATGAACGAGGAGAATGCGCTACCTGCGCCACGGCCGCCCGTCGCCGTGATACCCAAGCCATTGGTGAATGTCATTCCCACGCCCCGGATCGATGTCGCGCCGGCCCCCGAGACCGTGCAACCCAGTCAGGGTGTATGGAAAGAACAATTGGCGCCGTTCATGAATCGGTCGGATCTGGCCAGTAGCCGAAGCGCTTTTGATAGCGAACTTATTGACATGTTTTCCGATAAACACAGGGTGCTATCGAACACGTTTTTGTCGGAAAAAACCAAGGGGCAAAAGCCCGATGATCTGCGCAATGGGCTGCGCGCCACGTACGAGAATTATCCCTACGTGGGCACGATGGGAAGAGAAGAGCATGTCGCGGCGATTAAAGTCGCCATGGCCACCTTCGGGCAAAGCCCTGCCGGGGTGTTCAAGGACGTCGTCGAGAGTGGGGACGGCTACAACGTTACGATGAAAGATGGCTTTAGCCTTCATATCACCCGTGAGGAGCTTCAACTGGCGGCCAAGGCGGCAAAATTCAGCGGTGCTGATGAAAGCATGGTCAAGGATGCGCAATTTCTATTTGGGGTGATGAGCAAGCGTCAACACATGGAACTGGAGCGCAACAACGCAACGGACCCGTTCTTCAAACTGTACGGCACAGACAGTGCCTACCATGCCCACCGTACTTTTCCGGGTGTGCTGGCGGGCGCGGGGCAGGGCATCGACGGCAATACGGCGTTGTCGTACCTGGGGCTGAAAGAGCATATTCAGGTCGTTGAAGCCGGAACATTGGGGGCGCGCGTCGGGGTGCCATTGGATAAAGGCGGGAGAACCAAAAATGGTGCCATCTTTGAGGGGGCCATGGAGGGGCAGTTATACAACAAGCCAGTCTCGCCCTCACTGAAGGTCGTCACGCTACGAGATTGAGTCAGACAGCCTATTAAATCGGCTGGTTATCAGTAAAGCAGTCGGCCGCAGTGTTCATGGCGCTGAAGTTTCGTGCGCCTTTTTTTTGCCCGTTATGAGTGATTGAAGATGTTAGTGTCTAACGTTAATTATGCTGTCGCTGGCCTTTTAGAGGCGAGCGGTGCGGTTATTTCTCCAGGTTCTTCCGTTAAGGCTGCACCCACCGGAACAGTTGAGCAGTTGAGTTGCCTGGTGGGTGAGTTGGAGCGTTTATTAGCCCTGTTATCCGCGCGGTTTAAACCGGCAGTCGAAGTAAAACCTGCGCCTTACGATAATGCTTCAGTGAATGAACGGCGGGTTGATAATCACGATAAGTTTCTAAAAGGCACACGCGAGAATACGGGCGTCAAACCCAATGATATCTTCCAGGATTTCTATCAGTTGACCGAAGGCAATTGCGTAACGGTATCCGCCATTAAAGCCGCCATGATGAAGTTCGGTCATAACCCTCACGGTATTTACACGTCAGTACAGGCTACCGACACCGGCTATCGTGTCGTCATGCGTGACGGGTTCAAACTGGACATCACGCATGGCGAATTGGAACAGGCCAGGGCCGGTGCAAATTTCGGCGCCGCCCGGCCCAATGATGTACTGGTCAACGCGCACTTCTTATATGCAGTCAGCGCCAAGCGCGCGTATCTGGAAAACAACGACGGCGTGGCCAATCAGAGTTTCGCCACTGCGATGCACAGTTTGAATGATGGCGAGTATCCGGGGCAGGCGCTGCGCCGCCTGGGCCTGAAGGACTTCGTTGCCCCCGCAACGCTCGAGGACTTGCGCAACGGAGCCATCGGCACCCTCGCCAGCGCATTTCATTCCATGGCGGTCGTTGGCGGCTTTATTGACTATTACGGGGATAAGCAGCCACTGGACAAGCGTGACTGGAACAGCCATTCCGTCATTGGCCTGAAGTTGCTCTAACGCGTGATCGCCAGACCCGGTGGCTCGCTCCACGCACCTCCCAGCGCGGTATACACATTCACCTCCGCGACCAGTTGCGCCAGTCGATCGACAATCAGCGCCTGCTGTGAACTGAACAACGAGCGCTGCGCATCGAGAAAGGTCAGGTTGCTGTCGACGCCACTGCGGTAGCGGTGCTGGGCCAGGTCGTAATAGCGCTGGTTGGCGGCGACGAAGTCCCTTTGTGCGGCCAGCTGCTCGTTGAAGGTCTGGCGCGCCGCGAGGCCATCGGCGACTTCCTGAAATGCGGTCTGGATGGACTTTTCGTACTGCGCCACCGTGATGTCCTTCTGCAGCTTGGCGTAGTCAAGGCTGGCGCGCAGGCTGCCGGCGTTGAAGATCGGCAGGTTGATCTGCGGCTGAAACGTCCAGGTGCCCGCGCCACCCTTGAACAACCCCGAGAGTTGCGTGCTGGTGCTGCCGGCGTTGGCCGTTAGCGTGATCGACGGAAAGAACGCCGCCCTGGCCGCGCCGATATTGGCGTTGGCCGCCTGCAACTGGAGTTCGGCCTGGAGGATGTCCGGGCGCCGTTGCAGCAGGTCTGAGGGTAGCCCCGCAGGCACGCGGGCCAGCAGATCGTCGGACAGGGGACGCGAGGGCAGGTCGGCATCCACCGGGCCGCCGACCAGCAGGGTGAGGTTGTTGAGGTCCTGGGCCACCTGGCGCTCGTAGCGGGCCACGCTGGCGCGGGTACTTTCCACTGCGGTGCGTGCTTGTACCACGTCCAGGGCCGAGGCCTTGCCTGCGGTTTGGCTGCGGCGTGTCAGCTGCCAGCTGTGGTCGTTGGCGGCCAGGGTCTGCGCGGCCAGGGCCAGCAGCTCCTGGTCGGCACGCCACGTCAGGTAGGCGTTGGCGACGTTGGCCACCAGGCTCAATTGTGTGCTGCGCCGGGCTTGCTCGGTACTCAGGTAAGTCAGCATGGCCTGTTCGCTGAGGCTGCGCACGCGGCCGAACAGGTCCAGTTCATAGGCGCTCAGGCCCAGGGTCGCCGAATAGGTTGAGGTAATCGCCGACTGGCCGGTGCCAGTCACGGCCCCCGGCAACTTCTGGCGTTTGCCGGCCCCCGTGGCGGACACCGCCGGGAACAGGTCGGCGCGCTGGATGCGATACTGCGCCTGGAACGCCTGCACATTCAGCGCCGCAACCCGCAGGTCACGGTTGTTGACCAATGCAGCGTCAATCAACTGCTGCAGGGCTGCGTCGTGGAAAACCTGCTGCCAATCAGATGTCTGGGGCAGCGTGCCGGCCTGCGCCTGGCGGTAAACCCCGTCTTGGGGATAGTGCGTCGGCACTGGCGCGTCGGGCCGCTGGTATTCAGGAATCAGCGAACACCCGCCGAGCATCCAGGCCACGCCAACGGCGGTGAATATCCGTTTGTGCATCAGGCGCCCACCATCCATTTGGCCAGGCCGTGTCGGCCACTCACGCCGAGCTTGGCGGCCGCGCGTTTGAGGTAGGTCTCAATCGAGCTGTTTTTCACACTGAGTTTTTCCGCGATCTGCGGCACGGTGCCGCCCGTCAACAGGCCCAGGCAGACTTCCTGCTCGCGTGCCGAAAGCGTGATGTCGCTCAGCGATAGGCGCTTGTAGAACTCACGCTGCAATTGCGATTGCTCCAGCACGTTTTGCCCCGGTTCCACCTCGGCGTGCGGCGCTTGGCGCAGCAACTGCACATGCCGCTCCATCAGCGGAAGCAAGGTGTCGGACAGGCATTTGAGAAACGACAGCTCAACCAGGGAAAACCCACGTTCGGCAGGCGGACGGTAGAGCGAAATCACGCAGCGCCGATGACCCTGGCGCGAGACCAGGTTGCACTGGTGCGAACTGCCACGCGGGTGCGCGCTGTCGGCCTTGGCTTTCATCTGGATCAACAGCGGGTCCTGCATGCGCAGCATCTGTTGCAGCAGGGGATGGTCATTGAGCGAATGCAGGGTCTGGGGCGCGGGTAGATCATTGTTCAGGCCGGCGCTGCCAAGCAGCTTGATGTCCAGAACACTGTCACGCAGTTCATCGAGGCTCCACTCGCTGAGGTCCACCAGATGAATCGGTATCCATTTGTCCACCAGATGCAGCATGTTGGCGGCGAAATGTGCCTGGCCGCTGCTTGAAATCAGCTCGCCCATTTCGGCGTAGAACTGTGGGCTCTGGGTGTCGGCAATACTACGGGTCAGACTCATAGCCATCTCATCCTTGATGTCGAAAACCGTCAACGGGTGCCCTCGGTCTGTTCGGGGCGCTCCGTACTGCTTGAACGTAACTCGGCGTTCGAGATTTCATTTAGCCATAGCGATTAATCCTACGTATGTAGCGGAAACGAGGGACATACGCTGCCATAAAATCCGCGTCATTAATTCGACGTTTCTTACGGATAATTCGCTGCACGAAGGAGATGCCTGAATGTTCATCACAGACTAAGCCATTGATAAAAAACGCAAATGTTAAAAATTAAAAATATTTTTCAAATTTAACGTCGGCTGAGTGTGGCCAATTTCCTACAAGCCTTTAATCGTTTCAGCAGTGAACCCTCAGTCATGCCCATCCCAATCCGTTTGGATGTCCGGGTTTCGGGTGTCAGGCGCCACCCCATCAGCATGCTCAAATCCGGCAATTCGTGGTAATGGGCGACCCTGCGCGGCCAGTGCCTGACCCCCATGAGAAGGATCTTATGACGCAACTTTCCAGTCTGCCGGCCAGCTTCCCCCTCACCGCCGCACAACAGGACATCTGGCTCGACCAACTACGCGCGGGCGATTCGCCGCTGTACAACATCGGCGGCTATGTTGATCTGGCCGGCGCCATCGCACCCGAGTCGATCCAGCACGCGGTCGAGCTGCTGGTGGCCCGGCACGATGCATTGCGTACCCAGCTGCACAGCGACGCCAATGGCGTGCCCCGGCAAACCTTCACCGCCGAATGGACGGTGGACGTGCCGCAATACGACTTCTGCGCGTTGCCCGACCCCGAGGCCGCTACCCAGGCCTTGATGCAGGCGCAAATGGCCCGGCCCTACGCAATGAGCGGCGAGCCACTGTTTCGGTTTTTCCTGGTCAAGCTCGACGACGATCATTACCGCCTCGGCACCCAGGCCCATCACCTGATCCTCGATGGCTGGGGGTTCGGCCAGATGCTGCAATCCCTTGCTCAGCTGTACACCGCCCTGCAGCGCGGCGGGCAAACGCAAGCGTTGGCACCGTCTTATGTCGACTTTATCGACACCGACCAGCGCTACCTGCAATCGGCCCGCTACGCCCGCGATCGTGACTATTGGCTGGCCAAATACCAGGCGTTGCCCGAGCCGCTGCTCAGCCCAAGGCACACCGCCAAGGCTGCGAGCAACACCTTCGTGCAAGACTTCCCGGTGGCGCTGCTCAACCGTATGGAACAGGTCGCCAACCGATACCAGGCGTCGGCGTTCCATGTGTTGCTGGCGGCGTTGTATGTGTATTTCACCCGTACCAGCCAGCGCGATGAGTGGGTGGTGGGGCTGCCGATTCTCAACCGCTCCAACGCGCGTTTTCGGTCCACGGTCGGCTTGTTCGCCCAGGTCAGCGCGGTACGTTTGCAGTTCAGCGAGGCCATGAGTTTCAGCGAGTTGGTGCGCGGGGTGCGTGACCAGCTCAAGCAGGACTTTCGCCACCAGCGTTTCCCCTTGAGCGAGATGAACCGCGAGCTGGGACTGCGGCGTACGGACCGCGGCCAGTTGTTCGACCTGTCGGTGTCGTTCGAGCAGGACGACCATGACCTGCGCTACGACCAGGTGCAGGCCCGGGCGGTCAAGGTGTCCAACCACCATGAGCCGCTGCCGATCGCGATCCACTTGCGCAGCAACCGTTACCAGGACACCGCGTGCCTGCATTGCGTCTATAACCAGGCGTACTTTGAGCAGAGCGAAGTGCAGGTGTTGGCGCAGTGCGTGACCGGGTTGTTGGAGCAGGGCCTGGCCGACACCACGCTCACGGTGGGCAACTTTGATTTGTTGACGCCGCGGGACCGGGCCCGGTTGCAGCAATGGAACGCCACCGCTCAACCCAATGCCACACCGCAGACCCTGCACGGGCGTATCGAGGCGCAAGCCGAGCGCACACCGCTGGCCGTCGCGGCGGTATACCAGGGGCGGCAGTTGACGTACGCCCAGCTCAACAGCCAAGCCAATGCGTTGGCCCATCGACTGTTGGCCCATGGCCTGCAGCCGGATGACCGCGTGGCGGTGCTGGCGCGGCGCGGCCTGGAGACCTTGGCGGGGTTGCTGGCGGTGCTCAAGGCCGGCGCTTGCTATGTGCCGATAGACCCGGCGCACCCCGCCGAACGCGTGAATTACTTGCTGCACGACAGCGCGCCCGTGGCGGTACTGACTCAACACGACTTACTGCATCGCCTGCCGGCATTGGAGGTGCCGGTGCTTGTGCTGGAACCTTCCAGCGACCCCGGCAGCGACAGCAACCCGCAGGCCTCGGTGACGGCGTCCAACCTCGCTTATGTGATCTACACCTCCGGCTCCACGGGCTTGCCCAAGGGCGTGATGGTCGAACACCACAGCGTGTCCAACCTGGTGGACTGGCATTGCCAGGCCTTCGACCTGCACGCGGGCAGCCACACCGCGAGTATCGCCGGGTTTGGTTTCGACGCGATGGCCTGGGAGGTCTGGCCTGCGCTGTGCGTGGGCGCGACCCTGCATCTGCCGCCCGCCCATGACGGCGCGGAAGATATCGATGCGCTGCTCGACTGGTGGCGCAGTCAGCCGCTGGACGTGTGTTTCCTGCCCACGCCCGTGGCCGAATACGCCTTCAGCCAGCGCCTTGCGCACCCCACGTTGCGCACCTTGCTGATCGGCGGCGATCGCCTGCGCGGGTTCAATCGGGCGCAGACGTTCGACGTGATCAATAACTACGGCCCCACCGAAGCCACCGTGGTCGCCACCTCCGGGCGCGTTGCCGTCGGCCAGCCGTTGCACATCGGCGCGCCCATCGCCAATGCACGCGTGTACCTGCTGGACGCGCAACAACGGCCGGTGCCGATTGGCACAGCGGGGGAGGTGTATGTGGGTGGCAAGGGCGTGGCGCGCGGCTACTTGAATCGCGCTGATCTGAGTGCCGAACGTTTTCTCGACGACCCGTTCAACGGCGGCCGCATGTACCGCAGCGGAGACCTGGCGCGCTGGCGGGCGGACGGCACGCTGGAGTACCTGGGGCGTAATGACGACCAGGTGAAAATTCGTGGCGTGCGGATCGAGCTGGGGGAAATCGAATCGGCCCTGGCGACGCATCCCTCGATCAAAACCGCCGTAGTGGAGTTTCGTGACGGGCAATTGCTCGCCTGGTTCATCCAGCATCATTCGCTGCAGATCGAAGTCCTCCGCGCGCACCTGCAAGCCTCGCTGCCCGATTACATGCTGCCGGCCGCCTACGTGCGCCTTGATGCGTTACCGCTCACCGCCAACGGCAAGCTCGACCGCAAGGCGCTGCCGGCACCCACCCAGCAGGCCTTCGTCACTCGCCGCTATGAGGCGCCGCACGAGGGTGTCGAAACCACCTTGGCGCAGATCTGGGCCGAGTTGCTGCAGGTACAACAGGTCGGCCGGCAAGACCATTTCTTTGAACTGGGCGGCCACTCGCTGCTGGCGGTGCAGCTGGTGCAACGCATGCGCGAAGCCGGCCTGCAGGCCGACGTGCAGGTGCTGTTCGGCCAGCCCACCCTGGCAGCGCTGGCGGCGGCCAGTGTCGGCAGCGAAGTGGCGGTGCCGGCCAATCGCATCCCGGCCGGTTGCACGCGGATCACGGCCGACATGCTGGCCCTGGCCGATCTGGACGAACCCAGCCTGCAGCGTATCGTTGCCGGCATTCCCGGTGGCGCCGCCAACGTGCAGGAGATCTACCCGCTGGCGCCGTTGCAGGAAGGCTTGCTCTATCACCACATCACCGATGAGCGCGATCCGTACCAGCAGCATGCGCTGTTCAGCTTTGCGCGCCGCGAGCAGTTGGATGCGTTTGCCCAGGCCCTGCAACAGGTGATCGACCGCCACGACATCCTGCGCACCAGCCTGGTGTGGGATGCCCTTGATCAGCCGATGCAAGTGGTGTGGCGCCAAGCGCGGTTGCCGGTCGAACCGCTGCATGAACACACCCCGCCGCTGGACTTGCGCCGCGCGCCGCTGATGGCCCTGGATTACGCCGAAGAACCGCACCACTCGCGCTGGGTCGCCAGGTTGCGCTTCCATCATCTGGTCAACGACGCCACCTCGACCGCCGTGCTGGTGGATGAAATCCGCGCCCATCTGCTGGGGCAACACGCACAGTTGCCGGTGCCTGTGCCATACCGCAACGTGGTCGCGCAGACCCGCTCACCGCAGCGGCAAGCGGCGCATGAGGCGTTCTTTCGTGAGCGCCTGGCGGATGTGGACGCACCGACCCTGGCCTTCGGTCTGCAGGAACGCCAGGCAGACCGGGCCGAAATCGAAGAGTTCGTGCAGGCGGTTGACGACTCGCTCAACCAGCGGCTGCGGGCCCAGGCTCGCGCCTCTGGGGTCAGCGTCGCCAGCCTGTTCCACCTGGCGTGGGCGCAGGTGCTCAGCCGCGTTGCAAGCCGCGATGACGTGGTGTTCGGCACCGTGTTGCTCGGTCGCCTGCAAGCCGGCGAGGGGGCAGACCGCGCCCTGGGCATGTTCATCAACACCCTGCCGCTGCGCTTGCGCCTGGCCGGGCAACGCGTGGTGGAGGCCGTAACGGACACCCACGCCCAACTGAGTGCCTTGCTTGCGCATGAGCAGGCATCCCTGGCGCTGGCCCAACGCTGCAGCAGCGCCGCGCCGCTGTTCAACAGCCTGCTCAACTACCGTCACACCAGCGCCGAGCCGGACCTGAAACTGGTGCCGGGCATCGCCTTGCTCAGCAGCGAGGACATCCTCAGTTACCCGCTGATGCTCACCGTGGACGACATCGCCAGCGGCTTGCGGCTCAAGGCCAAGGCGCCGCGCAAAGTGGGGGCTGAACGCGTGCTGGGCTACCTCGTGACTGCGCTCGGCGGCCTGGTCGACGCGCTGGAACAGGCGCCGACCACCGCGCTGCGCGACGTGCCGGTGCTGCCCGCCCACGAGTTGCAGGCATTGCTGGTGGACTTTAACGCCACCGCGGTCGACTACCCCGACACCCTCACCGTGCAGGCGCTGTTCGAAGCCCAGGCGCAGCAAAGGCCGGATGCCGTGGCGGTGCAGGCGGGTGCGCAGCAACTGACCTATCGCGAACTCAACCAGCGCGCCAATCAATTGGCCTTCCAGCTGCGCGAGCGCGGCGTAAAGCCCGATGCGCGGGTGGCGCTGTGCGTCGAGCGCGGGTTGGACCTGGTGGTGGGCCTGCTGGGGATTCTCAAGGCAGGCGGTGCCTATGTGCCGCTCGACCCAGGCTACCCCCGCGAGCGCCTGGCCTACATGCTGCAAGACAGCCAACCGGTGGCGCTGCTGGTACAGGCCGCCACCCGTGATCTTGTGGGAGACGTGGCGGTGCCAGTGATCGATTTCGACCCATGCACCTGGCAGCAGGCACCCAGCGACAACCCCGTGGTGCCGGGTTTGACCGTGGATCACCTGGCCTACGTGATGTACACCTCCGGCTCCACCGGCACCCCCAAGGGCGTGATGATCGAACATCGCGGCCTGGGCAACCTCATGCACTGGGGCTCGCGGTTGTGCCCGCAGGCCCCCGGCGGCGCCTTGTTGCAACGCGCGCCGTTCAGTTTCGACGGTTCGGTGTGGGAACTGTTCTGGCCGCTGACCCAAGGCATGCGCCTGGTGCTGGCGCGGCCCGACGGGCATCGAGACCCGGCGTACCTGGCCCAGCTGATCCGCGAGCAGCACATCAGCGTGATCAAGTTCGTGCCGGCGATGTTGCAACAGTTTCTTGAATTGGATGCGTCAGCCCTGTGCACCAGCCTCACTGACATACTGTGCGGCGGTGGCGAGCTGACCGAAGCCCTGGCGCGCGGGGTGCAGGCGCGCTTGCCCGGCGTGCGGTTGCACAACGTCTACGGGCCCACCGAAGCCACGGTGGACAGCAGCGCATGGACCCTGGAACCGGGCGCGCCCGTGCCCGCGCTGCAACTGCCGATCGGCCGGGCGATCAACAACACCCGCCTGTATGTGCTGGATGAACACGACGCGCCCGTGCCAATGGGCATCAGCGGCCAACTGCACATCGGCGGTGTGGGCGTCGCCCGTGGCTACCTGGGCCTGCCCCAGATGAGCGCCGAACGCTTCATCGACAGCCCCTTCGTCGCCGGTGACCGGCTGTATCGCACCGGTGATGTGGTGCGTTACCTGCCGGACGGCAACCTGGAATTCCTCGGGCGCAACGACTTCCAGGTCAAACTGCGCGGCGTGCGCCTGGAGCTGGGCGAAATCGAAGCGCGCCTGGCCGCCCATCCCGCGTTGCGCGAAGTGGCGGTGCTGATTCGCGACGAGCGCCTGATCGCGTACTTCACCCTGCGCGAGCCAGCCCCCAGCCTGGACGCATTGCGCGCCCATGTACTGGAGCAATTACCCGAATACATGGTGCCGGCCGCCTTCGTGCAACTCGACGCATTGCCGCTCAACCCGGCCGGCAAGCTCGACCGCAAGGCCCTGCCGGAACCGGGCCTGGACGCCGTGGTGAGCCGCGCCTACGAAGCCCCGCAAGGCGAAGTGGAAAACCTGATGGCGACGATCTGGGCGCAGGTACTCAAGCTGGAACGGGTAGGGCGCCACGACCATTTCTTCGAACTCGGCGGGCACTCGCTGCTCGCGGTCAACCTGGTGGCACGCCTGCGCAAGGCCGGGCTGGAAGTGGATGCGCGCACCTTGTTCAGCCAGCCGACACTGGCACAACTGGCGGCGCGCGCAGTGGCGCACGTACCACGTGTGGAAGCACCCGAAACCGCCATCCCCGCCCTCAACCGCCGACGCCGAATCTGAAGGGGGAAGGTAACCAATGTGGGAGGGGGCTTGCCCTAATGCCAGTCAGTTAAGGCTTTTTGTAGGAGCGAGCTTGCTCGCGAAGAACTCAGAGCCACCGCGTTTATCCAGAATGAACGCGTTGCCTGGAAGTTTTTCGCGAGCAAGCTCGCTCCTACATTGAGCCCCGATAGCCATAGGTATCTACACAACTTTAGCGCGGCCCTAAACCTGTGACAGCTCAGCAGCCGAAGCCTCTCTAACTGACGCTCCGCGATCCAAATGTGGGGGGCGGTGCGACGGTTCGACTTGCCCCCGATGGCGGCCTGACAGCCAACCAGGATGTGGGATCAGCGCACGTCAGCTAAGAAGCAGCGCGCAGCGCCCCCAGTCTTTTTAAACAAAGAGCGGGGTCGCTCCGCGCCCCCACGGGAGCAAGCTCCCTCGCCACAGGTTATGAGGTTGTTTTCAACGGCCTTATGCACTCGATGGAGCGATCCACGGTGGTCTTGGCGATCTCCAGCAAATGCCACACCGCCAGAATCTTCGCCCGCTCCGGGCTGCTCAGCAGCTCCCCACAATCGAGCGCCGTCGCTGAAGCACTGTCGAGCAAGCTGGCGGTGTAGAGCAGGGCATCTTCGAAGCTCAAGTCTTCATTGACGCTGTGGAAGCCTTGGGTGGGCAGATAATGGTCGATGGCACGGTTGAACGCGGCACGGTCTTTGGCGGGATCGAGGGGTGGGTCGGGGATGACTTTGTTCATGGTGTAACTCCTTGTGAGTATCGGAGCCAACGCCTTTCGCGACTAAACGAAGGTGGCGGCTGTACGCAGGTTAGTCGACCGGCCACAAGGAAATCCGGCGCGCCCGAAGGCGCCCTGCGCACAGCCACCATAAAACTCCATGTGACCATGCGCCTTGTGACATGCCGAGCGACTAAACCCGATCACTGATGAGCAGTGACGGACCGCAGACTAGCCACCGATTCCAACCGGCACAAGGCGGCGGGGATTGTCTCGGAAACGTCCTGCAATTTAAAGAGATGTGGCTTGCTGGCCCTTTACAAGTCATGACGAAATGCCAGCTAGCGGATCGTTCCCACGCCGGTCATCCCCTGTGGCGAGGGAGCTTGCTCCCGCTGGGGCGCGAAGCGGCCCCGGGCCATTGCCGCCTTTCAACGCCCTGCAGGAATAAACGCCACACTCCCCCCCGACCTTTTCTGAAACAACCGCTCCCCATTATCCGGTTGCGTAGTGACCACCTGATGATCAACCCCCAGAAAGGCCAACGGCTCAGGATCTTCCTTGGAGTACTGCGCGACGATAATCGTGTGCCTTGGATCAAACCCCTGGCCGCTGGTTTTTTCCAGCCAGGCCATGAACGCGGCGCTGTCGCCCTGACGCGGGAAGTCCTGGGTTTCGCTCACGTAGTAGAACGGTTTGCCGCCGTTCTGCAAGTACATCGGCAGTTTGTTGTCCACTTCAACCAGTACCAGTTGCCATTGGTTCCAGGGCGAGCTCTTCATCGCCTGGGCTTGGACGTCCTCGGCGAAGCGGGTCACGCCGCCGTTGCGCGTGGTCCAGGGGTAGATCACGCCCAGCACCAACACCAGCAGGCCGGCGGCAATGCCGAAGCTTTTTTGCCAGCGCGGCCAACTGGCCGGGTGTTGGCGCAGGTGTTCGCTCAGCCACCAGGCGGCGAGTAACTGTGCGAAGGGCACCAGGGGCAGTACGTAGTAACTGCGTCGGCTGCCGCTGGCGGTGAAGAAGACGAACAACAGGCCCAGGCTCCACACCAGCCAGCGCACGTTGGGCGGCGTGCGGCGCCAGTGACGCAGGGCGAGCCATGCGCCGAGTATCCAGCACGGCGCCCATGGCAGGGTGTAGACCGGCAGGTAGATCAGGTAGGTGTAGATCGGGCCCATGTGGTCGAAGGGGTCGAAGAAGCGCACCACGTTTTCGCGAAACACCAGTTCCAGGCCGCTCTCGCCATAGGTAGGCGCGCCATAGAGGTGCGACAGTATGAAGGGAATGGCGTAGAACGCGCCGGCAATGAGCAGGGCCAGTAGCAA